>JBKJUS010000105.1:0-22827 GCA_046590575.1 Mycobacteriales bacterium | reverse complement strand
CGTCGACGGCGAGATCGTCGTGCCGTCTGCGCGTGGGCTGGACTTCGAGGCGCTGCAGCAGCGCATCCACCCGGCCGAGTCACGAGTACGACGCCTCGCGGCCGAGACTCCCGCGTCGTACATCGCCTTCGACCTGCTCGCCCTCGATGAGCGCGACCTGCGCAGCGCACCGCTGACCGAGCGTCGCGAACTGCTGGTGTCGGCGCTCGCCGGCTTACACCCGCCCGTGTACCTGACGCCGGCGACAACCGATCTGGCAAAGGCGCAGGACTGGTTCGCCCGATTCGAAGGTGCCGGGCTCGACGGAGTGATGGCCAAGCCGCTCCATCTGCCCTACCGGGAGGACGAGCGGGTGATGGCGAAGGTGAAGCCGGAGCGCACGGCCGACTGCGTGGTGGCTGGCTTCCGCTTTCACAAGAGCGGCCCGATAGTCGGGTCCTTGTTGCTCGGGCTGCATGACGATGACGGCGTGCTGCACCACGTCGGCGTCGTCGCGGCGTTCTCCATGGCCCGGCGAGCCGAGCTGCTCGAGGAGATCGCACCACTGCGAGAGGGTGCGATCGACGGTCACCCGTGGGCATCCTGGGCAGCGGCGACCAGCGGTGGTGGACGGATGCCCGGTGGCGCACCGTCGCGCTGGAATGCCAAGAAGGACCTGTCCTGGGAGCCGTTACGACCTGAGCGCGTCGTCGAGGTCGCCTATGACCAGCTCGAAGCCGGTGCCCGCTTTCGGCACGTCGCGCAGTGGCGGCGGTGGCGTCCGGACAAGACGCCGACCGAGTGCCGTTACGACCAGCTCGAGGTCGTGCCCGCCGCCGAACTCGCTGACCTCTTCGACATCTGACCCACCCTGATCCTTCTCACCACCTGCCCCTTTGGTGCGGATCAGGTCCGAGCAGCGGCCGAGGCGGGACCTATCTCAAACAGGTCAAGCTCGACGTCGTAGTAGCGGTTGGTGCGGCCGGCGTAGGTCATCCCCAGCCGGCGGCACACCGCCTGCGAGAGAGCATTGTCTTGATAGGTGACTGCGTGGACCGTCGCGAGACCGTGCGCCCATGCGCGGGCGAGGATCACCTGAGCGACCTCGGTCGCGTACCCCCTACCCCACACGTCCGGATGCAGGTGCCAGCCGATCTCGGCATCCTGCTCGCGCGGAACGGGATCGAGCGCAGCAGACCAGGGCAGCAGTTTGAGCAGAACCGAGCCAAGCGGGAGGTCGCGCCCTCTCTCGCACACGCCCCACACGCCGTACGGCGGGCCGTGGGGGTCAGGCTCAGTGCGTCCCGCCAGCCGTTCGACGGCTTCCTCCCGCGTCGCCAGCGGCTGCCGAGACGTGCCCAGCCACTGCATCACCTCGGGTCTCGAGTAGATGTCGAAGTAGGCGTCGAGGTCGCTCTTCCGCCAGGGCCGCAACACTAAGCGCTCGGTGTGGATGACGGACACTCAGGTGTCCATGCTGGTAGCTCAGGCTTCCACTTCGTTGGAGACGTCTTCGACGTCCGGGAGCAAGTGCTTCCGAAGAAACGCGCCGATCTCCGCCCGAGCCGGACGCTTCGACGATGTCGGTCGCTTGACCGACCGTCGGTCGGTGGCGGAACGACGGTCACTGCCGGAACGCTGTTCCGAGATGACCACCTGGTGGGTGTCGGGCTCAGCCACTGCTGATCGCCTCCTGGTTGGGCCGGGTGCCCGCAGTGTGCCCGGGTTTGGCGCTCTGCGCGACTCTGGGTCGGTGACGTTGTAGACCTTCGTCCGGGATGAGCCTCGCCGTACCGTTGCCTACGACGGTGGTCATGTCGCCCGCTTCTTGCGAGACGGCTGGACTCTCAGCGGCTCACCCTCCATCTTCGGAAACTGTGGCGGGTACGCGGCGTCGGCGAGGCCAAGGTCCTTCTCGTGTCGCTCTACCAGCTCGAGCAACGGCTCAAGATCATGTGCGACGTCGTCGATCGCCGCGTGCACGTCGCCCAGCTCGGCGAAACGGGCCGGCATGGTGGCGATCGTGAAGTCCGCGATCTCCGCGTCCGGCACCTCATCCCAGGTCAGCGGCGCGGACACCGTCGCCTCCCTGCGGGCCCGCACCGAGTAAGCCGACGCGATGGTCTGGTCGCGAGCCATCCGGTTGTAGTCGAGGAAGACCCGCTCGCCCCGCTCCTCCTTCCACCAGGCGCTCGTCGCCACATCGGGCATCCGCTGCTCCACCTCGCGGGCCACGGCGAGAGCCGCACGGCGGCACTGCAGGAACGTGTACCGGGGCTTGAGTCGCAGGTAGACGTGCAGCCCCTTCGATCCCGAGGTCTTCGGGTACGACGTGAAACCAAGCTCGTCGAAGACTTCGCGGACGCACGCCGACACGGCGCGCACATCGTCGTACCCGGTGCCAGGTTGCGGGTCGAGGTCGATGCGCAACTCGTCCGGGTGCTCGGTGTCACCGCGCCGGGACGGCCAAGGATGGAAGTCCAGTGTGCCGAGGTTGGCCGCCCAGGCGATGTGCGCCGCATCGACCGGGCAGAGCTCATTGGCATGCCGCCCGCTGGGAAACTCGACCAGTGCGGTCTGCACCCAGTCGGGTCGGTGCTCAGGTGCGCGCTTCTGGTAGATCGCCTCACCCTCCGCGCCATCCGGGTGGCGCTTGAGGACGGTCGGCCGCTCGAAGAGCCCACGTACCACGCCGTCGGCAACCGACAGGTAGTACTCGACGAGGTGACGCTTCGTCCCACCGTCGACGCCGAGCGCGGAGAAGTAGACCTTGTCCGGGTTGGTCACCTTGACGGTACGCATACCCGTCGGGGTGTCGACCTCGATCTCGATGTACGGGCTGGCCATGGACGTAGACGTTAGCAACTAGGCGAGCTGCCACTGCTCCGAAAAGTCCGCCAGATCTGTAGACGATCGGCAATCCGGAGACTTTGGATAGGGTCGCGGTCGGGTCGGGCATCGTGACCCTCGGTGCTCGGGAGGTGCCCTCAGTGGAACACGAGGACCGCGCAGTTGCCGCCCTGACGGGTGGTGAGCGTGAGCAGATCGAGGCGTGCCTCTCCGACAACCGGCGCGAGGTCGTCAGCCTGCTCGACGGTCTCACGGAGGAGCAGGCCAGGCGATCGCTGGTTCCGTCGCTGACGACGCTGCTCGGCCTGGTCAAGCACGCGGCCTTCGTCGAGCGGGTGTGGTTCGACGTCGCACTCGCCGGTCGCACGCGTGCGGAGCTGGGCCTGCCGGATGACATCGATACGACGTTCATTCTGAGCGACGACGACACGGTTCACTCGGTCGCCGCCGACTACCGGAGAGCGTGGTCCGACGCGGACAAGACCGCAGCGAGCTACGCGTTGGACGACCTGGCCACGCATCACCGTCTCGGACAGCTGTCGCTGCGCTGGATCTACCTGCACATGATCGAGGAGCTGGCCCGCCACGCCGGCCACGGCGACATCCTCCGGGAGCAGATTCTTGCTACGGCGACGGACTGATCGTGGTGACCACGGGTGGCGGGCGTTCGGAAGGTTGCGGCAGGAGGCGGTAGCCGAGGACGTTGACCGCCAGGGCGACGACGGAGATGGCCGCGATAATCGCCAACGTCATCTTCAAGCCGGAGTAGGTCTTCGGCGGAGTGATTGGCGCGGTCACGGCAGGTCGGTGACGATCTCCGCGAGCGGTCGACGTACGCCGGTGTAGAACGGCAGCTCCTCCCGAGTGTGCCGGCGGGCCTCCGCACCGCGGAGGTGGCGCATCAGGTCGACGATCCGGTGCAGCTCGTCGGCCTCGAAGGCGAGCAGCCACTCGTAGTCGTTCAGCGCGAAGCAGGCCACAGTGTTGGACCGCACGTCGGGGTACTCGCGGGCCATCTTGCCGTGCTCAGCGAGCATGTCCCGACGCTCGTCGGCCGGTAGCAGGTACCACTCAAGTGATCGGACAAACGGGTAGACGCAGACGTAGCGCTTCGGGTCCTCACGCTTCACGAAGGCCGGGATGTGGCTCTTGTTGAACTCCGCCGGCCGGTGCAGGCCGACAACAGACCACACCGGCTCCATCGAGCGGCCGAGCCGGGTCTGCCGGAAGCGGGTGTACGCCGACTGCAGTGCGTCGGGGTCCGGGCAGGTCCACCAGATGAGCAGATCGGCGTCGGCACGGTAGCCAGAGACCGAGTAGGTGCCACGGGTGTAGACGTCCTTGCCCGCCAGGCCCTCGAAGAGCGCGGTGACCTCCGCCGCAGCGCTCTCCCGTCCGTCATCGGCCAGCCGGGCAGCGTCCGTGCGGGCCCGAAAGACGCAGTAGCTGGTGTAGAGCAGTTCGTCGTTGAGCTCGCGGGCAGACTTTTTCGACTCAGTCATGTCCTCATTGTCGCGCACCCCACCCCACCCCTCGCGACTTCACCCACTGAATCCACCCGAAAGGGCGCCTACCGGCGCCGATTGAGGTGGTTTCAGTGGGTGAAGTCGCGAGGGGTGGGAGGGTGGGGGGGGTGGGCGCGGGAGGGTGGGCGCGGGAGGGTGGGCGGTGGGGTTACAGCTACCGGACGACGACGGCGTCGGGGAGCGGGTCGGCATAAAGGCGGGCGCCGTCGTGCACCGGGATGGTGAACTCCGTGCCTCCCTCGCCGGTGAAGATGTCGATCACGGCACCCGCTGCGAAGGTCGGCACCTTGTCCGGGTGGGTGGACTGGATCCGCAACTCCAGTGAGTGGCCCTTGGCCAGCACGTGGGCGACTGCTTGCGAGACCAGCGGGATCGTCATCTTTTGGCCAGGCACCACCGGAGCCGGCTTGTCATTGCCGTTGCGCAGCTCCGGCTGGATGGCCCACCCGCTCATCGAGATCCGGTCTCGTTCGCCGTCCGGCGACACGTCGTACAGCGTCGCGTTGATGTGAATCCGCTCCCCCAACACCGCGGTGACGAGCTTCATCGTCGGGATGCCGGCGATCAGCATCTCCTTGGCCAGTGGCGCCATGGAGAAGACAGCGGAGTCGGCGGAGAACTCACCTCCCGACGGGTTGGCGCGAAAGCGGACGGTGCCGGCCTCGTCGGCCAGCTCGCCGAGCTTGCCACCGTTGGCGTGCAAGGTCAGCGCGCGTGACGGCGCGGCCGGCCACGAGGTCGGGGTGAAGATCCGGCCGTCGTTGAGGAAGACCTCGACAGGCGGGCCGGTGTCGACATTGCGCTGCAACAGCTGCTTGTCGAACCACGCGTGCAGAGCGAACGTCCAGTGGCTCTCGCGGGTGTTGGGGCAGCAGCCGCTGCCGTGGTCCCACTGGCCGATCCACGCCTTGTCGCCAGGACGTCCGCCGCGGGCGTGGAACCAGTCGAGCGCCGCGATGCGCGCGGCGTTGTCGTTGGTGCCGTGGATGACGAACATCGGAATTTTCGACGCGGCCGCTCCCTTACGGAAGTCGCGCTCCTTGTGCCAAGCGACCTCGGCGCCGCTGAAGTAGGCCTCACCAGTGACGGCAGCAGACTGTGTCATCCCACATCCGAAATACTGCATGTCGCGACCGAAGTTGTCGCCGCCGGGCAGGTGACGGTCGATCGCGATCTGCTCGTACGCGACCAACGGGCCGGCCCACTGCAAGCTGTACGGCACCCCTTGCTGGAACTCGTGGTGGTACATCGCGGCGAGGCCCGCGCTGGGCACGATGGTGACCAGGCCCTTCGGGTTCTGGGCAGCGGCCATCTGCGGGGTCGAACCGACGTAGGAGTGCCCGGTCATCCCCACCCGGCCGTTGGACCACGGCTGCTTCGCCGCCCACTCAACAATGGTCTTGGCGTCCTTCTGGTCCTTAGGACCCATGTGGTCCAGGCAGCCCTGGGACTTACCGGTGCCGCGCAGGTCGACCATCACGACGGCGTAACCCCGTGGCGCGAAGTAGCCCGTCAGACCGATCTTGTTGTCGTCGGCGTCGACCGGCCCAGGCAGGATCCGAGTGCCTTCACGGCTGCCTGCTCCGCCGTGGTACGGCGACAGCTCGAGGATGACGCCGTAGCGACCCGCGGCCTTGGGCCGGGTGACTTCGACGTACAGGCTCGGCCCATCCGGCATCTTCACCATCATCGACTCCTTGACGGTCGCGAAGCGCGCGACCGAGAGCCCACCAATCTTGGTGTAGTCGCGAGGCGCTCCGGTCGTGGCGGCGGGCCGCCCCGTGGCGGCTGACCGGGACGGTGCGGCGTCGGAGGTGGAGAGGCCACCGGCGAGCACGAGCAGGGCGCAGGCAGCGGACAGGACGAGGCGAGGACGAGTCATGCCGCTTCATTCTGCATTCGACGTCGGCAATCCTGCCGCGGCTACCCTGGAACCATGACCGACGTAGTGGTGGGTACGCGCGACACAGCCCTGTTGGCCCGCTGGCGTGAGGTGCTCCGCACGACCAACCCGCCGGCGCTCGGCCCCGACCAGCGGCTCGACCCGGTGTCGAAGTGGCTGGTGCTGACCCGTGCCGCGGTGCTCCCGATGACACTGACCGCGGGGCTGGTGGCCGGCCTCCTCGCTGTACGACAGGAGGGTTTCCACGCGGGCTACTTCGCGCTGGCGTTGCTCGGGATCACCTTGGCGCACGTGTCGAACAACCTGATGAACGACCTCTTCGACAGCGAGGTCGGCCTCGACACGAGCAGCTATCCGCGAGCCCTCTACGCCCCGCACCCGATCCTCTCCGGCATGATCACCCGGCGAGGGCTGGCCCTCGCCGCTCTTGCGGTCAACGTCGCCGATCTCGCGATCGGCCTGGTGTTGTTCTCGGTCCGCGGCTGGCCGGTGCTGGCCTTCGCAGTCAGCGGATTCCTGCTCAGCGCTGCCTACACGGCTCCGCCGCTGCGGCTGAAGAAGCGCGGACTTGGTGAACCCGACGTTCTCATCGTGTGGGGGCCGCTGATGGTCGGCGGCACCTACTACTCCGCGGTCGGCGAGGTCCCCTGGGCGGTCATCGCCGCGTCCATCCCTTACGGCCTGCTGTGCACCGCAGTGCTGATGGGCAAGCACATCGACAAGATCCCGTGGGACGCGCCGGCGGGTGTACGGACGCTGCCGGTGATGCTCGGAGAGGATCGGGCCCGTGTCCTCACCCGGGCGCTCATCGTCGGATTTTACGTGGCCGTGGTCGCCTGCGTGCTCGGCGGCGCGCTGCCCTGGCCGTCGCTGGCGGTGATCGGCGCCCTACCGGTGCTGGTCAAGACACTGCAGCCGCTCCGCGAGCCACGACCCGACATCCCGCCCGAGGGCTTCCCTGTGTGGCCGCTGTGGTTCGCCGCCATCGCCTTCGTTCACACCCGCCGGGCCGGCGCCCTGCTCGTTGTCGGGCTGCTCGGCGCGGCAATAGCGGACATCACCGCCTTCGGCTACTAGCCGTTCCGTCGGCTGCCGGCGTCAGCGGCGGGAGGTGCGCAGATGGGCGACGACGATCGCGGCGGCCTTCTCCCCGGAGCGGATGCACGCGGGCACCCCGACGCCGTCGTACGCCGAGCCGGCCAGAGCGAGCCCGGGCAGACCGTCCAGGGCAGCGCCGACCCGGGCGATTCGATCAACGTGGCCGACGGCGTACTGCGGTAGCGCGTCGTTCCACCGCGACACCCGAACGTCGACCGGGGCTGCGGTCAGGCCCACCACGACCCGCAGCTCAGCGAGCAGGCGCGCCACGATCTCGTCGTCGTCGTCCGGCGCTGGCTCGCCGGCCCGTCCCACCGAGCACCGCACGATCGTGACGTCGCCGCGGTCGAGGTGCGACCACTTGGCTGAGGAGAAGGTGCACGCCTTCATCAGCCGACCTTCGGTCGTCGGCACGAGGAAGCCGCTGCCCTCGGGCGCTGCGGCCAGCGCCCCGCGCGGTAGCGCGAAGGTGACGATCACTACCGACGCGGTCCGGATCGCCACCAGCTCGGTGGCCACCACCGGCGCGGCGTAGCGCAGCAGCGCGCTCGCCGCGGGTGCCGGCGTCGCGACGACGACGGCATCCACGACCAGCGCCCTGCCGCCGACCAATGTGACGCGCCAGGCGTTGCCCACCCTCTCGATCAGGGCGGCGCGCGACGAGAGGCGTACGGCGTCGCCCAGTAACCGCGCGATCGCGAGGGGGAGCTGGCCCAGTCCCCCGTCCAGCGACTGGAAGACCGGAGCGACGTCACCCACCGACTCGGCTGACCGGGCGCGGACAGCACGCATCATGGACCGCTGCCCGATCAACGCCGTAGCCAGTTGCGGCACCGTCGCGTTGAGACTCAGGTCATCGGCCCGGCCGGCGTAAACCCCGCCGAGCAGCGGGTCGACGAGGCGGTCCACGACCTCTCGCCCAAGCCGCCGGCGCACGATCTCACCCACGCTGACATCCCCGTCGCGCGCAGTGATGGGGAGCATGAGGTCGGCGGCCGCGCGAAGGAGACCACGATGTGAGAGCACCCCGCTGCCCCGCAGCGAACGCAACGATTCCGGGACGCCGAGCAGAGTGCCCGACGGGAGGCGCCGCAACCGGTCACCCACCCACACGTGCGCCAGTCCGGTGCTGGGTGCGACCAGCAGATCACCGAGTCCGACCTGGCGGGCCAGCCGCTCCCCCTCAGGCACCCGGGCCAGGAAGGCGTCAGCGCCGGCGTCGACCGACAGGCCGCCGACCGACGATGAGTGCAGCAGCCCGCCGACCCGCGCCGAGCCTTCGAGTACGACGACGTCGGCCATGTCAGCAGCGTCCCGCTGCAGTGAATGGGCGCAGGCCAGCCCGGAAATGCCACCACCGACGACGCATATCGACGCGCGCGACATCTCGCTGCTCAGCGCGGGGGGACCGGGACGAGGTCGGATGTCAGGTCGGTCACCGTGGCACTGCTAGCGGTCCGCCGGCGCAATCGACCCTCTGCAAGGGCGACTGCGACGATGACGATCGCGCCGCCGGCAAAGAGGTTCCAGCCGAGCGGCTCGTCCAGCACTGCCACTCCCAGCGCCACGGCGACGAGAGGGATGACGAAGGTGACCATCGACGCACTGGTGGCGCCGACGTCGCGGATTAGCCCGTGGTAGAGCGCGAACGCGATGCCGGTACCAAGCGCTCCGAGCGCGATCATCGACAGCACTACCCGCGGAGTGAGCGTCATGGTCTCTCGTGACACCACGGGCGTGATCACACCCAGGATCGCCGCTGCGGCAGTGAGCTGACAGGTCGCTAGGACCAGCGGCGAGACGCCCGTGCCGGAGAGCATTCTGCGGGTGACATTGAAGCCGACGCCGTACGACGCCGCCGCACCAAGAGCGGCGAGCTGTCCGGTCAACAGATTCGCCTGGTCCAAACCGCGCCAAGGTCCGAGCACCACCACGACACCGACGAAACCCAGCAGCAGGCCGATCAGCCGCTCCCGACTCGGCCGCTCCTCGGGGAGGAAGACGATGGCGATGACCAGCGTCATCAGCGGAGTGGTGGCGTTGTAGACACCGGCCACCCCGCTGGAGATGCGCTCCCCGGCCCAGGCGAAGGCGTAGAACGGAATGACGTTGGCCACGAGGGAGAGCACTGCGACACGCCCCCACAGGCTTCGGTCCCTCGGCACCGGCAGGCGCCGGATGACGACGATCACCCACAGGACTGCAGCGCCGGCCAGAGTCCGGCCCAGGGCGACCTGGAGAGGCGCCAAGCCCTCGAGGGCCACCTTGATGAAGAGGAAGCTGGTACCCCATACCGCGCCGAGCAAGGCGAGCCGGCACATGGCGTTGCGGGTCATGGGGGCAGACACCAGTTGAGCCTACGCGGCGCCGCCCTGCTCCCCGGCCGCCTGCCGCACGAGGTCGGCAAGCGCCGACATCACCTCGTGGTCGGCATTGACGGATCGGGTCCGCGCGAACGGCAGACCAAGGCTGCGGGCCAGTCCAGCCGCCTCGATGTCGAGGTCATAGGCCACCTCAAGGTGGTCGGCAACAAAGCCGCACGCGCAAATCACTACGCCCGCTGACCTCGCTTCCGCTCGGTCTCGCACGATGTCCAGCACGTCGGGCCCCAGCCAGGGATCGGCAGTGCGACCGGCGCTCTGCCAGCCGACGGACCAGGTGGTCAGCGCAAGCCGCTCGGCGACGGCACGAGCTGTCTCCGCCACGTGAGCCGGGTAAGGGTCACCCATGGCCACCACCCGCTCCGGCACCGAATGGGCAGTGAAGACGACCTCGGCCCCGGGCACCTCAGTCAACGCGTCGGCAACGGCCCCGGCGAGGAAGTCGACGTACGCCGGGAGCAGGTGCCACGAGGGCACTGTTCCCACGGTCACCCCATGGTCCTCGCCGGCCGCAGCTGCCTTCGCGGCGTACTGACCAATCGAAACGGTGGACCAGTGCGGCGCTAGGACGAGCCCGACTGCCCGGTCCAAGCCGTCGGCGGCGAGCGCCCCCACGCCTTCGAGTATCGACGGCTGGGAGTGCTTGGTGCCCAGCACGACGGCGTAACGCCCCGGCTCCACGACATCGAGGGCCGACTGGATGCCGTCGAGCTGCGTCTCGGTGATCGCCCGCAGCGGAAAGGTGCCGCCGATCGCGTCGTACCGGGTGGTCAGGTCCGCGAGCTGCTGCGGCTCGGGTGGGCGGCCGCGCCGGATGTCGGTGTAGTAGGCCTCGATGTCGTCACGGTCCCGAGGCGTCCCATAGGCCATCACGAGCACGCCGACCCGCTCCGTCACACGCTCACCTGGTCGTCGTCTCGTGGACGAGATCAACGACACGGCGCAGCACGTCGGGGTCGGTCTCGGGCAGCACCCCGTGACCGAGGTTGAAGATGTGACCGTCGAATCCCTTGGCCCGGTCGAGCACGTCGAGGGTGCGCTCGGCGACCACCTCCCACGGCGCCAGCACGACCGCCGGGTCGAGGTTGCCCTGCACAGCTTTGCCCGGACCGATCCGACGCGCGCCCTCGTCGATCGGCAGGTGGAAGTCGACGCCGACGACATCCGCCCCTGCCGAGGCCATCAGCCCGAGGATCTCCCCGGTGCCCACACCGAAGTGGATGCGCGGCACCCTCAGGTCGGCCAGCTCGTCGAAGATCCGACGCGACGCCGGCAGCACGTGGCGCTCATAGTCGGCAGCCGACAGGGCGCCGGCCCACGAGTCGAAGAGCTGGACGGCGCTGGCCCCTGCCGCGACCTGCGCTCGGAGGAAGCACACGGTGATGCCGCCGAGCACGTCGAGCAGCCGCGACCACCCGGCCGGGTCGGTGTACATGAAGGCCTTGGTGCGGCTGTGGGTCTTCGAGGGTCCACCTTCGACGAGATAGCTGGCGAGGGTGAACGGCGCGCCGGCGAAGCCGATGAGCGGCACCTCGAGCTCCTTGACCAGCAGCCGAACTGCCTCGCTGATGTACGGGATGTCGACGTCCGGCTCGAGCGGGCGCAGCCGAGCGAGGTCGGCCGGACCGCGAAAGGGTTCGTCGACGACCGGGCCGACACCCGGCTTGATGTCCAAGCCAACGCCGATCGCCTGAAGCGGAAGCACGATGTCGCTGAAGAGGATGGCGGCGTCGACGCCCAGCCGGCGCACCGGTTGCAAAGTGATCTCGGTGACCAGCTCGGGGCGCATGCAGCTGTCGAGCATGGACGTTCCGACGCGCAGCGCACGGTACTCAGGCAGCGACCGGCCGGCCTGGCGCATGAACCAGACCGGCGTATGCGGCACGGGTTCGCGGCGGCAGGCACGCAGGAAGGCAGAGTCGGCGATCGGGGAGGTCACGACAGGGATGGTGCCACGCCTCGGGCGCCGCGGCAGCCCGAGGAAGGGTCAGCCGATGCGCAACGCGAAGACCGACAGTTGATCGGCCACACCCACCCCCGCGCTGGCGAAGACGGCGTCGTAGCCCCCCGCCGGCGTTTGCCCGGGGTAGATGTAGAGCGCCTGGATCGTCGTGAGGCGGCCCCCTCCGCCACCGACGACAACACCCGTCCCGCCCGACACCGCACCAGTGGCGCACGTGGTACCCGGACGCGCCAGGCAGAGGTCATCGGCCGTCGCCACTCCGGCCGGGTAGGACTGGGCCGACGCGAGCAGCACCGTGGACGCCGCGCCGACGGTCATCGGCACCCGCGCCAGCGACACCGGTGCGCCAGGCGAAAGGCGGTGCCGCACCAGATCGCCCCGAACGTCCGCCGGTTGCCGCGGCGCCAGGACGATGGACCGGTCGACGCCGCGTAACGGCACCCGCACCTCGCTCGGCCCATTGGCCAGCAAGGTCACGCGGTAGCGCCCCGCTGGGAGTCGCACGGCGTCGAAGCCCTCGCCGAAGACCAACGGCGCCGACTCGCCGTCGAAAGCGAACCCGGCCGCGATGACGCCACCGACCGCGACGCTGCCGTCAGCACGCTGTACGACGAAACCCGCAAAAGTCCCGCCCACCCGAGCGCTCATCGCCCGGGACGGCTCCGTCCCCCCGGCCTCGAAGGTCGTCGTACGACGCAGGACGAGTTCAGCGGCGGCGCTGCGCGAACCCCGTAGGACAAGCACCTCGCCTGGCTTCGCAGCCCAGGCAGCCGGCAGCCCGGTCAGACCCAGGAGAACTGCGAGAACGGCGGCGATGCGGCGCACCTCGTTCGTTTCGACACCGCGGGGTCGTCCACCTCCCGACCTGTCATCCGGTCGCCCCACTGCCGGCGATCACCACCACGCCGGTGAGGGCAGCGACAACACCGACCACCTGCGACCGGCTCATCCGCTCCGCGAGCAGCCGCCGCGCCAGCAGGACTGTGACCACCGGATAGAGGGAAGCCAGCACTGCCACGACTGCGAGGTCCGCATCGCCGCCCGCCGCCACCGCGTAGAGGCCGATCGCGCCGAGGTCACAGGTTCCGGCAACCACGATCGACGGCAGGTCGGCCCGACCCAACGAGACCGGCGTACGGCGGGCCACCATGGCCGCTCCGACCAGCACCGCGCCGGTGCCGCGCATCGTGACGAGGACAGCCAGCGTGCTGCTGCGGTCGGCCGACGTGGCCCGGTCAATGAGCACCAACACGGAGCCGAAGCCGACTGCGGCCACGACGGCCAACCCGAACGCCACGAGGTTGGCCCGGCCCCGATGCAGCTCGAGGCCGGACGCCAGGACTACCCCCGTCGCGGCGAGCATCATCCCCAGGACCGCCAAGGCGGCCGGCCGGTCGCCCTGCACCCACGAGACCACCACGGGTACGGCAACGCCGGTGGCTGCCACCGGCGCGACGACCCCCATCGTGCCGACTGCCAGCGCCTGGTAGAACGAACTGAGAGCTACCGCGATGGCGACCCCCGCGGCCACAGCGAGAAGTAGGTAGGAGCCAACCGGCGCGTCCCGGCGAAGCGCGAGCAGGGCGCCGGCAAGCAGCAGACCGACGATCTGCACCCCGGCCACGACGAGCAGCGCTGGCCGCCGGCGGGCCAGGACGCCGCCGAGGTAGTCGGCGGTCCCCCACAACAGGCTCGACACCAGAGCGAGAAGCGCCATCAGCGGGCCGTCTGGGCAGCACAGCGGTTGGGCACCAGGTCACCCTAATTGGGCCCGCTCCGGTAGCCGGGCAGGCTTCTCTGCTAGGGCCGCGCCTCAAAAACGAGGTTGAACGGCGTCTCTGCAGCCCGGCGGAACCGGGTGAAACCACCCTGCGTCACGACTTCACGGATCCGGATCTCACCCGCCTGCGCGCCGAGACCGAGGCCCACGTCTTGAGCGAGCGACGACGGGACGCAGATCATCGCGGAGGCGCTGTAGAAGATCCGGCCGACCGGATTGAAGTTGTCCTCGATCCGGTCCCCGGCGCTTGGCTCGACGAGCAGCCAGGTGCCGTCGGGCGCGAGCGTCGACAAGATATGACGCGCGGCGCCGACCGGGTCGCCGAGGTCGTGCAGCGCGTCGAAGACCGCGACGAGGTCGTAGCCCGTGCCCGGATACGACGAAGCGCCGGCCACCTCGAAGCGGACGCGGTCGGACACGCCCCCCTCGGCCGCCGCCTTCCGCGCCAGGTCGATCGACTCGGTGTGAAAGTCGAAACCGACGAAGGTGGAGCGCGGGAAGGCCTGAGCCAGCAGGATCGTCGAGGCGCCCAGCCCGCAGCCGACGTCTGCCACCGTCGCGCCGGCCTCGAGCTTGGCGCGGACTCCGTCGAGAGCGCCGACCCAGCTGGTGACCAGGTTGGCTGCATAGCCAGGCCGGAAGAGTCGCTCGGTTCCCACGAACAGCAGTGCGTCGTGCTCGTGCCAGCCCAGCCCCCCGTCGCCGCGGTAGGCCGCCTCGATCTTGTCCAAGTCGCGCAGCGTGGACGCGACGATCTGAAACGCGCCGAGCATGAACGACGGCTCGTTCTCGGCAGCGAACACAGCGGCCTGCTCTTCGGTCAGCTCATAGCTTCCGGTCGCCGGGTCGTAGTCGACGTAGCCCGAAGCAGCCTGGCCGGCTAGCCACTCGGCGATCAGCCGCTCGACGGTGCCAGTCTGTCGGGCCAGTTCGGCGGGGCTGATCGGCCCCGCTCCGGCCATGGCCTGATAAAGACCGAGCCGGTCACCGAGCACCATCGTTGCGGCACTGAACGCCACTCCGAATTCGCCTGCGAGCTGCCCGACGAGCCCGTCGAGCCGTTCCTGGTCAATCGCCATGATTCCTCCTCGTGGTGTGGCCGATCGGCCAGGAGCACCATGGGTGCCCGCCATTGCAGTGCGCCTGCAGCCGTCAGCCTCGGCGACTGCAAGGCGACTGCAAGGTCGCACGTCGACAGTCGGTCGCATCCGACCTCAGGGAGAGCATCATGAGCACCGCCGTCGACCGCTTCCTCAACACAGTGACCGACACTCGGATCAGCTCGGCCGATGCCTTCGCCGACGAGGCAGTCCTCGACGCGACCGTCCCCGGGTGGCGTTTCGAGGTGCACGGTCGCGCTCACATCGAGGCGCAGCTCGGCGCGTGGTATGCCGACCCCGGTGAGTTCGAAACGCTTCGCCGTACGCCGATCGAAGGCGGCGAGCTCGTGGAGTTCACCCTCACGTGGACCGAGCACGGCGTGCCGCACGCCGCCCACCAGGCGCACATCCTGCACGTCGAAGGTGACCGCATCGTCCACGACACGGCGTTCTGCGGCGGCAGGTGGCCGGCATCGCTACTCGCGCAGATGGAGGAGGCGCGGCATGCTCACGTCTGAGATGACCAGCCGCCGCGTAGCCAGCTCGGTGGCCGAGCTCATCGCGGGCGCGACCAGCTGCGAGCCGCTCTCGCACGCGGACGGCAAGTCGGGTGCCCGGCTCGAGCGCGTGGTGATCCATGGCGAACCCTTCGTGCTCAAGCGCTTCGACTACGCAAGCGACTGGGTGCTACGCGTCGGCGGCGACGTCGGCGTGCGCGCGGTCGCCCTTTGGGAGAACGGCCTGTACGACAAGGTGCCCGGCTGCATCGACCACACCGTCGTCGGTGCTGCGCGTGGTCTCGACGGCGCGGCCCTGCTGATGCGCGACATCACCCCCTTCTTGATCCCCGAGGACGCGCCGGTGACGATGGTGCAGCACCGCGGCTTCCTCGCCCACATGGCTGCGCTGCATGCGAGCTTCTGGGGCTGGCAGGACACGTGCGGCTTCACGCCACTGGCGACGGCATACAGCATGTTCGGGCGAGCGTCGATGACATACGAAGCGTCGCGCGCCGAACCGGGCGGCGTCCCGCGGATCGCGGTCGAGGGCTGGGCCCAGCTGCGTTCGCAGTCGCCCGATGTCGCCGATGTCATAGACCCTCTGCTCGACGACCCGTGGCCGCTGGTCAGCGCCCTTGCGACGTCGCCTTGGACGTTTCTGCAGGGTGACTGGAAAATGGGCAACCTGGGCTGGCACCCAGATGGGCGCACCATCCTCTTCGACTGGGACCGGCCCGGCGCGGGTCCCGCCACCTTCGATCTGGCGTGGTACCTCGCGGTCAACTGCGACCGGCTCCCCGAGCCGAAGGAGTCAGCGATCGCGGCGTACCGAGCCAGCCTTGAAGTCCTCGACGTCGACACGGACCGATGGTGGGACCGTCAGCTCGCGCTCACGCTGCTCGGGGGCTTCCTCCAGCTTGGCTGGTCGAAGACCTGGCCGGGCCAGGAAGCCGAGCTCGAATGGTGGGCATCCCGAGTCCGGGAGGGCAAGCACTATCTCCGTACCTGACGCTGTGCGGCGTACGCGCGCAGCGCCGGACCGCGTTGACCAGCCGCTGTCGCGAGCAGCTCGACCCGCGTCTCCCCCAGCCTGCGCCATGGAACCACTGCGAAGTCCGCGGCGACGTCGAGAGTCACCCGCCAGGCATCGAGCCCGGCGAGTGGGCCGAGCGCCTGGAGATCCTGGGCGATCGCAGCCCGATCTACCCGCTGGTGCTGCGCGTGCCGCGCTTGCGCGAGCAGCAAGCGGGCCAGCACTTCGTAGCGGGCGACTCCCCGTCCGAGCGCATCGGCAAGGACCAGCTCTGCTTGCTCCTCGGCGCTAGCCGCGTCGCCCGTCGCCATCGCGAAGCGCCCGTGCAGGAGGTGCGCCCGAAGGACGTGTCGCCAGCGGTAGGCGTGCGGTGTCGCCTGCAGCGGCGCGGCCTCCGCCAGCAGCGCCGCCGCCGTGTCGTGGTCGCCCACCTCGAGCCGGCCGTCTACCCGGTCGAGCAACGAGTGCGCCAACGGCTCGGCATGGCTGATCGCCCGGCCACCCTCCGCGCCACGCACGTTCCATTCGTCCGCCTCCGCCAGCGAGCCGAGGTTGCGCAGCACAAAGGCCCGGCAGTTCTCGCTTCGACCGTGGTATCGGGTCAGCTGTCGGCGCTCGATCTGCTCGGCCATGCGGTCAAGATCGGCGAGAGCGTCCAAGGGCAGGCCCAGCTGGGCGTTCGCGAGTGCCCGGTTCATCGATGCGATGACCGGCGTGAAGGGAAGCGGGTCGTCGGTCTCCTCCGAGTCCCGCAGGAGGCGGACTGCTTCCTCGGGGTGGCTCTGGTGCAACCGGAGCCCACCGATCCACACCCGCACCTCGAGCAAGCTGGCTGCACCCGGCACGACCCACGCCGCGGTGAGCCGCTCCTCCGCAGCCGTCAGCTCCCCCTCTGCGTGCAAGCTCCGACCGGCGAACGCCAAGCATCTTGCCCGCTGCATCGGCTCGTCAGCGCGCCGGCTGGCTTCCACAGCCAGCGTCGCAGCTCGGGGGAAGTCCCGCGCGTAATAAGCCGTCTGGGCAGCGACCTCGAACGAGTCTGCGCTCTGGTCAGCCGACAGAGCAGCCGCAGCGTCGGCCGCCGCGTCGGTGTACCTCATGAGCATGAGGCGTACCCGGGCCCGCTGACGACGCAGGGCCGGGCCGTCGCGAAGCGTCAGCGCCTCGTCAAGAAGACGGTGCGCCTCGTCGTGGTCGAGGCGGGCGGAGGCAACCGCTGCGGCGGCGCCCAGCGCCCGCGCCGCACTCACCAGGTCGCCAGCGAGTCTGGCGTGGTGGGCGATATCTAAAGGGTCAGCATCGTCGCGGGCGGCGAGTGCGTGGACCGCACCCCGGTGCAACAACGCGCGACGCGCGACGCTGGTGTCGGCGGCCAACGCCTCCCGGACCAGCTCGTGGCGAAACCCGAAACGAGCGCCGCGCTCCTCGAGTAGCCGGCGCCGTACTCCCTCCTCGAGGTCGTCGAGCAGGCCGGCGGCCGGCCGGTTGAGCACCGAGGCCAACACATCGAGGTCGACGTCCGGCCCAAGCACTGCTGCGGCCTTGAGCGCAGCGACCGCGGTGCCGGCCCTGGCCACCTGCTGGCCGACTGCGTCGCGGAGCGAAGCGGGCAGGGCTGACGGGTCGTCGGAGTGCGCCAGCTCGACGAGAAACAGCGGGTTGCCTCCGCTGCGTTCGTAGACCCGAGCAGCAGCTTCGCGCCCCACCACCTCCTCCGCCGCCGCGAGATCGAGCGCGCCGAGCCAGAGCGTGGTGTGCGCCGGCGGCAGCTTCGCGCCGCCATCGTCGGGGCGCCGCGCGAGGACGAGAAGGAGCGGCGACTCCGCTGGGCGACTCGCCGCCCAGGTGAGCCACGACACGGTCATCGAGTCGGCAAGGTGTGCGTCGTCGAGCGTGATCACGACCGGCTGCCGGTCCGCGAGCCGCGCGATGACGTCGAGCACCGCCACGAACAACAGCGTGGGCCCGAGACCTTCACCGGCGTACGCCTCGACGGCGTCGGGGGTAATAGGGCCGAGACCCAGCAGGGGACCAAGCAGATGCGCCTCAGCGCCCAGCAGGTGTACCGCCTCGCGGTCGGTGCGGCGCAGGTGCAGGGCGAGTGCATCCAGCAGCGGCTGCAGCGGGAGGTCGCGGCCAAGCTGATCACAGCGCGCGGCCAACAAGGTTGCGTTCTCGCCGAGCCCCGCGGTCCAGGCGGTCAGCAGCGCCGTCTTACCGCTGCCGGGCTCGCCGGCGACTTCCACCACCTGGACCCGGCCGTCCGCTGCCCGCTCCAGCGACTCGTCGAGAGAGCGCAGCTCCTCCGCACGCCCGGGCAAGTTGGGCCTCACGCGCCGGCCGGTCCGCCGCGTCGGCGGCGATGGGAGGGCCGGCTCCTCCGAAAGCAAGGCGAGGTAGCCAGCCTCGGTTTCTCTCGCCGGACGGACACCTAGCTCGGCGTCGAGACGCCGACGTACCGATTCGTAGGCGGCTAGGCCGGCGCCGGGACGCCCAGCCGCAGCAGCAGCGGTCATGAGCAGCCGCAGCGCGGCTTCGTCATAACCGTCGGCATCGAGTGCGGCCGCCGCCAGGTCAGCCGCACTCACCGGGTCGCCCGCCGCGAGCGCCGCCTCCGCTGCGAGCACACGGACCCGTTGAGCCGCGCGCTCGGCAGCCGCCCGCGGCGCCGTACACCACGCTGCGTCTGCCTCTTCAGGCAGCAGGGGCCCCCGGATCAGCGCCAGCGCAGCAGTAGCGGCCGCGCGGGACGCAGCATAGGAGCCGGCCGCGAAGCGCCGATGTGCCTCACCCACAAGGTCGTCGAGGGCGGTGACGTCCAGCCAGTCGGCTCGCAGCGCGTAACCACCGTCTGCGTGCACCAGGCGTTCCGCGTCGAGGACGCGCCGCAGCCGACTCACGAGGACGGCGACCTGCTCAGCCGGCTTGGCGGGTAGCTCGTCTCCCCACAGCGCCTCGGCGATGGAGTCGACCGGGACCGTCGCCCCCCGCCGCAATGCCAGCAGCTTGACGAGCAGGCGGGCCTTTCGGCTACCGAGCGCGGACAACTCGATGCCGTCGATCTCAAGCCCGCCCAGTAGCCGAACGTGCAGACGTTCCAGGGTGCGCACGCCGTCTCTATACACCCGGTGGGCCCTGCATGCCGCAGGAGGCGGCGCGATGTCGGCTGAAATCAGCGACGCTCGCCGGCGACACGCCCGGCCCTTGAGAAACGGGCTGGGTTACCCGCCGGCCCGCTCGGTCGGACCTAGTGTGGGGCCATGACGGTTGAGCCAGACGAGGCACCCGAGGAGTTCCGGTCGGCCGTCGCCGACCTGCGCGCCGCGGAGGTCGACGTCGCCGTCACGATCCGCGAGATCCCGGCCCCGGGCCGCCTCGCCCCGTACTCCTTTGCGCTCGCCGCCGAGGTGCTGCACGGCGACGATGAACTGGCCGGTGGGCGGTTCGTGCTGCTGCACGACCCGGCCGGCCAGGACGCCTGGGAGGGCACCTCCCGAATCGTCGCCTTCATGTCGGCCGAGGTCGAGGAAGACATCGGCAACGACCCCCTGCTGCCCGAGGTCGGCTGGGCCTGGCTGCTCGACGCGCTGGCCGAACACGATGCCGGCCATGTTGCTGCGGGTGGCACCGTCACCCGGACGTCGTCCTCGCGCTTCGGCATGATGTCCGGCGAGGATGACGGCTGCGACGTCGAGCTGCGCTGCTCGTGGACGCCGATCGGGCCGTCCCTCGGCGGGCATCTCGCCGCGTTCTGCGACGTCCTCTGCTCGATGGCCGGGCTGCCACCGGCCCAGAACGGCATCGCGCGTCTCCCGCTGGGTCGCAGCAGGACCTGATCAACAGCCGGCGAACGGCGTTGGGCCCACCGGCGGGCGAACGGCTACCGCAGAACGACGACCGCCGTCGAGACCGCACTGGTCGCGCAGGCTTCCTCCACAGGTGCTACGCCGGTAGCCAGGCGCCCCCCGATCGGGGTACGCGGCAGCCGCAGCTGGATGACGGTGCCGGCTGCGGGCATCGACGACACCTCAAGTGACCCGCCGGCCAGCCGTGCGCGCTCCCGCAACAGCCCGAGGCCGACGTGGCGCCCCTTCACCGGACGCACCAGATCCTGGTCGAAGCCGGGCCCAGCGTCGATGACGGTCGCGACGATCCCCGAGTCATCGACCGCGAGCTGTGCCTCAGCCCACTCGACGTCGGCGTGCTTGACGACGTTGAGCAGGGCCTCCTGGAAGAATCGGTAGATCGTCACCGCGGTCGCCAGCGGAAGCGGGTGCGCGATCTCTGGCCACGCTAGGTCGACCCTGAGCCCATAGCGCTGCAGCAGCTCGTCACGGAGGTTGGCGACGGCTCCGGCAAGGTCGCCCTCGCGCAGTGCAGGTGGTCGGGTTCGGGCCATGACCGCACGCACCTGCTCCTCGGCGTCGTCGGCGTACTCCGCTGCCCGCAGCAGACTCGCCGGATCTCCGCTCGACAGCGACGACCGAGCGAGTGCCAGCGACTGCGCGACGGTGTCGTGCAGCTCCGCCGCCAGCTGACCGCGCGCGCCCTCCTCAGCTGCGACGAGGCCAGACAGCAGCTCGAACATGCCGGCCGAGGCGGTCTCCGCCGTACGCCGGTGCCGTTCGCTCACTTCGTCCGCGACCCGTGCCCGCAGCGCCAGCGCTTCCATAGTCCGCGCCAGGTCGTCAATCTCGGTGCAGAACCTCGAGCTCCGGTAGCGCGATCTGACCGCCGGCTCCACGCTACCCGGAACAGAGCCAGCCCCCATGGCACGGAGGCGGCGGACCATCCTCTCCGCAAGGACAGCAGCGAACGCGGCGGTCGCGACCGCCGCCGCGCTTCCAACAGCCAACCCGGCCACGAGCGAGCCGAACGCGCTGGAGCTGAAGACAACAGCGGTGAGAGTGGTCACGGCAGCGATGGCGACACCGCAGAGCAACGCGAGGGCGCCGGCGCCGGCGCCGAGCGGCAGACTGCGGCCGCGACTCATGCCTGGCCCGCCAGGACGCCGGTCGTCGTCCACTCTGTCGCGCTGCGGCCGTTGCTTGGCACGGCTGCGATCGGCTCGGCGTCGAAGTCATGCGCTAGGCCGGCCCCCAGGCCCGGCTCGGCCGCCAGCACGATCGCGCCGAGCAGGGACGCCACTGCGCGCTCCACGGCATGCAGTTCGTCGACGATGTTGCTCACATCGTCCGGACCGGTCGGGGTGGTCGCGAGCCGGGCCAGGCGACCGGCGGACTCACGGAGGACAGTGAGGCTCGGGACAGTGTGCGCACCAAGGTCCCCCAGAGCGCGGGCCACCTCGTCAGCGGCGTCAGCCCGGTCGAGCGCAGCATCCCGGGACGCAGTGAGGTCGGCGACTGACAACCAAGCCTCAGCCTGGCCGACGAGGACGTGCGCCAGGGTGACTTCACTCCGCCCGAAGCCGGCGGCGCCTCGCGGACGCTGGGCGTGCAGGAGGGCAAGTGGGCTGTCCCCTTCACCCAGCACAGCGGAGCAGAACGGCCGGCCGTCCCGAACGCCGGTCGACACGCCGCGGCGACCCAGTGCCAGAAGCGCCCAGGACTGATCGAGCGCCGAGGACGGAACGCGCTCGCGACCGCTGACGCCGTACTCGTCGCCGGAGTAGCGGACTGGGCCGTCGTTGCCCATCAGCAACAACTCGACGTCCGCTCCACCGAAGAGCCGGGCCGCCGCCGTGAGCACGACGCGCGCCGACGTGTCGATGCTTTGTCCCGTTGCCCGCTCCTGGCCACGTGCCAGCTCGGCGAAGAGTCGAGCCTCAGCCGCCCGCCGCGTCTGCTGGTCGTAGGAGAACCAGAGCAGGAACATCGGGGCAAGCAAGCCGCACAGGCCGAGTGGGGCATTGAGCACAAGCCAAGCAGCGAGAATGCCCACCGAGGTGTTGCCGGCGGTGTGCAGCGCCGACATCGGCGCCGAGTCCCACAGCAGCTCCGGGAGCTTTCGCTGCGATGTCGAGGCGATGGCTGCGGCCACAAGCAGGTGATTGAGCAGCCAGAAGACACCCATGCCGGCGGACGCACCGAGGATGCCTTCACCGTTCCACACCGACATGGCCGCGGCCGCGCTGGTCGCGCAGGCAAACTGGGCAAGGTTGAAACCGACCTTGAGCCGCGGCTGCCGGCGCGAAACCTGGGCGATGAGCACCCCGACGAAGACGGCCAGGACGATCCAGGCGCCTGTGGCGAAAACCAGCGACGCCCCTATCGCTCCGTCAGTGCACGAGAAGGAGTAGCGCTGCCGACCGAAGGCAAGGTGGACCACTGCCAACTCGCTCGCGGCGACTACTACGGCGAGCAGCGGGAGTGCCCACCACGCGGGGCTCCCCCACCCGGCGCCAGCAACCGCCGCGGCGGTCGGAACCAGCGCGACGCCGCCGAGAACCGTGACGCGCTGGGAAGGCGACATCCGGGCGGTCATTGTCAGCCGTCCTCGCCGTCGCTGGCCCAGACGGAGCTCCACGAGCCGGCGCTCCACGACCCAGCCGACCACGAGCCAGCCGACCACGAGCCAGCCGACCACGAGCCAGCGCTCCACGATCCCGCGGACCAGGAGCCGGCGGACCAGGAGCCGGCGGACCAGGAGCCGGCATCGAAGCCACCCTCGCCGTCGCCGCCACCGTCGTTGTCCGAAGGCCCATCCGTGCCGTCGCGCAGTGCCCGCGCGACCCGCACCAGGCCGGCGCCGGAG
>JBKJUS010000088.1:0-32470 GCA_046590575.1 Mycobacteriales bacterium | reverse complement strand
CCGCGCGCGGTGCTCGTCGACACCCTTGCGCTGGGCGATCGTGAGCAGCCAGCTCCGCAGGCTGCTGGCATCGCGCAGGTCGGGGTAGGCGCGCAGCGCGGCGATCCAGGTCTCCTGGAAGACGTCGTCGGCATCCTGGCGTCCGACGACGCTGACGACGAAGCGCCACACGACCTCGCGATGAGCGTCGTAGACGGCTTGGAAGGGTGGCAGGTGCACACCGGTAGGACGCGGCACACCTGCATTGTGTGAGATCCCGCTCGCGTGGCGCGGCGCGGTCCACGAGACTGTGCCGTCATGGACCTGGGCCTGGCGTTGCGCGGCGCGGGTTTCGGCGTCGCCATCGCGGCGCCTGTCGGGCCGATCGCCGTGCTGCTGATCCGCCGGACGCTCAACCGAGGGCGAGCAGTGGGTTACGCCAGCGGTCTCGGCGCTGCGACGGCCGACCTCTGCTACGGCCTTGTGGTTGCACTCGGCCTGACGGCGGTCACCGACACCCTGACGTCCGCGGAACGGCTGCTCAAGGTGGTCGGCGGCGTCGTGCTGCTCGGTCTCGGGCTGCGCACGATCCGGGCCCGTGCTGAGCAGAGCGACGCGGTCGAGCCGACGCGGCGGGGGCTGCTCGCGGCGTACGGCTCGACCTTGGGCCTGACGCTGACCAACCCCGCCACCGTCGTCGCCTTCCTTGCCGTCTTCGCCAGCGTCGGTGTCGCCACGACCGTGTCGTCACCCGGGGACGCGGTCTCCGTGGCAGTTGGCGTCGCGATCGGCTCAGCGCTGTGGCAGCTCGGGCTGTGCACGGTGGTGTCCCTCCTGCGGCACCGGCTGAGCGAGCGAGCGCTGCGTCGGGTCAACATCGGCTCCGGCGTGGTGATCGCCGGTTTCGGTGTGGCGGCCCTGCTCGCTGCGGCATGAGTACCGTGCGCGTCATGAACCGAGGCGAGCGATTCCTCGCGTACGGCGTCGCGGGCTGGGTCTTCGAGGTGCTCTTCACCGGCGCCAAGGGCCCGGTGCGCGACAGCAACTGGCGTCTTGCGTCGCACACCTACCTCTGGATGCTCCCGGTCTACGGCTCTGCTGCGGTGCTCTTCGAGCCGGCCCACTCGGCGTTGCGCGGCCGGCCGATCTGGCAGCGCGGGGCGGCGTACGTCGCCGGCATCTACGCCGTCGAGGCGGCCAGTGGCGCGGCGATCAAGGCGCTGACCGGCGAGGTGCCATGGGACTACGCCCGACCGCGCCGCGCTGACGCCCGGGTGGGTCGGCACTGGAAGGGCCTGGTGCGTCCGGCGTACGCCCCGGTCTGGTTCGTCGCCGGCCTCGGCCTCGAGCGCCTGCACGACCGTCTTGTGATGCCGGCACCCTCTTCGCGCTAGCGGTCCCGAAAGCCGTCGAAGAAGCGGCGAAAGACGCCACCCTGCACGGGCAGCGGAGTCGACTTGATCGGAGTCGTGGCACTCCGCCGGGCTACCGGCTGGTCGTAGTCGGTGTGCCAGATCGCGTCGATCTCCTGCGCCTCGTCGAAGTCCTCGGACCCCTCGATCGCCGGCACGTAGCCGACCAGCATGCCGTTGCGCATGACCTGCGCCTCGAGCCCGGCGGTGCCATCGGTGTCCCATACCGCTTCGCGTCCGTCGGGCAGGCGCACTGCAATGCCGAACTGGTAGACGCCGGCCTTCTTCATCTGGGCTTCGACCCCGTGCGCCCGAAGACCGTCCGTCACCCGCCGCGCTCGGTTCTCCTCCATGTCGACTCCCAACGACGTCGCGGGCAGAAGTGTGCCCGCTCTATAACGCGAAAAGACGTACGGCGTTGTCATGGCAGACAGCGCGCAGCCAGTCGTCGCCCAACTCCAGCCGGGCCAGAGAGGTGAGCTGGTGCAGGTACGGGTAGGGGATGTTGGGGAAGTCGCTGCCGAAGAGGACCCGATCACCCAGACCGACAAGGCGAGGGAGCAGACCCGGCGGGTACGGCGCGTAGCGCTCGGTGAAGTCGGTGAAGGCCATCGTCGTGTCGAGGTACACCCGTTCGTAGGTCTCCGCGAGCGCGAGGAACTCGGCATACTCCGGCACCCCCATATGCGCGATGACCGCGACCAGTTGTGGGTGTCGTCGCAGCACCTCCGCGATCGGCGTGGGTCCGGTGTGCTGCCCGGGCACCGGCCCATTTCCGGCGTGCAGGATGATCGGTACGCCGGCGTCGGCGAGCTGACCCCACACGTCGTCCAGCAGGAGGTGGAGTGGGTCGTAGCCGCCGACCTGCACGTGCGCCTTGAACAGCCGCACTCCGCCCGCCAAGGCGGCGCTGACGTACGCCGACGCCTCGGGCTCGGGGTAGAACGTCGCGGTGCGCAGGCAGTCCGGCGTCTCGTCGGAGAAGGCGCCGGCCCAGTCGTTGAGCCAGCGAGCCATTCCCGGCTTGTGCGGATAGACCAGGCTCGGGAAAGCCCGCACCCCGAACGAGCGGAGCAACGCGAGTCGGGTCGGGGAGTCGGAGCGGTAGGCGACTGGCCAGTCGGCGACGCCGCGTTCACTCACATCGTCGAAGTAGGCCCAGACCTTGGACATCACGTTGTCGGGCATGAAGTGCACGTGGACGTCGACCAGTCCTGGCAGTCCCAGGCCAGCCCAGAAGGCGCGCACAGCGGTGGCCTCGTCGTTGTGCGGAAGCGTTTCGTCTGTCACGGGTCGAGATCATGCCTTACAGTGACCGAACTGTATTCGGTATGAGCAATCAGCCCGAGGAGATCCGCCCGTGCCCGTCATCAACGTGCCCGATGAGTTCCTGTCGCTCGCCGACTCGATCAAGGACTTCATCGCCCGCGAGGTGATGCCGATCGAGGACCAGCACGCGCCGGAGCTGCAGGCCACCGGTCACATCTCCGGCGCCGTTGAGCTGAGAAGGGCGCTGCGCAAGAAGTCGGCGGCCAACGGCTTCTACGGCCTCTTCATGCCGGAGGATGTCGGCGGTGGGGGCGTCGGCTACCTCGGCATGGCGATCGCTTACGAGACGGTCGCGGAGAGCGGCTCCTACCTGGCGGCCGGCGGCGGTGTGTTGCCCAACGTCGAGGGCCCCACGCCGGTTCTGCTCGACTGCAACGAGGATCAGCGCGAGCGCTATCTCATGCCGACGATGCGGGCTGAGCGGGAGAGCGCTTTCGCGTTGACCGAGCCGGAGGCCGGGTCGGACGCGACGAAGATCCGCACCCGCGCCGAGCGCAAGGGCGACCGATTCCTCATCAACGGCCGCAAGCACTTCATCACCCACGGTGCGCACGCCGACTACGTCCTGCTCTTTGCCGTCACCGACCCTGACAAGGGGGCGCAGGGTGGCATCACCTGCTTCCTGGTCGACACCGACACGCCTGGCTTCGTCGTCAGCCGGAAGCAGCAGACGATGTACGACGACCATCAGGCAGAACTGGTCTTCGACGACATGGAGGTCGGCGACGAGCAGGTGCTCGGCCGCGAGGGCTACGGCTTTTACTCCGCTATGCGCTGGATCAACGGCGGCCGCATCCAGATCGCTGCCAACGCGGTCGGAGTCGCGCAGATGCTCTACGACAAGATGCTCGACTACGCCAAGACCCGCGAGGCGTTCGGGAAGCCGATCGGTGCGAACCAGTACGTGCAGGGCCACATCGTCGACTCGCTCTGCGAGCTCGAGGGAGCGCGCTACATCACCTACGCCGCAGCGGATGCGATCGACAACGGCGCCGACGGCCGACTCGAGGCGGCGAAGGCGAAGTACGTCGCCAGCGAGATGGTCGGCCGGGTCGCCGACCGGGCGATCCAGGTCTACGGCGGCAACGGCTACATGACTGAGATGGGCATCGAGCGGTACGCCCGGATGGTGCGCGCGATGCGCCTCTACGAGGGCACCAGCGAGATCCTCAAGACGAACATCGCCAAGGGGCTCGGTCTCTAGGCTCGGCCTCTAGGTGATAGGGACTGCGGGGCCGACGTCAGCCGACCATGCGCACGCGCCGGCGGCAGGCGATCCGCGTCAGGTGGTGCGTCGACCGGACGACGACCTCGTCGCCGAGCGCCGATGAAAGCACCATCTCATCAGGTGTCGGAGGGGTAACCGGGTCGTGCTCAGCGACCTCGACGCGCGCCTCTCCGTCGCGCAGCTGCGCGCGCACCGCGATCTCATCGTCGTGTCCGAGGACGACGACGCTTGTGCAGAGCTCGTTGGCGATCACGACCAGGTCGTCCACGTCCTCGGGGGCCACCCGCTGATCGGTGAACCACTGGGACAGCAGCTGGCGCAGCAGCCACAGCGCGTCCGGCGTGACGGCGCAGCGGTAGCTGAGCACCGATCGATCGCGTAGGTCGAGGTCTGCCATAAGTCCTGTGTACGCCTGTTCACCCGAGCCGCCAATTGGCAGCAGCGGATTCAGCCAAAAGGCCTAGGACGAATCGGGACGAGGTGGGCATCCGAGCGCCGGTAGGCTGGGTGACGTCCGCCGTACGTCGTCTTCCCGATACCTCGGAGTCCGCCATCGACGTCCCCGTCGTCGCCCCCCGTCAGCCCTGTCCGTGCGGTTCTGGTCGGCGGTACAAGGCCTGTCATGGATCGACCCGTGCCGACCGGATGATCCGCACCCGGCCGTTCGAAGGTCGTGCTGACGAGACGGAGTGGGTCGCTCTTCGCGAGATCGTGCCCTCGGCCACCGCGCCGCTGCAGCTCAAGGACCCGCAATACGCCGACCGCTCGGTGACCCTCTCCACGGTGCTGCCGATGGCCTGGCCGGCGATGGTGCGCGCGGATGGCAGCGCCTTCGTCGGGCTGCAGACGCCGGGACGAAGCGGCGACGTTTCCCGCGACATCGCGCAGGCGATCATTGCGGCACTCGAGGCAACGCCGGGCACCGCTGTGCAACAGCTCGCCCGCGATGACGACGGTCCGCGGCTGCAGGATCTGCTGACCGCCGCTGCGCTCGACGTCACCGTACGTGACGGATTCGACTTCTGGGTCGAGGGCGTAGCTGACCCGACGGGTGACGTCGCTGCGTCGATGGAGCGGGCCAACGCGTCCATCGTTCCCACGGCCCGTCTTTCTTCGGTGACGTCGGCCTACTGGTGCCGGATGCGCGAGCGCTGCCATCTCCGCTGGGCACTGCCGGATGATGAGGACCCGTTGCTCGACGCGATGGCTCGGCTTTCCGCTGGTCAGGCCCTTGGTCTGGGGGACGGCACGAAGTACGTCGGATCCTTCCGGGCCCATGGCCTGCTGGTGCCGGTGTGGGACCTGCCGATCGCGATGAGCGCAGAAGAGTGCGAGGCGCCGGCGGTGGCTCTGCGCGAGCGCCTCGACGCTGAGCTAGCGGCGCCCCGGGCGCTCACCGACGACGAGCGTCGGGCGCGTTCCGCGCTGCTCAGCCGCCAATTGACGCTGCGCTAAGTGCGTCGCTCAGTGAGGAAAGCCTCCCTTCCGGGAGACTTGTCCGGATTGGCAAGATCAAATTGCTGCGATGGTGGTGAGTCGGTACCGTCACCGCTGCTCGGGCGTCGTCGCCTCCCCCGTCGGTGACGCCCGAGCACAACGACTGGGACGTCGTCGTAGTCGGCGCCGGTCCGGCCGGTGCCGCGGCGGCGCGTGAGGCAGCGACCCTCGGCGCTCGGGTGCTCCTCGTCGACCGGGACGAACCCCCCCGCTACAAGTGCTGCGGCGGAGGGCTGATCGGGCTGTCGCGGCAACACCTCGGCATTGAGCTGACCGGGCTCGAGCGGGACGCGGCGCACCGGATGACCTTCACCAAGAACGGCCGGCAGCGCTTCACGCGCCGGGCGCCGGGTGGCCGGCCGGTGTTCCCGATGGTGATGCGCGCCGACCTCGACGCGGCACTCGTCGCCGCGGCGTGCGCGGCCGGCGCTGTGCTCCTGTCGGGAGTGGTGGTGACTGGCTACGAGGAGGACGCCGAGGGTGTCATCGTGCGCTTGGCCGGCGGCCGGTCACCGCTGCGCGCTGGGGTCGTGGTGGGCGCTGACGGCACCGGTGGGCGCAGCGGCGTCTACGTCGACGTGGACCTCGAGCAGGTGGACGTCGGGCTCGAGGGAGAGTTCGCGACCCCGGAAACGAGATCGGCGTACTGGGCGGGCCGGGTACTCATCGACTGGGGCCCCGTCCCCGGGTCTTACGGGTGGGTCTTCCCCAAGGGCCCGCTGCTGACCGTCGGCGTGATCGGGCCGCGCGACCGAGGCCGTGAGATGCGCGACTACTACCGCGGATTCGTCGCCCGGCTTGGGCTGGGCGACGTGGACCCCGAGACCTTCTCTGGACATCTGACCCGCGTCCGCCGACCGGGGTCGCCCTTGCGTCGAGGGCGCGTGCTCGTCGCCGGCGATGCGGCCGGCCTACTGGAGCCGTGGACCCGTGAGGGCATCTCGTTCGCGGTGCGGTCGGGGCGGCTCGCGGGTCGGGCCGCGGCCGGCGCCATGAGCGACGGCGACGCGGCGCTCGCGGCGTACGGCGAAGCGGTCGAACGCGAGCTCACCCCTGAGATGGACGCCGGCCGCGTCTTTCTGCGGGCTTTCAGCCGTAACCGCCAGGTCTTTCACGGTTTCCTCGCGGCGGTGCCTGGCGGCTGGCGGTTGTTCACCCGAATCGTCGCGGGTGAGACGACGCTGGCTCGCCAGCTCGACAAGAGGCCAATCCGTATCGCCCTGCGACTGCTCGGCGCCCACCCCTGACCCTCGCCGCCCGCCCCCCCGGCGCCCCCTCTCCCGACTTCACCCACTAAAACCACCGGAAATCAGTCGTTTGGGGCCCGATTCGGGTGGTTTTAGTGGGTGAAGTCGGGGGGGGGGGAAATCGGGAGCGGGGTTTGGGGGAGGGTTTTTCGGGTGATGGCGGGGGTGGGGTGGCGTGGGGGTGACTGAGCGGTCAGACGGGGTCGCGGAGCACCGGACAGCTCATGCACCGCGGACCACCCCGACCGCTGCCCAGCTCGCTGCCGGCGACGCGCACCACTTCGATCCCCGACTCCTCGAGCCGGGCATTGGTCTCGGTGTTGCGCTCGTAGGCGACGCATAGCCGCGGGGCGAGCGCGAGGGTGTTGTTGCCGTCGTCCCACTGCTCACGTTCGGCGGTGACCGGGTCGAGGCCGGTGTCGATCACCCGCAGGGTGTCAATGCGCATCGCCTTGGCCGCAGCGACGAGAAACGGCTCGCGCGGGCCGACGATGAGACCGTCGTCGCCATCGGACGTGAGGGTCAGCGCGATGAGCGAGTCGGCGACTGCGGGGTACATCACGACGGCGTCGACGTCGACCATCGTGCAGACGGTGTCGAGGTGCATGGTGGCGCGCTCCTGCGCGATCGGTACGGCGAGCACCGTGGTCACCACCCCGCTCGCCAGGGCTCGAAGCGCGAGCGCCTCGACGCCCGCCGGAGTCGTCCGCTGGCCGACCCCGACGGCGATCACCCCGTCAGCCAGGGCCAGCACGTCGCCGCCTTCCAGCCACGCCTCCACGCGGTCGCCGCCGTACAGCAGCGACGTACCCGCGAACCGTGGGTGGTGCCGGTAGATCGCACCAGTCAGCGACGTCTCGCGCTGGCGCGCCCGCATCGACGGTCGGGTCACTGCGACGTGGTCGCCGATCCATACCGAGGAATCGCGGGTGAAGAGCAGGTTGGGGAGCGGAGGTACGACGAAGTCGTGGCGGTCTAGCAGCCCGAAGACGACGCCGCTGCCATGTGGCAGCTCCTCGTGCGCGAGACCCCCGATCAAGACCTCGGCGAGGTCGTCGGAGCCGAGCCCGGCGAGGTGCCCACTCAGCTGAGCCGCCAGCGCCGGCCCGACCTCCGACGGGGGAAGCGCCGCTGCGACTACCTCGGTGCGTGCGGTCTCGTCCTCCAGTGTCTCCACCAGCAGGTCGCGCAGGTAGAGCACCTCGACACCGCGGTCCCGCAGCGCTTCGGCGAAGGCGTCGTGCTCCTCCTGTGCCCGGCCTACCCACGGGATTCCGTCGAAGAGCAGGTCGGCGTTGTTGCGCGGCGTCAGCCGGCGGAGCTCGTTGCCCGGACGATGCAGCAGCACGGTGCGCAGCCGCCCGACTTCGGTGCGAACCTGCGGCTGCGGGTGGCTCATGGTGCATCAGCGTAGTGGCGCGCACGTGGCTCAGACCGCGCGGTCGTAAGGACCAGCGTCAGGCGGCGGCGGCCTGTCGCAGGTCTGCCCAGAGCCGCTGGAAGAACGCAGCGTTGATGTGGGAGCGCCACGAGGCGCCGCGAAGCATCCGCGGGCCCCACTCCGGGCGCTCGCGCACCAACGGTGCGATCGCGTTGTCCAGCCAGTCCTGCCCATGCCGTGGGTCGACCTCGGCGTGCTCGGCATAGAAGGGGATCGCCGCGCGGTCGGCTCCCGTGCGCTGCAATCCGGCCAGCACTTTGCGGCACCGCGGACCGGCCTGCAGTTCGATGAGCCCGAGGGCGCCCACCATTTCCGGCTGCAGCCAGTGGTTGGTCGCGAACAGCCCGCCCAGCGCTGTGCGTTCCAGCGCTTCGACCGGCTGCTCGTGACGAGGAATGCGGGGCATGTTCACCGCGCGGACGAGGTCGTCATGAAGAACGGTGTGCACCGCGTCGAGGGTGCCGTTGCCCATCTCGTCCCAGTAGTTGCGCGCCATCTCCAGCTTGGGCTCGCCGGAGAGGCCGATCTGGCACGCCGCGACCAAGTCGTCGAAGCCACTGTCCGGTCCGCCTTCGAGCGCGAGGAAGTGGACGAGGTCGTCGTACGACGCATCGCGGGCGACCCACTCGTACGCCGCCGGCAGCCGGTCCTTCGCAGCCAGCGCGCGCATTGCGGCGAGGCACTCGTCCGCCGTCTGACCGCCGGGTGGGACCGGCAGCCGGTCGAGCTCAGCCAGCCACTCCTGCTCCAGCCGCCAGGTCAGGGCCGCAACCGCAGGGTGGTGGGCGAAGCGCGCGCGCGCACCCAGAGTCGCCAGGTCCGCGGTCGAGAGGTCGTAGCAGGTCAGCAGGGTGGCGAAGCGGTCTCGCCGGTCGAGCGGGACGGCATCGGTGAGCGCGTCGAGCGCAGCGGAACCTGAGTCGAGGGCGTGGCTGAGTCTGTCCGACAGCGATGTCGTTACGGGTCGTGCATCCGGGTCACGGGGGATCGACATGACCAGACCTCTCCCCCGTACGGCTCCGTCGTACACACCGAGGAACTCGCCGGAATAGGGTCACCGGCCATGGGACTCATGGACGGCAAGGTTGCGATCGTCACTGGCGCGGGACGCGGCATCGGCCGCGGCGAGGCGATCCTGCTCGCCCGCGAGGGCGCTGCGGTGGTGCTCAGTGAGCTCGACGCGGACGCCGGCGGCGCCGTTGTCGCCGAGATCGAGGCGGCCGGCGGGCAGGCGACGCTCGACACCGGCGACTGCTCCGACGTCGAGCTCGCTGAGCGGCTCGTGCACCGCGCAGTCGAGGAGTACGGCGCCCTCGACGCCTTGGTCAACAACGCCGGCATCCTGCGCGACCGCACCATCGTGAAGATGTCGCCGGAGGAGTGGGATGCCGTCATCAAGGTCCACCTGCGCGGCCATTACGCGATGACCCACGCCGCGTGCGCGTGGTGGAAGGAGCAGGGCCGCGCCGGTCACGTCGTCTGCACCGCCAGCACCAGCGGGCTCCTCGGCAACTTCGGCCAGGCCAACTACGGCGCAGCGAAGGCAGGCATCGCCGCGTTCTCGACCATCGTCGCGCAGGAGATGGCGCGGTACGGCGTCACGTGCAATGCCATCGCGCCGGCCGCCCGTACCCGGATGACCGAGGGGGCGTACGGCGCCATCGAAGGCGGCGGTGCCGACTTCGACTTCTGGCACCCGGACAACGTTGCGCCGATGGTCGTCTTCCTCTGCTCTGATGCGTCGAGCCACATCAGCGGCAAGGTCTTCGGCGTACAGGGCGACGCGGTCGAGCTCTACCGCCCCTTCACCTCGGTCGCCGTCGTCGACAACGGCGGCGCGACGTGGCAGCCGGCGACGCTGGCCGGTCGCGTCGACGAGCTCTTCGCCGAGAGCGGCATCACTCCGGCGGCCGAGAACGGGATGGCCACGCTGCGCTACTCCATGACCCAGCGCACCTGACGCCTCCGCCGCTGACACTCTCGCGGCTTCAGCCAGAGTCTTGGCGGGGTGAAATCGAGGATGTGTCGGTTACGTGAGAGATATCGCTCCACTACGCACAGCGACGAATTGCCCGTATCGTGACTCTTTCACGGCACCCGCGCCGCGGAACCACGAGTCGAGGACACCACGGTCATGCGAACACGGGGGGATGATTCACCGCGCAGTTGGCCTGCGCTGACGCGCAGCGTCGGCGCCGCGGGGCTCGCGCTGACCCTCGGGTCGATCATCGCGATGACCCCTGCGATGGCGCAGGAGCCGACCCCGAGCGAGTCTCCCTCGGCCGGGTCCGGGCAGCCAGACCCCACTCCGTCCGGTCCGCCCGCCCCGCAACCTCAGCCGACCCCCACCGAGGCTGCGGCGGGTGCCTCGGCGTCTCCGGCGAGCACCCCCAGCGCCCGGCCGACGCCCGCGCCGGCGCCGTCCAGTCGCCCGGGTCAGTCGGCCGCCGCCGCTCCGGCGTCAAAGCCCGGGGGATCTCCGACGCCGAGCTCCACCGCCCTTCCAGCCGGCCTGTCGGTGCCAGTCGGTTTCGGATTCGCCGGCCAGGTGGCGCTGGCCGCCGTGCCCAACGACACCGGAGCGATCGCCCGCGCCCGCCAAGAGCTTGCTGCTCTCGACGCCCGGGCGGTGGTCGTGCAGGCCGATCTTCGAACGGCGGAGGCCGGGCTGCGCACCCAGCGTGTCGATGTCGATCGCCTGCGGGTGGCCGCGATCGCGCAGGCTGTTGTCGTCGCTACCCGCCAGGCAGAGCTAGACCGTTACCTCGGTCAGCTCTACCGGTCAGGCGGAGTGACCCTCGGTGATCTCGGGTGGTACGACGACATGCTGACGGAGCCGGACACCGGGGGCGTTCTGCACACCGCGGCGACCCGCCGGGTTGCTGACGCTGGGCGAGGCGACGCGTTGGGCGCCTTGCGGGCGGCTCGGCGCGACCTTGCGCGGATCACCGGCAGCCGGATTGCGGCCGCGGAGAAGCAGGAGCGACTCACTCGCAGCCTCGCCCGCTCAGCTGCTGCCCTGGAGAAGTCGTTGGCCCAGCAGCGGGAGCTAGTCCGCGCGATCGAGGCGGATGCCGGCTATGCGATCTTCGCCGAGGTCCCGCCACTGCCTGCTCCGGAGCTCGCCCCCCGAGCCGTCGTCCGGGGAGAGCCGGGAGAGGTGTCGACCGCGCTCCCGCCGCTGCGGGAGCGACTGCCCGCCGAGCTGCTCGTCACCGGGACCCTGACTGCGCCGACCTTGCGCCGGCTGGCCGACAGTGCTGGCGGGTCGAGCGTTCTTCGCCTTGGCCCGGCGCGGGTCGGCGCCGTACAGCTCGACGTGGTCGGCATCGACGCGGCGACGTTCCGGGCTTTCGCCCCAGCCGGCGCGGCGGAGATGGAGCCATTGTGGCGGGCAGTTGCCGACGGTGAGCTGGTCCTCAGCCATCGCGTGGCCGCACTGCACCGTTTTCCGCTTGGAGGCTCCGTGACCCTCACCGGCCCGGTCGGTCCGAATGGTGAGGCGGCCGCGAGTGTCACGGTGCGTCTTGCCGGACTCGCCACGGTGGGCATCACCGGCACCGAGGTGATGGTGTCGCAGTCGGTCGCGACAACGCTCGGCCTACGGCAGACCGGGGTGGTGCTCGCGGCGAGAGACGGCAATGCCACCGCGCTCCGCGACCGGGCCCGCCGCCTGGCCGGGCCCGCCGCGACCATTGCCAACGCTGTCGCGCCCAATCGGGCACCGATGGCTTTCCTGGGGGGCGGGGCGGCCGGGCGCGCGCTGGGCTCGTTCCGCTACTCCTACCTGCCGGACGGCTCGATCGAGCCGGATGCCGCGTGGGTCGCTCGACACATCGTCACGACGACGGTGCCGATCCTGGGCCGGGTGCGCTGTCACCGGGTCCTCCTGCCGCAGCTACGCGGCGCGCTCCAGGAGCTGGTCGCCAGCGGTTTGGCCGGCTCGATCAGGCCAGGGGAGTACGGCGGCTGCTACGTGCCTCGCTTCATCGCCAGCGACCCCACCCAAGGGATCTCGCTGCACACCTGGGGTATCGCCTTCGACGTCAACGTGCCCCGCAACGGCCGAGGCACGGTGGGCGAGCTCGACCGGCGCGTCGTCGAGATCTTCAAGCGGTGGGGCTTCCGCTGGGGCGGCGACTGGACCTACACCGATCCGATGCACTTCGAGCTCGGCGGCATCGCGCGCTGACCCATCGCCTATGCGATGGCGATCGCGTCGACGAGTGCCGGTGGCCCATGGTCGCCGGTCGTCAACGGAGACAGCCCGCTCGGTGGCGCGCCAGCGACGCGGACCGCGAGGGTGTGCCTGCCGGGCAGGGCAGTGCCTTCCCACAGGACTTGGCGGTGCACCACGGCGTCGGATCGGGTGCTGACGGTCGTGACCAGCATGTCGTCGAGCCAGATCTCGAGGTCCGGGGCGTTGGGACCGGTTGTGCCGATCACCGCGAAGCGGGTGGCCTCGGCGGTGGTCTTCACCGACGCACCGGGCCGGTTGGCGCTGTGCACGCTGCCGAGCCAGCTGCCGTCGACAGTGTGCGCCTCCCAGCCCTCGTCGTAGACAAGCTCGGGAGCGGTGTTGTCCCGCGGTACGACGATCGCGCGGGGCGCTGACCACTCGCTGTAGTGACCTGCGTTGTCGACCGCCCGCACCCGGACCTCGTGCGCTCCGGTGCCGGCCAGGGGCACCCGGGCACTTGTCGCGGCACGCGACGCCCGCACTGGCACGGTCCACGGGCAGTCGGTGCAGGCCGCCCGGCTCGAGATCTCCACGCGGTTCAGCCCGGAGCCTGGCGCGGGGTCGGCGGCGGCGAGTCCGATGGTCGCGGCGGGTCCGGCACCTGACTCGATGGCGTACGCCGGCGCAGAGGTGATGTCGGCGGTCGGGGTGCCAGCCGGGTGCAGCGTCCAGCTCGACGTGGCGACACCGGTCGACAGCGGCACCCCGGCGTGCGCCAGCGTGAAGGACTCGGCGATGGTCCGTGACGACGTTCCAGCCGCGGCGGTCACCGGCACGTTGACGCGGGTGGAAGCGCCGGGGCGGACCAGCTCGGTGATCGGCACGGCGATGGCGCCGGAGCGCCAGCTGCCGTCGGCAAGAGCACTCACCCGGCCCGCCGGCCAGGTGGCGACACTGACCTGTCGCGGGTCCCACGCGGCGTAGCCGAGGTTGCGGACGGCGTACGCCGTACTGCTGCGCTGGCCGCCCTCGAGGGTGCGGCCGACCCCCAGTGCGGCCTGCATCGGCAGCAGGTCGGCCCGGGTGATGCGGCCGACAAACGCGCCGGCCGTCGTCACCCAGCGCCCGTCGAGGCGCGCGACATAGCTGTGCGCCGATGTGGGCCGGTAGCCGCGGAAGACGTTCTTCGGGCTGCTCACCGGCACCGGCGCGCTGTACGGACGGATGCTCGACGGCGGGTTCGCGACGAGGCCGAAGACAGCGTCGGCGTAGCCTTCCGCGCGGTAACCGGAGCCGTTGTAGCGGTACGTCGCGCGGTACCAGTTCTCGAAGACCCGAGGCTCGTCACGGCCAAGACCGGCCGGGACGTTGGCACCTGAGGCGGCCATCTTCGCGGCGAGGGCCTGCGCTCCGGCGTCGATGTTGTAGGTGTAGTCCGCGCCGAGGCGCCGGAAGTCCCATGAGCCGCCCGTGAGCTGCATGATGCCGACGCCGCAGTCTCCGCTGACCTTGGCCCGGCCGTCGCGGAACTGGGCCCAGCCGGACTCCTTCCAGGCGATCGCCTTGAGCAGCGGCGGCGGCACCTGACGCCGGAGCGCCGCGGCATCGATCGCCGCGGAGACCTGCGCGAAGCTCGGATTGCGGCCGGTCTGTCCGCGGGCGACGCTGCAGCCACTGGCGAGCGCTGGGCCTGTGGCGGTGGCGAAGAGACCGGTGGCGAGGAGGGGTACGAGCAGGAGAGTGCGCAGGCGCATGGGTGCCTGCTTTCGCCCCGCCGCGCCTCACGACCTCCGAATCACATGGATGTAGTTCCGTGCAGCTAGGCGGGGCCAAGGCTGCGAGGGCCGGGCGGGCCGGCGCCGTCCGGGTGCTCCGGGGTGCGGTTGGGCGGCGGGATGACGGCGATCGGCGTACCGGATATTCGAGTGCGCCGTCCGGTCCACTGCCCGGGTACGGCGGCCGTCCGGTCGGCGAGAGCGTAGGCGACCGCCTCGTAGTTGACCCGCCAGCCCTGGAAGTGCGGCCACGCTTCCTCTGGCGTGCGCTCCATCGGGAAGTTCTGGGTCTGCATCCGCTCGATGCCGCGCAGGAACTCCTCGTAGGTGAGGGAGATCCCGGCGTCGGGCAGCGGGTCGGGGTCGAAGGGCAGCTTCAGCGCAGTCGCCACGTCGCGCAGGCAGGTGAAGCCCATCCGCAGCGACAGGCGGGTGGCTGACGGTGCGGTGGTCGGGCACAGCGCGAGATAGAGCGCAGCGGCGTCCATGACCGAGATCAACGCGACGACCCAGGACCGCAGTGGTTTGGGAGAGCGGAAGCTGACCAGGATCGGATAGTTGGTGTGGCTCTCTGCGACGTCGGCGGCCCAGGCCTCCCAGTCGGCGAAGAGGCTCGGCAGGTTGTCGATGCTGTTGACGAGGGCGTGCCGGGTGAGCAGCTCCGGGCCCCAGGCCGGCGAGCCCGCGCGCGACTCGAGCGTGGTGACGAGAACCTCGCGTCGGTTGAAGGCGGCGTAGAGCGTCGGCAAGTAGGCGATCTGCAACGCGATGATGATGAGGCCGACTGCCGCGGCGACGATATCGACGACGGTGGCACCGGGGCTCGGCGTGGTCGCGAAGCCGAGGGTGAGCAGCGATGACCCGGCCTCGCGCACGGCGGCCCCGACGGTGAGATCTGCGACGGCCCAGAGCATGAGCCCGAAGCCGCTGACGAGGAGCAGCAGCCACACGGTGAGCAGCCCGAGCAGTCCGGTGGCCACCTCAGTGGCGAGGATCCGATCCTGCGACTCGTAGTCCTTCCACCGGTCGACGGCGACGGCGTACGTCCGGTGGATCGTCTGCTCGACGGCGCGGGTGAGCCGTGACGTCTCGCCGCGCGGGATGACCAGCGTGCGGACGACGCTGTTGAGGGTGGCCAACACGATGACGAGACCGCCGATGAAGCTCAGCGCCTCCGGCATGGTCATCGAATGAGCTCCTGCGCGAGCGCAGCCGCTTCAGCCAGGACGGCCTTCACCGGCCGGCGCTGCTTCGTGGCGACCGCGGCGACGTCGTCGAACTCGGGCATCGCGTTGACGACGGAGCCGTTCCACCGGGCGACTTTGACTCGCACCTCGGCGCCACCCGCCAGGGTCACAGTGACGATCTCCCGGTCCAGGGCATGCTTGGCCACCGACTGCTCGCGTACGCCGATCGTCGACGTCTCGCGGAAGAAGACGGCGCGCACCGCGTCGACCTGCTCGGCACCGGTGAGAGCCGACACAGCGACCGCCGGACGCCCCTTCTTCATCTGGATGGGCGTGAGCCAGGCGTCCGCTGCGCCGGCGTCCAGCAGCGCGTTGATGACGCCGGGCCACAGCCGTGGGTCGAGGTCGTCGACGTTGGCCTCGACGACGACGGACGAATGACTGTCGGCACCTGCACTGGAGCTGACGCTCTCACCGAGGATGAGGCGTAGGACGTTGGGCTGCTCGTCCAGGTCGCGCCCGCCGGCGCCGACTCCGGTGCGGTCGAGCGTCATCGGCGGCAGCTCGCCCCAGGTGGCGACGGTGGTGGCCAGAATCGCTGCGCCCGTGGGGGTGCAGAGCTCGTAGGGGATGCCGCCGGAGTAGACCGGCGCGCCACGGAGCAGCTCGAGCACGGCCGGTGTGGGCACCGGCAGCATCCCGTGCTCGGAGCGCACCATCCCCATCCCGGTGGCGACCGGAGACGCGGCGATGACGTCGAGGCCGAGGTGGTGCAGCCCTGCAGCTGCGCCAAGCACATCGGCGAGCGCATCAAGCCCGCCGACCTCGTGGAAGTGCACCAGGTCTGGCGTGGTGCGGTGCACAGTCGCCTCCGCCAGCGCGATCCGCTCGAACACCTCCAGCGCCGTGCGGCGTACCGGCTCCGGCAGGTCGGCGGAGTCGAGCAGGTCGCGCACGTGCGGCCAGGTGCGCACGACGGTGGAGCGCACGACGGCAACCTCGACTTTCGTCGCGCCGAGGCCGTGGCGGGTGACCGGCTCGGCGGTCAACAGGACCCGCTCGACCGGCAGGGTGTCGATCGCCTCCTGCAGCACTGTCAGCGGTACGCCGGCGTCGACGAGCGCTCCGAGGATCATGTCGCCGGACGCACCGCTGGCGCAGTGCCACCAGCCGATGCGCGTCATGCGGCTCCTACTGACCGGCGGGCGACGCGTGCTGCGAAGACGCCAGCGCCGAAGCCATTGTCGATGTTGCACACCGCGACGCCGGGAGCGCAGGAGTTGAGCATCGCGAGGAGTGCCGCGAGGCCGCCGTACGACGCGCCGTAGCCGACGCTGGTCGGCACCGCGACGACCGGCACCCCGACGAGCCCACCCACCGCCGATGGCAGCGCACCCTCCATGCCGGCGACGACGACGATGCAGTCGACGGCGTCGAGCTGGGGTCGCACGGCGAGGAGCCGGTGCAGACCGGCGACGCCGACGTCGGTGATGCGCTCGACGCTGCTCCCGAAGGTGCGGGCGACGAAGGCCGCCTCGGCGGCAACCGGACCGTCCGAGGTGCCGGCACTGACGACGGCGATCCGACCCCGCGGCTCCGGCGCGGCGCCTACCGCGGCACACCGGGCAACCTCGTCGACGGTGGCGTCGGGCCACGTGCGTCGTACGGCGTCGAGCAGCGACTGCCGCGCCCGGGTGACCAACGCGGGTCGGGTCGACCCGCTGCTGCGGAGTGAGGTGAGGATGGCGATGGCCTCTTCGTCGGTCTTGCCCTCGCCGTAGACGACTTCGGGATCGCCGGTGCGCACTGCGCGGTGGTGGTCGACCTGCGCGAAGCCGAGGTCGGTGAATCCAGAGCTGGTGAGCGGCAGCGCGGCGAGTGTGCCGAGAGCGACGTCGACACCGGTGGTTCCAGTCGCGACCGCCTCGAGCAGCCGTCGTACCTCGTCGCGATCCACACGCACTCCGAAGGGGCTCCGGCCACGGCCAGGTGGCCGGGTCGCCTCGATATACTCACGCACCCCGGGCTGCGGCCCAATCCGCGCCCTTCACCCAGCGCGCATCTGCCGAAGGAACACCGTGCAGCTCGACCGCGACACCGCCGATCTGCTCGCGCTCATCGGCACAGTGACCGGGGTTCTCGGGTTCTTTCTGGGCGCCGCCGCGCAGCTGCGTCTGTCCCGGATGCGCAAGGCGTACGAAGTGCTGCAAGGCAGTGGCCGCAGCGATGACTTCGTCACTGCTGTCGGTCGCCATATCGCCGAGACGGCGGCGCTGCGGGACGAGGTCGGCCGGGTCCGCGGCCATCTCACCGAGCTGGGATCAGACCTCGCCGACGCGTTGCGCCATGTCGCGGTCGTCCGCTACGACGCCTTCCCTGACATGGGTGGTCGCCTCTCGTTCTCTGTCGCCCTGCTCGACGATGCGGGTGATGGTCTGGTGCTGACGTCGATTAACGGTCGCAGCGAGACCCGGACGTATGCCAAGGGCATCAAGGCCGGTAAGAGTGAGCACTCGTTGTCGCCTGAGGAGAGCCAGGCGCTGTCCTTCGCCGCCCGGTCCGGCAGCTAGTGCCCCGCCCGGCGATGGTGCGCTATCGGACCGTGGTCATGTCACTCGTCGCGCTGGCGCTGGTGTCGGGCTGCAGCAACGGTGACGGCGGGGACGACGACCCGGTTGTCGCGTCCCCCGCAGCGTCGGTGGTTTCGAACCCGCCTGCGGTGGCGGGGCCCCGGCCGAAGACGGCGTTCGACTACATCCGCGAGCTGGGCATCCGGCCGGGCAGTGCCGACGACCTCCTCGTTCGTGACCTGCTCGTCGTCGCCGACGCGGCCCAGGCGCACATCGCCGTGCAGGGCCAGATGGGCACCCTCGACGAGGTGAAGGCGACCAAGGCATACCGGCTCCGCGGCGGCAAGGTCGTCCTGGTGAGCGGCGCGGGCAGTCCCGTGTCGTTCTGTCTGCGAGCGTTCCTCAACGACGACGACCCGCGGATGTGGTTCTACGACACCGACCGGGTGCTCCCCCGCGGCGAGACCTGCGGCCCCTAGTAGACGGCACCGATATCCTCGACTGGTGATCGATGCCCGGCTGCTGCGCGACGAACCCGACCGCGTCCGCGAGTCTCAACGAACCCGTGGTGACGACCCGGGACTGGTCGACATCGCGCTTGACGCAGAGTCTCGTCGGCGGGCGGCAGTCACCAGGGCCGACGCACTGCGGACCGAGCAGAAGGCGCTCGGCAAGGGTGTGGCGCAGGCTCAAGGCGACGACCGCACGACCTTGCTCTCGACTCTCGGCAAGCTGGCGGCGGACGTGAAGGCGGCCGAAGCTGAGGAGGTTGACGCCGAGGCGTCGTTCACCGCCGCGATGCGGTCCATCGACAATGTCGTCGAAGCCGGTACGCCGCCTGGTGGCGAGGACGACTTCGTCACGATGCGAGAGGTAGGGACCAGACCGACGTACGCCGGATGGGAGCCGCGCGACCACCTCGCGCTCGGCGAGCTGCACCGGGCGATTGACACCGAGCGCGGCGCCAAGGTCTCGGGTGCGCGTTTTTACTACCTCACCGGCATCGGCGCGCTGCTCGAGCTGGCCCTCGTCAACCTGGCGATGGCCCAGGCGACCGCCGCGGGCTTCATTCCGGTCATCGCTCCCGCGCTGGTCAAACCGGAGGCCATGGAGGGCACCGGGTTCCTCGGCGCCCACTCCGGCGAGATCTACCACCTCGAATCCGACGATCTCTATCTCGTCGGCACCTCCGAAGTGCCACTTGCCGCCATGCACATGGGCGAGGTGCTCGACCTCGACGATGCTCCGCGGCGCTACGCCGGATTCTCCAGCTGCTTTCGCCGCGAGGCCGGGTCCTATGGCAAGGACACCCGCGGCATCATCCGGGTGCACTGGTTCGACAAGGTCGAGATGTTCTCGTTCTGTCCGCCCGAGCAGAGCTCCGACGAGCATCTGCGCCTGCTCGCGTGGGAGGAGCAGATGCTCACCGCCCTCGAGCTGCCGTACCGCGTCGTCGACATCGCCGGCGGCGACCTCGGCTCGTCGGCGGCGCGCAAGTACGACTGCGAGGCGTGGCTGCCGTCGCAGCAGCGCTACCTCGAGCTGACCTCGACGTCGAACTGCACCGGATACCAAGCGCGCCGGCTCAACATCAGACACCGAGGCGCCGACGGCAAGCCAGCATTGGTGCACACCCTCAACGGCACACTTGTGGCGGTCGCCCGCACCATCGTCGCGCTCTTCGAGAACCACCAGCGCGAGGACGGCTCGGTCCACCTGCCCGCAGCGCTGCGGCCGTATCTCGGGGAGATCGAAGAGATCCGTACGGCGTGAAGCCGCTGGTGGTCGCGAGCGATCTCGACGGGACTCTTGTGCGCTCGGACGGCACGATCTCGGCCCGCAGCCGCGAGGCCATCGCGGCCGTCGAGGAGGTCGGCTCGCTCTTCGTCATGGTCACCGGTCGGCCTCCGCGGTGGATGGCCGGCGTCGCCGATGCGGCCGGGCACCACGGTCTCGCGATCTGCGCCAACGGAGCCGTGGTCTACGACTTGCACACTGAGCAGGTCGTGGAATCGCATCTGCTCACGGCGGACGCAGCGCTGGAGGTCGTGGTGGCGCTGCGCCGCGACGTGCCGGGCGTCGTGTTTGCGCGCGAGACGGCGACCGCGCGATTCGGCCACGAGCCGGCGTACCGGCCTCGCTGGGATCAGGACGACAAGGACGTGCTGGAGGTCGAGGAGCTGTTGGCTGAGGGGGTGGTCAAGCTGCTCGTCCGGCACGAGGAGATGACAGGGGACGAGTTGCTGGCGGCGGCTCGAGCTGCGCTCGGTGGGCTCGTGGAGACCACCCACTCCTCGATCGACGGACTGCTCGAGATCAGTGCCCGTGGCATCTCGAAGGCATCTGGGCTTGCTGCGCTGGTCGCTGGGCACGGACTCGGCGCGGCTGACTGCGTCGCCTTCGGCGACATGCCCAACGACCTGCCGATGCTCTCCTGGGCGGCGCACGGCGTCGCCGTCGCTAACGCCCACCCGGAGGTGCTCGCCGCCGCCGATGAGATCACCGCGGCGAACGACGACGACGGCGTCGCTGTCGTCATCGAAGCCGTGCTGGCCCGTCCGGGGCCCGTCCACCGGGCGTGATCGGGTATTGCGGTACGACGGGAGCGCGGGCTCAGAGGTAGGGGCCACTGGTGGTCGGGGCCGGTTGGCCGGGTGGCAACGCGGGACGCCGCTGCATCTCTTCGAGCTGCGCCCGGGCGGCCATCTGCTGGGCGAACAACGCGGTCTGAATGCCGTGGAAGACCCCTTCAAGCCACCCAACGAGCTGAGCCTGCGCGACCCTCAGCTCGCTGTCGCTGGGCACTGAAGCGTCGTCGAAGGGCAGTGACAGCCGCCGCAGCTCCTCGCGGAGCTCTGGTGCCAAGCCCTCGGCGAGCTCGCGGATCGACGACTCGTGGATGTCGCGCAGACGGTCGCGGGACTTCTCGTCGAGCGGCGCAGACTTCACTTCCTCGAGCAGTTGCTTGACCATCGAGCCGATCCGCATGACCTTCGCGGGTTGCTCGATCAGATCGGTCAGCCCGGTCACGCCGCCACCGGTGTCCTTGACGGCGGTGCCGTCGGCACCCGTGCCCGTCGGATGCGGCCCTTCGGTGCTGTCGACGACGATGACGCTCGGCTCGGTCTCTTCAGTCATCTGCTCATCCTGCCCGAATTCCGTTGCGCTGCACCTCGGCGGTGGAGGACCGTCGTCCAGCGCTCCCTCCCTGGTGGCCTGCGCCTACGTCACCTGCCAAGCCGCTTGAGCTGCGGTCTGACGTGTCCTAGACGACACGCCAGACCGCAGGACTCGAGGGGACCGTGTCGTTACACCCGGGAGGCGACGAGAGTGGCTTCGCCATTGGCTCGGACCCGGTCGATCAGAACCGTGCGGGCCGCCACGGTGTCGCTGGTGTCAGCCGCCCAGGTCCGCAGCGCGTCGTCCTGCAGCGCGCGACCAAACGAGAAGGTGAGCGGCCACGGGTGCGGACCGAGCGTCACCATGGCGACGAGGTGCTTGGTGGCGACATCCGAGCCCTGGCCGCCGGAGAGGAAGGCCACGCCGGCCACCGTCGACGGTACGGCGGAGCGCAGGCAGTCGAGTGTCGTCGTCGCCACCTCCTCGACTGCAACCGGCGTCGCGCGTGAGCCAGGCAGCACCATCGAAGGCTTCAGCACCATCGAGGCGAAATCCACGCCGGCGACTCGCAGCTGGGCGAACACCTCAACCAAAACCTCCTCGGTCACGGACCGGCACCGGGCGAGGTCGTGGTCGCCGTCCATGAGCACCTCGGGCTCGACGATCGGCACGAGCCCGCCTTCCTGGCAGAGAGCGGCGTAGCGGGCGAGGGCGTGCGCGTTGGCCACGATCGCGCGCCGGGTCGGCCGATCACCGCCAATCGTGAGCACCGCGCGCCACTTGGCGAACCTGGCGCCCATGCCGACGTACTCGCCGATCCGCTCCCGCAGCCCGTCGAGCCCCTCGGTCACTGTCTCGCCGGGAGCGCCGGCGAGTGGCTTCGCGCCGGTGTCGACCTTGATGCCCGGCAGGATGCCCTGCTTCTCCAGCAGGACCGGGAACGGGATACCGGCCGCGCTGCTCTGGCGCATCGTCTCGTCGAAGAGGATGACGCCGCTCACGTGCTGCGCGAGGCCGTCAGCGTCGAGCAACAGCTCGCGGTAGGCCCGCCGGGCATCCTCCGTCGCCGTCACGCCCAACGCCTCGAGGCGGCTGCTACAGGTCGCGACGCTCTCGTCGGCTGCCAGGATTCCGGTGCCTGGACGGACCATGGCGGCGGCGGTGGCGTGCAGGTCGTGATCAGTCATGTCTGCATCCTCAGATTCTCGAGTGAGCTGTCGGCGACATCAACGGGCGGCGCCGACTGGCAGCGCTGCGGCTCGGTCTGCACCCATCAGAGCGGCCAGCTCGAGTAGGCGGTTGCTGTACCCCCACTCGTTGTCGTACCACCCGAGCACTTTCACCCGGCTACCACTCGTCATCGTGTCGCAGGTGGAGAACAGGCAGGAGTACGCCTGACCGACGATGTCGGAGCTGACGATCGGCACGTTGGTGACGCCGAGGATCCCAGCGCGTCGTGACTCGACAGCGGCGTCGGCGAAGGCCGCGTTGACCTCCTCTCGGGTGACCGGTCGACCGAGCGTGGCGACTAGATCCGTCACCGACCCGCAGGACACCGGCACTCGGAATGCGATGCCGTCGAGTCGGCCGGCCAGCTCGGGCAGCACCTCGCCGATCGCCCGGGCCGCGCCGGTGGATGACGGCACGATGTTCTGGGCAGCGGCTCGGCCACGTCGGAGGTCACGGGTGTGACCCCGATGCGGGAGGTCGAGGAGATTCTGGTCGTTGGTGTAGGCGTGGACGGTGCTCATGAAGCCGTCGAGAAGCTCGAAGCGGTCGTGCAGAACCGACACCATCGAGGCGAGGCAGTTCGTCGTACACGACGCGTTGGACACGATGGTATGCAGGTCCGGGTCGAACGAGTCGTCGTTGACCCCCATGCACACGGTGAGGTCCGCGCCGGTCGCCGGCGCGGAGATGACGACGCGCTTCGCGCCTGCCGTGATGTGCTCGGCAGCCTCGTCGGCCATGGTGAAGCTGCCGGTCGACTCGATGACGACGTCGATGCCCAGATCGCTCCATGGCAGCTTTGCCGGCTCGCGGTCGCGGCATAGGACGATCCGGTGGTTGTCGACCACGAGGGCGCCAGACTCCAGGTCCACTGATTCCGTCAGCGACCCGTGGACGGTGTCGTGCTCCAGCAAGTAGGCGAGCATGTCCGGGTCGTTGGTGTCATTGACTGCGACCACGTCAATCGTGCCCGGGCGGGCGAGAGCGGCGCGTACGAAGCTGCGGCCGATTCGACCGAACCCGTTGATCGCTACTCGGACCACGCAGTCACACCCTCACGGTGCGAGCTCGAGCTCGACGCCGGAGAGCCGGCGTGCTTTGAGCAGGTGGTAGAGAAGGATCAGCTGGACGATCGCGAGCGGCTCGCTTCGGGTGCTCCCGCCGACCAAGCCGAGCGAGGGCGGGTAGTCCGTGGCCACGCCGAGAGCTGCCCAGATGTCTTCTTGAATCCGTCGTGTCACGTCCGGCGGAGCGTAGGCGTGCACATGCAGAGCGTCGACCGGCTTGCCGTCCTCGTCGCGCATGAGCTTGAGGTGGACGGCACCGTGATCCTCGGCCTGCAGGATGGTCATGAGGTCGGCGTGCGGGACCGTGGGCCGGAGCAGGATGGTTGCCGACAGCGGGTCCGTGCTGCTTTCGCCCCGCTCCTCGATGGGAGCAAAGCGGACCACGACATCGGCCCACTGTCGTTGCGGCCTGATGTGCGTCGTGGAGTCAGTCTCGCGCTTGTCGAGGTCGGCGAGAACCTGGTCCTCGGTGTAGCCGCGGTCGCGAGTGTCGCGCTGCACCTTCCAGGTGCGCCGGATGTCCTCCGGTGGGTCGATGTAGACCGTCAGATCGAAGCAGGCTCGGGAGAGCCGACTGTAGAGGGGGAGCAGACCCTCGACGATCACCGTCTCGGTCGGCTCCACGAGCACCGGCCGGTCGAGCGTGCCGTCGTGGTGGTTGTAGACCGGCTTGAGGATCGGCTCACCCATGGCGAGCAGCTGCAGATGCTGCTCCATGATCCCGAGGTAGTTGCACGCCGGGTCCAACGGGGTGAACGGCAAGGACTTTCGCTCTATCCGGTCGTACCGGTGGTAGTCGTCGACGCAGATCGAGCTGACCGCGTCGTCGGCGATGGCACCGACGAGACCTTTGGTGAGGGTGGTCTTGCCGGCCGCGCTGTCACCGGCGATGGCGAGCATGACCGGCCGCTGGATGCCGTCATCGGCGGAGCGGCGCATGGACACGGTTTTCGGGCTCACCGCCGTAACGTAGGAGCCCGGCCGAGGCGGCGCCTCCCCCTGGTGGGGGAGAGCCGGTGGGAGATTACGATCTCGCTGTGACCGATGTGGGCGCTGCTGACAAGGGCGATGCCGACGTAGGCTCGGCTCCCATCCGGCTGCTGCTCGTCGACGACCACCAGATGGTGCTCGATGGACTGCAGTCGATGCTCAGGCCCTACGCGGCTCAGGCCGAGGTCGTCGCCAGCACGACCGATCCGGGTCAGGCGCACCGGTTGGCGGTTGAGCTCGCCCCCGACATCGCGCTGGTCGACGTGCGGATGAAAACCACCAGTGGGCTCGAGCTCTGCACTGGGCTGCGGGCGGCGGCACCGACCACAAAAGTGGTGCTGCTCACCGTGTACGACGACGAGCAGTACCTCTTCGAAGGGTTGCGCGCGGGCGCTGCGGGCTACCTCACCAAGCAGGTGACGGCCGAAGAGCTCATCGCGCAGCTGCAGCGGGTGATGGCCGGCGAGATCGTTGTTGACCCGAGCCTGGCCGGACGGGTCGCCTTGTCTGCCGCTCGGCTGCACCGTGGGGAGTTCTGGCCGGGCGCATCGCTGGGCTTGAGCCAGCGGGAGAGCGAGGTGCTCGGGCTCATGGTGCACGGCAACGCGAACCGCGCCATCGCCGCCAGGCTGGTGCTCGGCGATGAGACGATCAAGACCCACGTGCGGTCCATCTACCGCAAGCTCGGGGTCGCCGACAGGTCCCAGGCGGTGGCCGTCGCCCTGCGCGAAGGCACCTTCCTGTGAGTGACTCGGCGGGCGAGCCGGGTTGGACCGCGCTGCTGCGCGACATCATCTCCATCGCTGGCGAAGAGCGGGATCTGCGCTCCCTTCTGCGGCACGTCGCGCGCCTCGTCGTGGCCTGCACCGCTGCTGACGCGTGCTTCGTGCACGTCGTCGACCGGGACACTGCGGAAGTCGTCCTCATGGGGGCTACACCTGAGGAGTTCGACGCACTCGCCGGCACGATCAGGCTGCCCATGGGTGAGGGCATCGCCGGCTGGGTGGCGCAGCGGGGACGTCCTGCGGTCGTTCCTGACAAGTGGTCCGATCGTCGTTACCGCTACATCCCGGCATTGCGCGGTGAGGATTTCTGCTCGCTCGTGTCGGTGCCGCTGCTGCGTCCGCCCGACACGGTCGTGGGCGTGCTCAACGTGCACGCCCACGACCCGCGGCACTTCGGTGTCGACATCGTCGCGCGCCTGGAGGAGGTCGCCTCGTTGGTGGCCGGGATTGTCGAGGGGGCAGTGCTGCACGACCGGCTGCAACGGCGGGAGGCTGAGCTGGCGGACTTCGCCGTACGGACGATCGAGCTCCAGGAGTTGGATCGCCGCCGAATCGCCGGCGAGATCCATGACGGGATCAGCCAGCGCCTCATCAGTGCGTGGTACCACCTGCGCGCCGCACTCTCATTGACCGGCGAACCCGCTGTGCTGGACGAGCTCAGGGCCACGGAGGGGTTGCTGTCCGAGGCTTTGCAAGACTCGCGCCGGGCCATCACCGGCCTTCGCCCGACGCTGCTGGATGACCTCGGACTGAGCGCCGCGATCACCTCGGTGGCTGCAAACCTCGGCGCGGGTCTCGATGCGCGGGTCGATCTCGTCGAGTGCGGCCTCGCTCCGCACGTCGAGACCGCGCTCTTCCGGATCGCGCAGGAGACCATGCAGAACGTCGTCAAGCACGCCCAAGCGTCCCGGGTCGACGTCACCCTCGTCCACCATGGCGACTCCGTGGTCTTCACCGTTGCCGACGACGGCGTCGGCTTTGACACGTCCCGCCCGGCCGGCCCGACCAGTTACGGGTTGGCCGGCATGCATGAGCGGGCCGGTCTGCTAGGGGCCACCCTGCTCGTGCGGTCTTTCCCGGGGCAGGGCACGAGCGTCAGCGTGCGGCTGCCCACTGCCCTGGCGGGGTCGACGACCTAGGGTGCCCGCCCGTGCTGCGATCGAGCTCGGCGTGAGCTCGTTCACTCGCGCCAGCCCGACGGGCCTGCATGGCGCGCTGACGATCGCCCGCAGCTTCTTGTCTGGCCAGGGCCGAGCTGGCACCTCTGCAAGCATGGGATTGTTGCGGTCTCAGGCACATCGCCCAATTGAGCTATGCCGGACGGATCTGGCACGCGAGCAGACGCCGCGCTGCCGTGGTCGGGGTGAAGCCGCCCGGCGCCGTCAGCAACGACCTCGCAGCCAGGAAGGCGGTGGGCGACAGCGTGACGTCGGCCAGCGCCGCGAGGTGCCAGGGCCGGTCCATGGGCGTTCCTGGGCAGGCCAGTTGAGCCACGGTGCCTGCGTCGAGTCGCGGGCCCACGGCGCGCAGCGGGAGTACGCCGACGCCGAACCCTGCGACGATCGCCTCTTCGACGGCCCCGTTGGAGCCAAGCACCATGCGCGGTGGGTCCAGATCGAGCTCGCGGAGCAGCTCGTCGGTGGCAATGCGCGTGCCCGAGCCCTCCTCCCGCAGCAGCCAGGTCGCGGTCGCCAGGAAGGTCAGCAGGTGCCGTCGCGACCGGCCGGCTGACTCCGGTCGGCCGACGACGACGAGGGTATTGGTCGCGCGACCCAGCACCTCGGCGGCGACCGACGGTGGCGGCCGCCCCGCGACGACGAGGTCGGCATCGTGGTGGCGAAGTGAGTCCCACATCGTCGCTCGGTTGCCGACCTGCAGGGTGACGGCCGCCTGGGGATGTTCGTGCCGAAACGCCGCGAGGAGAGGCAGGAGCAGGCGCTCGGCCGCGGTGGCGATGGCGCCGATGCACACGGTGCCCTGGCCGGGTTCCTCGACGCTACGGGCGATCCGCACGCCGCGATCGAGGTGCTGAATGGACATACGTACGGCGTCGGCGAACGCCATGCCGGCTGGCGTGATCCGCAGGCCGCGGCCGTCGCGCTTCACCAGGTCCACGCCCAGCTCGCGGGCCAACTCGGCGATCGCGCCCGACACTGCGGGCTGGGAGACCACCAGCTGGTCAGCGGCGGCCCGCACCGAGCCGAGGTCGACCACCGTGAGGAACGTTCGCAGCTGGTTCAGAGTCATAAGTATTCACCGATGAGTTGGAAGCAAATTCATCATAGACCGCAGAAAGTCATTCTGGCACGGTGGGGCCATGACAACGACGACGAACGGCGAGGCACAGACCGACCGCTGGAGCGCGGGCGTGTTGCCCTACAAGAAGATGGGCTATTGGCGCCCCGACTATGAGCCCAAGGACACCGACATCATCGCGGCGTTCCGGCTCACTCCCCAACCAGGGGTTGACCCCGAAGAGGCCGGCGCTGCAGTCGCCGGGGAGTCCTCGACGGCGACCTGGACCGTGGTGTGGACCGACCGGCTGACCGACCACACCCGCTACCAGGGCAAGTGCTATCGGGTCGACCCGGTGCCCGGCAATCCCGAGCAGTTCATCGCCTACATCGCCTACGACCTCGACCTCTTCGAAGAGGGTTCGATCGCCAACCTCACCTCGTCGATCATCGGCAACGTGTTCGGCTTCAAGGCTCTCAAGGCGCTACGCCTGGAGGACATGCGGATTCCGGTCGCCTACATCAAGACCTTCGACGGCCCGCCGCATGGCATCGTCGTAGAACGGGAGATGCTGAACAAGTACGGTCGCCCGCTCATCGGCTGCACGGTGAAGCCCAAGCTCGGCCTCTCGGCCCGCAACTACGGTCGCGTGGTCTACGAGGGCTTGCGCGGTGGTCTCGACTTCACCAAGGACGACGAGAACATCAACAGCCAGCCCTTCATGCGCTGGCGCGAGCGCTTCCTCTACGCCATGGAAGGCATCGAGCGGGCGCAGGAGCGCACCGGCGAGATCAAGGGCCACTACATGAACGTCACGGCCGGCACGATGGAGGCGATGTACGAGCGAGCCGAGTTCGCCAAGGAGATCGGCAGCAACGTCATCATGATGGACCTCACGGTCGGCTACACGGCCATGACTTCGATGTCGAAGTGGGCGCGCAAGAACGGCGTACTCCTGCATCTGCACCGCGCCGGACACGGCACCTACACGCGGCAGAAGAGTCACGGCGTGAGCTTCCGGGTGATCGCCAAGTGGTGCCGCCTGCTGGGGGTGGACCACCTGCACGCCGGGACCGTCGTCGGCAAGCTCGAGGGTGACCCCGGGATGGTGGCCGGCTTCTACGACACCCTGCGCAAGGACTTCATCGAGATCGACCCGGCGCACGGCATCTACTTCGACCAGCCGTGGGCGTCGATGCCCGGCGTCATGCCCGTCGCGTCCGGCGGCATCCACGCCGGCCAGACCCACCAGCTCATGCACTACCTCGGCGAGGACACCATCCTGCAGTTCGGCGGCGGCACCATCGGTCACCCGATGGGCATCGCGGCGGGCGCGGAAGCCAACCGGGTGGCAGTCGAGGCCTGCGTGAAGGCGCGGAACGAGGGCAAGGACCTCTTCACCGAGGGCGAGGACATCCTGCGCGGCGCAGCCAAGACCAACCCCGCCCTGCTCGCCGCACTCGACACCTGGGGCAGCATCACCTTCGACTACGCGTCGACCGACACCGCTGACGTCGTTCCGACGTCGTCCTAAGAGGAGCACCCGTGATCACCCAAGGCACTTTTGGCATGCTCCCGGACTTCGACGACGATGAGATCGAGGCCCAGCTGGCCTATGCACACGGCCACGGGTGGGCCATCTCGGTGGAGTACACCGACGACCCGCACCCGCGCAATATCTACTGGGAGCTGTGGGGTCTGCCGATGTTCGATCTCACCGACCCGCGGGCTGCGTTGATGGAGATCCAGGCGTGTCGCTCGGCGTTCCCCGGGCAGTACGTCAAGGTGAGCGCCTTCGACAACAGCAAGGGCCGAGAGACGATCGCGCTGAGCTTCCTCGTCCAGCGGCCGGTCACGGAGCCGGGCTTCCGTCTCAACCGCTCCGCTGCCCCTGGTCGTACGATCCGATACAACGCCCACTCCTACGCGGCAGATCGGCCACATGGCGAGCGATACTCCTAAAGGGTTCGGGATCCCGCGCCCGACCGGCGCAGGTCCCGCGCACTCTGTGGACGCATCCGAACCGGTGGTGTCCGAGGTCGCGACGCCGGATGTCGTCACGACGGAGACGCTGCCCGAGGGGGCAACTGCCGACCTCGCGGCGATGCGGGCTGAGCTCGGCGTCGATCGCATCCTCGACGAGCTCGACAGCACTCTTGTCGGCCTGGCGCCCGTCAAACGTCGGCTCCGGGAGATCGAGGCCCTGCTGCTCGTCGCCCGACTGCGTGAGCGCTTCGGCCTCGATACCTCGCGGCCCAACCTGCACATGTGCTTTGCCGGGCCCCCGGGCACGGGCAAGACAACCGTCGCGTCGAAGATGGCCGAGATCCTGCACGCGCTCGGCTACCTGCCGTCCAACCACCTCGTCACGGCGACCCGCGAAGACCTCGTCGGCCAGTACGTCGGTCATACCGCACCCAAGACGAAGGAGGTGCTCAAACGCGCGATGGGCGGCGTGCTCTTCATCGACGAGGCTTATGCGCTGCACCGGCCGGACAACGAGCGAGACTACGGCCAGGAAGCGATCGAGATGCTGCTCCAGGTGATGGAGGAGCACCGTGACCGACTCGTCGTCATCCTGGCCGGCTATCGCGACCGGATGGACGGCTTCTTCAACCTCAACCCTGGACTGCGCTCGCGCATTGCGCACCACCTTGACTTCCCGGTGTTCGACGCCGACGACTTGGTGGTCATCGGCCACCGGATGCTTGCCGAACAGAGCTACGAGCTGGCCCCGGAGAGCGAGCCGGTCTTCCGCGACTACGTCGAGCGTCGCCGCGATCAGCCGCACTTTGCCAATGCCCGCAGTATTCGCAACGCGATCGAGCGGGCCCGTCTCAGACACGCCGCACGTCTCGTGGCAGTCGGCGGCGCGGTCGACCGTGACGCGCTGCGGCTGATCCTTCCGGAGGACCTGTTGGCCAGCAGCGTCTTCGACGACGAGGTGTCGCTGGAGACCGACTCCAAAGTCTCCACCGACTGCCCCGACTGAGCTCCATGCCGCACGACCCGGGATACTTCTGGGTATGAGTTTCGACGTGGCAGCTGCTCGGGCCCACTTTCCCGCTCTTGCCGAAGGGCTGGTGCACCTCGACGGGCCCGGCGGCACGCAAGTGCCCGAGCAGGTGGCTGCAGCGGTGGGCACCGCGATGCGCTCTGCGATGTCCAACCGGCACGGTCACTTCGCGTCATCCGAGCGCGCAGATGCTCTGGTGCACGACGCACGAGAGGCTGTTGCCGACCTCCTCGGTGCGAGCCCGGACGGTGTGGTCATCGGCCCCAACATGACGACCGTCACCTTCGCGTTGTCTCGCGCGCTGCGTCGTACCTGGGCGTCGGGCGACGACATCGTCGTCTCCAGGCTCGACCACGACGCCAACATCCGACCTTGGGTGATCGCGGCCCAGGAGGCTGACGTCGAGGTCCGTTGGGCGGAGGTCGACACCGTAACCGGTGAGCTCGATGCCGCGCAGTACGCCGATCTCGTAGGCCCGCGCACCCGTCTTGCCGCAGTCACTGCGGCCAGTAATGCCCTGGGCACCATGCCGGATGTTGCCCGCATTGCGGCGATCGCGCACGACGCCGGCGCGCTCGTGCATGTCGACGGCGTGCACGCGACAGCACATGTTCCGGTCGACATGCAGGCGCTCGGCGCGGACTTCTGGGCCTGCTCGTCGTACAAGTTCTTCGGTCCGCACTTGGGCATCACAGCCGCGGACCCGGCACTGCTTGCCGAGCTGCGCCCCGACAAGCTCGCACCCGCGTCCGATGCGGTGCCGGATCGCTTCGAGACCGGCACCATGGCATTCGAGTTGCTGGCGGGTCTTGTCGCATCGGTCGACTACCTCGCATCGCTGTCCTCGCTTGCGGGTAGCCGCCGCATGCGGCTGCTCGACGCGATGACGACGATCGCGTCGTACGAGCGTGACCTGTTGCGTGGGTTGCTCGACGGCCTGGCCGCGATCGATGCGGTGTCGCTCATCGGCAGCCCGGCCCGCCGTACGCCGACCGTGGCGCTGACGGTCGCCGGCTGGTCCCCTGACGAGGTGGCCAAGGCGCTCGGCGCGGAGGACATCTGCGTGTGGTCCGGTGACTACTACGCGATGGAGCTCATGGGCGTCCTCGGCCTGGCCGGGAGCGGCGGCGCGGTGCGCGTCGGCCTGGTGCACTACAACACGGCCGAGGAAGTCCACCGCCTCCTCGCCGCACTCGATCGGCTGGCTGGCTAGCAAGCGGGGTGGTGGCACGGTCGGACGCATGGTCTCGACCCAAGCGGGCAGACCATCACCATGACTGACGTAGCGCGATGCATCGTGGCCTGCACCGATGACTCCGGGCAGTACTCCTCGACCGTCGACGCCGCGATCGCACGGGCCAAAGAGTCTGGTGCGACCGTCATCCTGTACGACCTCGCCGCGGCGTCGACCTTCAGCAGCCCAAGGCCGACCATCTGGGCCGGTGAGGGCGAGGCCGCCGCCTTCGACCACCCGCTCGACCCGGTCGACCTGGAGAAGCTTGGCCGGCACGCCATCGCGCTGCAGGTGGAAGACGCTCGTCGCCAGGGCGTCGATGCTTTCGGCTGGCTGCCCGAGGCGACCGGCGGAGCCGCGCTTGCCGAATACGCGGTCAGCCGACAGGCCGAGCTCCTCTTGATACCGGTGGACCTTGACGATGCCGACATCGCCGGCGCGCAGGGCGCTGCGGGCCAGCACCTGCACGTCGAGCTCGTCGGGGACGGCGCCAACGCCTGACCGCTCCCGGCTTTACGATGCGGTCATGCGTTCTTCTTCTGCCCGACCTGGCTTCCCGTTCCGGCTTGCCCAGGGTCGCTGGATCGGGTGTGCCCTGGTTCTCGGGTTCCTCGCCGGGACCACTTTCCTCACCGGCGCCGTCCCCTCGGCATCCGCACAGTCAGCCGGCGTCCAGGTAGCGGACAACGAGTTTCTGCCGCCGCGCGTAGGCGCCACCGTCGGCGCCACCGTCACGTGGACGTGGACGGGATCCAATCCGCACACCGTCACCTCGACCGACAACAAGTTCACGTCGTCACCGCAACAGCAGGGGGTTGGGAGCACGCACAGCGTGCAGTTCACCCAGCCCGGCAGCTATCCGTACTTCTGCCAGGTTCACGGATCGAGCATGAGCGGCACCATCGTGATCACCGCACCGAGTCCGAGGCCGACCAGCGCATCGCCGAC
>JBKJUS010000036.1:0-4271 GCA_046590575.1 Mycobacteriales bacterium | reverse complement strand
CCGTGGAGGTGGTTTCAGAAGGACAGTGGAGGTACTTCCCCGCTACCAGGAGAGTGCAGGTCAGAGGCTCGGTCCGGACAACTCGGACCGGGCCTCTGTCGTTCGTGTGGGCAGAAGGCAACGACTCCGCTACGCGGGCACTTTTGGCGAGTCAACGCGGCCTCTTGACAAGACCCGCGCTAAGGTAGATTGTCTGAACGGTGTTAGCTAAACAGAGCGCAAATTGGCGGTCCTCGCGACGTGAGGCTGCCACCGCGGCCATTTTGGCTTCGGCCTGGGAATTGGCCCGTGAACACGGTCTGAGTGGCCTGTCCCTGCGCGACCTCGCCCGCAAACTCGGGATGGCGGCCCCGTCCCTGTACTCATACTTCGACTCCAAGCACGGCCTGTACGACGCGATGTACGCCGACGGCTACCGCTCGTTCCTGGCGCTCGATCCGCCGGCGACCGGCCCGGATTTTCGCACGGTGCTGCTCAGCGCATCCAAGCTGTACGTGCGCTTCGCCGCAGACGAGCCGGTCAAGTGGCAACTGCTGAACCAGCGCACGATTCCCGGCTTCGAACCTTCTGAGGAGTCTTACGCCTTGGCGAAGGCAGCATACGAGCGGACAGCCGCGCCCCTGCGCGCGATCGCCGACGTCACCCAGCAGGACCTGGACCTGATCGGGGCCGTCATCGGCGGTCTTATCAGCCAACAGCTCGCCAACGAGCCTGGCGGTACCCGCTGGATGAGCCTGCTCGACGACGCCGTCGATCTGCTCGTGCACCGGATCGAGAACAAGGCAGCGCGACCGGCCCCAGTCCGGGGCCGGCGCCGGAAAATGGAGGAAGCATGACCGTCGCGGCCGCACAGCTGCACCACATCGCACTCACCGTGCGGGACTTGGATGCCAGCGTTGAGTGGTACGAGCAGGTGTTCGGCATCAAGCACCAGATGGACGCCCCCCACGAAGGCGGCGAGGCCCGGCTCCTTGCGAACGACACCTTCCAGCTCGTCATCGTGCTGCACCGCCATGACGCGAACACCGGGGAGACCTTCCTGGAGTCGCGCACCGGCCTGGACCACGTGGGGCTCGGGGTGCCGACGCGCGACGACCTGGTGGCCTGGCAGGCGCACCTGGAGTTGCACGGCGTCGCCCGCGCTGCAGCCGCTGACCAGCCCCTCACGCAGTCCGCGATCGCCGACGAGCCGTACGGCTACGTGCTGGTCTTCCGCGATCCGGACAACCTCCAGCTCGAGCTGTTCGCCCCACCGTCCACCGACCACTGACCTCCATCGACCTTTGAACTGGAGCACCGCCATGCACGTGTCTCGCCCCGCACCCGATGTCGTAGCACTCACCGAAGCCGCTCCCATCCCAGGTCTTGGTGTCCTTCCGGTCAATGCCTACGTCCTGCAGGCCGAGCAGCCGGTCCTGATCGACACCGGCCTGCCCGTATCGCGGCCGGACTTCCTTACCGCACTGTGGTCCGTCGTTGATCCAGCCGACCTGCGCTGGATCTACCTCACCCACCCTGACCGCGACCACACCGGAAGCCTTGCCGAGGTCCTCGCCGCCGCGCCACAGGCCCGGCTGGTCACCACCTTCATGGGCATGGGCATCGCCTCCCTGGAGTTCGAGATCCCGCCGAATCGCGTCTACCTGCTCAACCCTGGGCAGTCCCTTGACATCGGCGACCGACAGTTGACGGCGTTCCGGCCACCCGTCTACGACAGCCCAGCCACGACCGGCATCAGCGACAGCCTCACGGGCACCTGCTTCACTTCCGACTGCTTCGGCGCTCCGTTGGCGAGCCCTGACCTAGTCGCGGTGGACGACATCGCCGCGATCCCGTCCGACGACCTGCTCGCCGGTCAGCGTATGTGGGTGACGGCGGACAGCCCGTGGGTTTCCGGCGTTGACCAAAGCCGCTTCCGGGCCTCCCTCGAGCCCCTACGCAAGCTCAACCCGCCTCTCATCCTGAGTACCCACCTCCCCCCCGCCCGAGGTGCCATCGCCCAGCTGCTCGACATGCTCGCCGCTGCGCCGGACTACGAGACGTTTGTCGGGCCCGACCAGGCCGCGCTCGAACAGATGCTCACACAGATGGAACCGGTCCCGGCCTAACCTGTCGCACGCGAGCTCGACCAGGAATGTGAGGTAGCGGATGGTGCCGAAGATCGCAAAAACGGGTATGGCTGCGGGATGGGACGGGCCAGAGGAAGAGCACTGGGTCGAACATGTCGAGCACTATGCGGTCGCCTCCCAACGCCACTGGGATCGGCTCCTTGCCGTCGTACCCATCGCCAGTGCTGCTGCCGTCGTTGACATCGGGTGCGGCACCGGCAGGTCGACGCAGGACCCTGCGCGCATCGCGTCGTCCGGGTCGGCACTCGGCCTGAACCTGCGTCGGCGGCTGTGATTGTCCGCCGCTTCAGACCGTCCAGAAGCGCCGCTATGCAACTCTCGGGGGCAACGAGCAAGCGACCGCTACTGCCAGTTCGCCGGCGCATTCCCGTACACGTGCGCCTTCCCGATTCGATGCGCGCCCCGGTCGTGCACTCCGTTGGGCTATCGGTTTCGCCAGGTGCCGATGCGGGCGAGGCGTCGTCGTTGCTGGTTGGCCGCTCCGATGTCGCGCTGGCTGTCGCGTCCGGTGAGGAGGGTGGCGACCTGGGTGCGGTGCTCGGTGGGGTTGTGGTCGTCGTACTTGAACTTCGCGGCGCCGACGGCGACCTCGGCGTGGTCGCCGGTGGGCTGGAAGTGGGCGAGCTGGCGGGTGACCAGGTCCGCCTTTGCGGTGGGGTCGTCGACGATCTCGGCGACGCAGCGGAGCTGGACGGCGGCGCAGTAGCTGGTGGGGACGCCGTCCTCTTCAGGGCCGCCGGCCTTGGCCCGCCAGGTGGTGGGGATGTAGGCGTAGTCGTCGATGACGGTGACGACGACGTTGGGGTCGGCGGCGATGTTGCCCATACCGGGTTGGGCCGGGCCAGGTGGACGAGCAGCTCGGTGCCTGCCGGGGTCCTCGACGGTGAGGTGGGTGGGGATGACGGTTGGCGGCTGGCCAAGGAGGCCGTTGACGACGAGCTGGCCGAAGTCGTGACCGTCGGCGAGCCAGTTGCGCCACTCGTCCTCGTCGAGTGCGGCGTCCCAGGGGTGAATCAGCACGTCGGGCCTCCGTCGGTGCGGTCGGGGTGGGCGAGCAACCGCCGGTGAACGGTGGCGCCGGGGCTGAGCTCGAGGAGGGCGTCGGTGAGGGCGTCGGCTGCGGCGTGGACCGAGGCGTCGGTGAAGGGGTCGAGGGCGTCCAGGATGAACAGGGCGCTGCGGGTTTCGGTGGTGATGCGGGTGCGGGTGCACTGCCGCCAGTTCCAGCGCCGACACGTGACGCCGGTGTCGTCGCGCCAGACGACTTCGCCGATCTCGGGGTTCTCGACGGCTGCCTCGCCGGCGGCGGTGGTGTCGAACGGCTCGCTGCCGTCGGCACGGAGCAGCGGCGGCGGCCCGCGGTAGGCGTCGCGGTCCTCTCCGCCGATGGGCAGCAGGTGGGCGGTGAAGACGGCGTTGTAGGCGTCTGTGATGCGGTCGACGCGGGGCAGCCCGGTCGGGTCGAGGCGGCGCAGCAGGGCTTCGACGCTGGGGCGGGTGCGTTGCGGCTTGGCGCCGAAGGCCCGGTAGGCGTTGCGCCAGGCCGCCGGGTGCGGCAGCAGCTCGGGTGCTTGCCCGTCCAGCAGTCGGCGCGCGGTCGTCTCCGCGTCGGTGAGGATGCGTTCGCTGACCGTGTCGCAGTTGCCGCCGTGGAGGCCGTCGGCGGCCAGCAGCAGCGCGCGGTAGTCCGGTCGCAGGTCGAACACCGCCGCGTCGACGGATGCGGACGCCAGCCAGTCGGCCGCGCCGGGGCTGTCAGCGTGGTCGGGCTGCTGCTGGCCGGTCATGTGCGGCTCCCGCCGACGTTGGGCTCGAAGATGGTCAGGGCGAACCGGGCCGGCCCCGCATCGTCCGCCGGGGCGGCGTAGCCGTCGGGCGACGTCGCCGGCGAAGGCCGCCGAGTCGCCCGCGGACAGCCGCTCGGTGTGGTCGCCGACGCGCAGGTCGACCTGGCCGTCGAGCACGAGCAGCAGCTCCCGGGTATCTGCGCTGTGCGCCTCGCTTTGTTGAGCGCCTGCACTGCGGTGGGTGCGGCTGTGCAGTGCCGGGTAGGTAGCGTTCCCGAAGTGGAAGGCGAACTCGCTGCGTTGCGTGCGGAGGTGCTGCGGCTTCGTGCGGAAACGGTTCGTTTGAGTGCGCTGC
>JBKJUS010000030.1:0-3120 GCA_046590575.1 Mycobacteriales bacterium | reverse complement strand
CCCGCGCCCGACGCAGCACATCGCGGGTAGGCAGCATCAGCGACGACGGGTGCCGTACGACGGGAAAACGCTGCTCGGCGTCGAACTCGCGGTCCCCTTTCCACTGAGGCCCATAGACGACGACCTCGTCAGCAGGCAGCCGCGAGACGAACCCGTGGACGTACTGCTGGATGCCGCCCGGCCGCGGCGGGAAGTCGTTGGTGATGACGAGGGTGCGCATCAGCTAGGCCGCCGAGCCAGGAACCGTGTCTCGTCCGCACCCGGCAGCTCGCCGCGCTGAGCCGCTACGTCGAGCGCCGCGACCACTGCGCCCAGGAAGCTGCGGTCCTGAGGGAATGCCGCGGACGTGACGTAGAGCACGCCGGCGTGAGCCCGACGCTGGCTCTTCCACTGGGCGTCGAGAGCGGCGAAGTCGGCAATGTCGAGCGTCACGACCGCACGTCGCTCCTCGGTCGCCCAGGCGAGAACCTGCTCGTCGGGCAGCTGAGCGACGTCCGAGCGCTCGGAGACGGCCACGACGTCGTGGCCACGCGCCCGCAGCTGCTCGGCGATCGTCGGGCTGAGCATCTCGTCCAAGAGGAGTCGACCGACCGTCACCGGCTCAGCAGCCCACGCGAACGCGTCCAGGCCTGATGCAGCTCGGTCTCGACCCGCTCAGCGTGGGCGACCAGGGCCTCGATCTCCGCCGGGTACGCCGCCCAGTAGTCCAGCGCGGTGCGGATCAGCCGCAGCTCGACTCCACTGTTGTCGGACACCACGGTGAGCAGCGCGGCCTCGTCCAGGTCGGGCTCGCTGGCCCGCGCAGAGCGGATCGACTGGATGACCTGCCACACGTCCGGACCGCCGACCAGCGTCGCGCGCCGCCCGATCGGACCCTCCCGGAACACCACGCCAGGGTGCTCGTCCATGCGGAGACCTTCGTCGACCAGCCTGGCGGCCACCGACGAGCTGCTCAAGCCAGGATGGCGGGCCACGTAGGACACCAGCCGGTCGTTGACCGACGGGTCGAAGCGGATCGAGCGCGGCGTTCCCATGACTACATTGTAGTCGATCGTAGTCTAGATGCGGATTTTATTGGCCTGGGACCGCGCCGAGATCCAGCTCTCCAGCGCAGCGCTCTCGGGCTCCTCGACAGCAGCCGCAGCACCGCCGGAGGAATCCAGGCAGATCACGACCCGTCCTCGCGCTGCTCGTCCAGCGCCGCAGCAGTGCCGGGGGGCCTCCTGGCTGCGCCGGCACTCGCCCCGGAAGCCTGAGCGGACGAGATGCCGGGATCAGCCGGCCTGCGGCCACCAACCGCTCGCTCGCGCTCGTCGCCGCCGCAGGCGGCACAAGACCCTTGGTGCTCATAACGCCACACGTTATACTGACGCGTGCTTCGGTCGTTTCGCGACAAGGACACGGAACGAGTGTGGCAGCGACAGCGCGTGAGAAAGCTGGACGAGGAAACGCAGCGCGCCGCGCTGCGCAAGTTGCTCATCCTGGACGCCGCCGACAACCTCGGCGACCTGCAAGTGCCGCCCGGAAACCGGCTCGAGAAGCTCCGGGGCGACCGAGCCGGCACCTACAGCGTCCGGGTCAACCAGCGCTGGCGGATCTGCTTTCGGTGGACCGCCGCCGGGCCGGAGCACGTCGAGATCGTGGACTACCACTAGCTGATGACAAAGGAGGAGCAGTGACGGCAACGCCGGTCATGGCACCGGTCCACCCCGGCGAGGTGCTGCTGCGCGAGTACCTAGAGCCACTGCAGGTGACCCAGAATCGCCTGGCCGTGGCCATCGGCGTGCCACCGCGACGTATCAACGAGATCGTGCACGGCAAGCGGCGGATCAGTGCCGACACGGCGCTACGGTTGGCGCGCTACTTCAGCACCAGCGAGCGCTTCTGGCTGAACCTCCAGGGCCGCTACGACATCGAGGTTGAGCGGGACCGCCTGTCCCTCGCCCTCGGCGACATCCGGCCGCTCGCCACCGCCTGATCACCCGCCGCTAGGTTCGGCGACGCCTTCGCGGCGCGCCCAGGCGCGCGCCAAGGCGATCCGCTCGGGCGCCGACGGGTGCGTCGCGAAGAGGAGGTAGAGGGCGCGGTTGGGCTCGAGGTCCGACAGGTTGGTGAGCGCGAGCCGCCGCTCCGTCGCGACAAAGGTCTCCGGGTCACGCGTCAGGTCGAGCGAGTGCAGGTCGGCCCGGGCCTCGACGCGGCGCGAGATCAGCGTCTGCACCGGCCCCGTCACGGTGGTGACAGCGACGACCGCGAAGGCGACCAGCGCGAGGCTCCGCGGGTCGGCCAGCGAGGAGACACCGGCGCGGCGCAGGATGGGAGGCCAGGTCAGCACGAGGAAGAGCAGCGGCATCGCGACCGCGGCCCCCAGCGCCCCCACGAGGGTGCCGTCGCGGACGTCGTTCTCGGCGACATGTCCGAGCTCGTGGGCGACGACCAGCCGCACCTCGGCCGGCGTCGCGCGCTCGAGCAACGTGTCGAAGACGACGATCCGCCGGCTGGCACCGATGCCGGACACATAGGCGTTGAGCGCCGTCGTCCGACGCGACGCATCGGCGACCAACACGTCGTCGACCTCGACCCCGTCCCGCTCGGCCAAGGCCAGCAGCGACGTGCGCATCTCCCCCTGTGGCAACGACGTGAACTTGTTGAACAGCGGCTCGACGACGAGGGGGTAGCCAAACGACGCGACGACCACCAGCCCGGCACCGGCCACCGCCGCCCCGACCCACCAGCGGTCCGGCGACCGGCGTACGACGAAGTACAGCGTGACAAGGGCCAACGACAGCACGGCCGCACTCAGCCCCGTCGACTTGGCGACGTCGAGACCCCAGCTCCCCCAGTCCTGCGTGGACAGCCCGTAGCGCCGACGGACGACCTCCGCCCTCGCCGCGAAGGGCAGTCGGACGAGCCGCAGCAGCACGGTCAGCGCTAGCACTCCGAACACCACGGTCAACGGCCACCGACCGCCGCCGAGGCGACCGGCCGCGTGCACGATCCGGCTGCCGAGTGAGGTCAGCCCCAACACGCCACTCACGACCAGCCCGAGCACGAAGGCCGACAGCACCGGCGGCCGCAGCGCACCGTGGAAGGCGACTTCTCTGTCGATCTCGGCACCGG
>JBKJUS010000104.1:0-21052 GCA_046590575.1 Mycobacteriales bacterium | reverse complement strand
CGACCGGCCGGCCACACAACTGGTGGTCGGGCGCCCCCCGGTCGGGTCCGCCGTGCGTGGCCGGGCCGCCGCGACGACAGGTTGTGTGGCTGGCTGGTCGGGGGTGACCCCTTCGGGAGACAAATGGTCACATCAGGCCATGGATCCGCCGTCGGGCGCTGTCGAATCTGTAGGGGACGCCCCTGCCCCGGAGACCTCATTGCCCCGCCTGAGCGCGCTGTGTGTCGTGATCGTCGCCCTCGGCGCGGTCGCCGGGTCCTCGGCTGCCCTCGCTCAGCCGACAGCACCCCAGGCGCGGCGGGGCCATTCCCAGGCTGACCGGCTCGTCGTGACGTCGAGAGATGGTCGGACCGAGGTGGTGTCTCTCCCGTCGGGCAGTGACCTCGACGTAGTGGCCGCGTCCTACCGGCGCCGCGCGGACGTCATCAGCGCGGAACCGAGCTGGATCTACCGCATCAGCGGCGTCCCGAACGACCCAGGGATGGGCAGCCTGTGGGGCCTGCACAACGTGGGTCAGCAGGTCGCCAACACCGGCGTCTCCGGCACCGCCGACGTCGACATCGACGCACCGGAGGGCTGGGCTGCGGCGTACGGCGAGGGTCGCTACCCGTCGACCGGGGGAGCGGTGGTCGGGGTCATCGACACCGGCATCGACGCGACGCACCCTGACCTGGCCGGGAAGGTCGTCGCCTGCGCGAGCGGGACGACCGGGACGGGCGCGGTCGTAGCCGGCGTGTGCCTCGACGACAACGGGCACGGCACGCACATCGCCGGCACCGTCGCCGCCGTCGCCGGCAACTCCGTGGGCGTGGCCGGTGTGGCCCCCGACGCGTCGCTGGCCGTCTTCAAAGCGATGGACGCGACCGGGCAGGGGGCCGACGTCGACATCGCCGCCGGCATCCGCTGGATGCGCGCCCTGCAGGTCGACGTCATCAACATGAGCTTCGGCGACCCGCAGTCATCGTCGGTCCTGAGCCGCGAGCTCTCTGCCGCGGCCGCCGACGGCATCGTGCTCGTCGCCGCGGCCGGCAACGACGGCGACGCCACGGCCAACTTCCCGGCCACACATACGGCAGTCATCTCGGTCGCCGCTGTCGACGCATGGGGCGCGCGGCCGGCCTTCAGCAACTGCAACTCCGATGTCGAGGTGGCCGCGCCTGGCGTGAACATCGTCTCGACCGTGCCGGGCGCCGGTTACGCCCGCTTCAGCGGTACGTCGATGGCCGCCCCGCACGTCAGCGGCGTCGCAGCGGTCCTGCGCTCGGCCCGTGCGCTCACCGCCCCCGCGACCCGCTCGGCGATCGTCTCGCGTACCCAGGGTTCCGGCGGCTGCAACGGCGTCGGGATCCTCAACCTCGCCGCCGCACTCGGTAACGGCGCGCCCCCGCCCCCGCCGCCCCCGTCCCCGGCTCCGACGCTGCCTCCGACCCTTGCCCCGTCGCTGCCCCCGGTCATCCCCCGCGCGGTCGTGCCGTCACCGGTGGCTGCGGACCGTGCGGGTCGCTTCATCGCGCTGACGCCGACCCGGATCGTGGACAGCCGAGTCGGACTGGGGATCGACGGCGGCCGGATCTCCGGCGGCTCCAGCCGTGACCTCGCCGTCGCCGGCCAGGGTGGCGTGCCGACCACCGGAGTCTCAGCGGTCGTCGTCAACCTCACTGCCACGGGCTCGACCGCGCAGACCTACCTGACCGCCTATCCCGCAGGGATGGCCCGCCCGCTCGCTTCGGCGCTCAACGTGGCTGCGCAGCGCTCTGCGGCGGCGCTCGTGACGGTGGGACTCGCCCAGGGCCGCATCGCGGTCTACAACCACGCAGGCTCAGTCGATGTCGTCCTCGACGTGGTGGGCTACTACACCGACGGCTCTCGGGACGAAGGTGTCGGATACGCCGTCGTCGAGCCGACCCGGCTCCTGGACACTCGAGTGCAGGGCAGTCCGGTGATCGGGGGGACATCGAGAGAGCTCCAGATCACCGGGCGTGCCGGCGTACCGGCGACGGGTGTTGTCGCTGCGGTCGTCAACATCACCGTCACGGCACCGACCAGGGCGAGCTTCGTCACCGCCTTCCCGGCCGGCCAGGACCGGCCACCGACGTCGAGCGTCAACGTCGCGGTCAGTGAGACCCGCGCGAACCTCGCCGTTGTGGCCCTTGATGCCGCCGGCCGGATCGCGTTGTTCAACAGCGCGGGGGCCTCGCATCTCATCGTCGACGTGCTGGGCTGGTACGGCGAAGGCGCAGTCGCGCGGTTCGTGCCGATCACTCCTCAGCGCGTTCTCGACACCCGGATGGACGGGGCCGCTGTGCCGAGCGGGACGAGCGTGCCGGTCGAGCTCGGCCTGCCGGCGGGGGCGGTCGCCGTGGTCGCGACGGTGACAGCGACCGGGCCGACCTCCTCGGGTTACCTGACCGCTCACCCGGCCGGTCGCGCGCCCGGTACGTCGACGGTCAACTTCCCGGCCGCGGCCACGGTCGCCAACCTGGCCGTCGTGCCCCTCGGCGACGATGGGCGCATCGCCGTACGCAACGGCCCGGGCCGCACGCACGCGCTGGTCGACGTGGTGGGTTACTTCCTCAGCTGACGCTACGGTGCTGCGCTATGACCGAGGTACGACGTGAGACCGCGCGGCTGGCTGAGCTGGCTGCGCTCGTGACGCCGGCACTGCAGCGCTTCCTCGACGGGGAGCACGCTGACCACGCCACCATCGACGCCGGGTGGCGCAGCCTGCTCGACCAGCCATTGCCCGAGCAGGGACTGGGCGCCGACGAGGTGATGCGCATCCTCGCTGATCAGGTCGTGCCGTTCGGCTCGCCGATGGCCGACCCCGGCTTCCTCGGCTTCATCACCGCGCCGGGCGCCACGGTGTCAACCGTCGCATCCATGGCGCAGAGCGTGATGGCTAATCAGCGCTACTTCCACCACAGCGGAAACCTGTTGGAAGCTCTGACTCTGGGCTGGATTGCGGACCTCTGCGGGTTGCCCGAGCACCGTGACGGCGTTTTCAGCTCCGACGGGACAGCGGCGACGATCGTGGCGCTCGGCGCCGCTCGGCAGCACGCCTACGAGGCGGTCGGCCACGACGTGGCCGCCGACGGACCGCCACGTGGCGGGCCGGAGCCCGTGCTGTACGCCAGCGAGGAGGCCCATCACTGCGTGCTCAAGACCGCTGCCATCCTCGGTGTCGGGCGTAGCCGGGTCCGGCTGGTCGCCACCGACGAGCGGCTGCGGATGCAGCCCGCCGCGCTCGCCGCCACCCTCGTCGCGGACCGAGCGCTCGGCTTGCTCCCGGTCGCAGTCGTGGCGACTGTCGGCACCACCTCGACCGGCTCGATCGACCCGGTTGCCGACATCGCCGAGATCTGCAGCGAGCACGGGACATGGCTGCATGTGGACGGTGCTTACGGACTGCCCGCAATCCTCGACGAGCGAGTGGCGCCGGCGTTCGACGCCGTCAGGCGGGCTGATTCGGTCGTCGTCGATGCCCACAAGTGGCTGTGTACGCCGATCGGCGCAGGCGCGACCCTGGTGCGGGACGTCTCGGTTCTGGAGCGCAGCTTCACCGGTGAGCCCAGCGGCTACCTGCAGGACCCGGAGCTCGCTGACCGGTCCTTCTTCGGCGACCTGGGCACCCGCTATGACGAACGCGGACTGGAGCTCTCCGCGCCCGCTCGTGGAGTGATGGTGTGGGCCGCCCTTCTGGAGGTCGGTCGCAGTGGCTTGGCTTCGCATGTCCGCACCGACATCGATCGCGCGCGCCGCACCGCGGACCTGGTCCGCGCGCACCCCGAGATGGAGCTGCTCCTCGAGCCCGAGCTGTCGGTGGTCTGCTTCCGCTACACCGGGACCGGACTGCCGGCCGATCGACTCGACGGGCTCAACGCCGCCGTGCTGGAGCGGCTCCGGAGCTCGACGCCGTACGCCCCGTCGCTGACGAGGGTGCGCGGCGTGTTCGCGATCAGGCCGGTCTTCCTCAACCCGCGGACTCGGGACGAGGACGTTCCGGGCCTCATTGACGAGGTGGTGCGACTCGGCCGCGAGCTCGCAGCATCCGTCGTCGACGGCCCTCGACCGCGATGACGTCGGACAACCGGTGGTTGACCGAGACGGGCGGCGACCACGGCCGCGAGTACGCCGCGCATTTCGCCGAGCTGGCCGAGTCAGGCGCGGACGTACACGGCGAAGCCGATCTCGTCGCGTCGCTCGCCTCGTCCGGAGCGCGGGTGCTCGATGCCGGGTGCGGCACCGGTCGCGTCGCCGTCGAGCTGGCCCGCCGCGGCTACCTAGCGACCGGCGTGGACCTTGACCCGTCGATGCTCGGCGTCGCGCGGGCGGCCGACTCTCCGGTGACCTGGCTCGAAGGCGACCTCGCCACGATGGAGATCGACAGCGGGCCGTACGACCTCGTCGTGGCGGCAGGCAACGTCATGATCTTTGTGACGCCCGGCACCGAGGCCGCCGTCGTACGCCGGCTGGCCGACTGCCTGCGCCCGGGCGGACTGCTCGTCGCCGGCTTCTCCCTGCAGCCCGATCGGCTGTCTCTCGCGGACTACGACCGGCACTGCGCCGCTGTCGACCTCATGCTGCAGGATCGCTGGGCGACCTGGGACCGTGAGCCCTGGACCGGGGTGGCCGACTACGCCGTCTCGGTCCATCGACGCTGAGCGGGCTAGTTTCCCAGCATCCGGAAAGTTCTCTGCGTCCCAGTTTCGTCGCGAAATATGCGGTTTGAGGCTATTCACGGACGGGCTCTCGCTGCTATGAACTGCAGCATCCGTCCGAGAGGCCCTGGACCTGTGGTCTTGCCCAGCAGAGTACGACGGTTCGTCCCTGTCTCACTCGTCGCGGCGGTGCTTGTCGTGCCGGTGGTCAGCACACCCGACGTCGTGCCCCGGCGGTATGCCGGTCGGGAGGCGTCACCGGACGCGGGGCTGAGTGCCAGTGCTCAGGCGCGGCTGGCCGACACCTTGCCGACGGCGTTCGCGGCTGCCCGACCGGCTCCAGCACCAGCACCAGCGGCGATGCCACCGCGGGCGCCGGCACCCCAGGTGGAGTTGGTAGGCCGCGGGTCGGTCTCGCGGCCGGGTTCAGGGCCCGGTTCGCGCGCCACTCGGACCCGCGGGTCCTCGCGTTTCGCTCCCGGGTGGGAGCAGCGCCATGGCGCTGAAGCGCTGACGTGGATCACCTACCCGTGGCGGGAGCTGGGCTGGACGATCACCTTCCACGAGGCGCGACCGGGTGTGCTCGGTCTTGCCTACGAGCCGGACCGGCACATCTACGTCTTCGTCCGCAAGGACCAGTCGACGGCGTTGCTCGCCTTCACGATCGCCCATGAGATCGGTCACGCCTTCGACTTCACCTACGGCACACCGGAGCGCCACGCCCGCTGGCGGCAGCTCCGCGGGATCAACCCGAAGACGCCCTGGACGGGTTGCGAAGGCTGCAGCGACCTGGCGACTCCCGCGGGCGACCTCGCCGAGGTATTCGCCGCCTGGCAGGTCGGCCCGGTGGACTTTCGCAGCCGGATGGCACCCCTTCCCGTCGGGGAGCGGTTGACGATGTTGGCCCGCGAGTTCGGTGGTCAGTAGCCAGGGAGCGTTGCTGCCTTAGGATCACCGGATGACTCCGGCGGATCGCAGGCTGCTCCTCGTCCACGCGCACCCGGACGATGAGGCGATCGGCACCGGCGTCACGATGGCGCGTTACGCCGCCGACGGCGCGCAGGTCACGCTCATCACCTGCACTCGTGGGGAGGAAGGCGAGATCGTCGTCGACGACCTCGCCCACCTGGGCACCGGGCCGCTGCTGGCTGCGACCCGCGAACGCGAGCTCGCTGCCGCCTGCGCGGCCCTGGGAGTGGCCGACCACCGCTTCCTGGGCCACTACGAGGACAGCGGGATGATCGGCACTGCGCCCAACGACAAGCCCACCGCGTTCTGGCAGGCCGACCTCTACGAGGTGACCGGTGAGTTGGTGGCGATCCTGCGCGAGGTACGACCGCAGGTGGTCGTCACCTACGACGACAACGGCGCGTATGGCCATCCCGACCACATCCAGGCCCACCGGGTCACGGTGCGGGCGGTCGAGGCGGCCGCCGACCCGTCGGCGTACGTCGACCGCGGCGCGCCCTGGCAGGTGGCGAAGCTCTATGCGACCGCAGTCTCCAAGGCGGTGCTGGCCGAGGGCATCGAGGCCTTTCGTGACTCGGCCTCGCCCGGGTTCTTCGCCGGCGTCGAATCCGTCGACGACCTGCCCTTTGGCACCGACGACGCGCTCATCACCACCGAGATCGTCGGTACCGAAGCGCACCTGGCGGCGAAGATGGCGGCGATGCGCGCCCACCGAACACAGATCTCGGTCGATGGTCCGTTCTTTGCCCTCGCCGACAACGTGGCGCTGACGGCGTTCGGCGTCGAGCACTTCGTGCTGATCCAGGGCGAGCTCGGCGGTGGCGGACAGCCCGGCAGTCGTGAGCTCGATCTTTTCGCGGGCATCGCTGGGCCTAACGGGTGACGGCTACGCCAACCGGGTGATCTGATCACAGAGAGTAGCGAAAAAGGTCGATCTCGTGGCATAGTCCGCACACGGCGTAACCCCGCCGTATGGGGAAGCATCGGCAGGACCGCACGCCACCTTGAGCCTTCGCGAAGACGTTTCTTCGCCGACCGCTGATCCAGGCCGCGGGACGTCGCGACAAGGAGCGGTCTCATGGCCCAACTTGATCCAGTGACCAGTCTTTTCGATGCGGGCGACGGGGTGCTGAACGCGCGCACCGCCGACGTGGGAGCGAGCCGCGAGATTCGTCGTCGACGCCGGTTGTGGACCCTGTTTGCGTGGTGCGCCGTGCCGACGGTGTTCCTCTGGTACCGGGTCCTGGACGGCCGGCCCGTCAACCTCTTCGACCTGCCCAACGTCGACCCGCTGCTGGTGGTGCCGATCCTGTTCTTCTCCATGCTGCTCCTGGTCATGCTCGGCAGCCACGTGGGAGCTGGCCGGTCGCCGCACGTGCTCTACCGGCCCGAGCAGCTGGAGATCACCTTCGCCGACGTCAAGGGGATCGGTCCGGTCAAGGACGAGGTCGTCCGCTCGCTCAACCTCTTCCTCGCGCACAAGACCTTCAGCGAGCAGATGGGCGGCACGCCGCGTCGTGGGCTGCTCTTCGAGGGTGCGCCGGGCACCGGCAAGACCCATCTGGCCAAGGCGATGGCGCACGAGGCCGGCGTGCCTTTCCTCTTCGTCTCGGCGACGTCGTTCCAGTCGATGTTCTACGGCGCGACAGCGCGCAAGATCCGTTCCTACTTCAAAGAGCTGCGTAAGGCCGCTCGCAAGGAGGGCGGCGCGATCGGCTTCATCGAGGAGATCGACGCCATCGCGATGCGCCGCTCCGGACTCGCGATGACCGCTGCGCCAGGAGCCGTGGCCGGGTCTCGGGTCGCCGGTTTCGGCGTACCGCACTTTCTGCCTGCCGTCTTCGCTGCACCGGCCACCGTCGCCAACCAGATGATGAGTGAGGGCACCGGCGGAGTCGTCAACGAGCTGCTCGTGCAGATGCAGTCGTTCGACGAGCTCACCGGCATGCAGAAGGCGGCGGGCAAGGTCATCGACCGCCTCAACCTCCTGCTGCCGCCCCACCGGCAGATCGCCAAGCCGGTGCCGCCGTCGACCAACGTGCTCCTCATCGCCGCCACCAACCGGGGCGACAACCTCGACCCTGCGCTGCTGCGGCCGGGTCGCTTCGATCGCCGGCTCACCTTCGACCTGCCGGCCCGAGCCGGTCGTCGAGAGCTGATCGACCACTTCCTCGCCCGCAAGTCGCACACGCCCGAGCTTGCGGGTGACACCCTGCGGGACACGCTGGCGGCGGTGACCGGCGGCTACACGCCGGTCATGATCGAGAACCTCTTCGACGAAGCGCTCGTCTCGGCCGTACGCCGTGGTGCCACCGCGATGACCTGGGCCGACGTCGAGCACGCGCGGCTCACCACCACTGTGGGTATGAAGCAGCCGGTGGCCTACACCGAGCGGGAGCGCACCCTCATCGCGACGCACGAGTCCGGCCACGCAGTCGCGGCGTACCTCACGCCCATCGACCGTCGGATGGAGGTGCTCAGCATCATCAAGCGCGGCGGAGCACTGGGCTTGCTGGCCCACGGTGATGTGGAGGAGGAGTACACCCGCTCGCGCAGCGACATGCTGAGCTTCATCCAGATCGCGCTGGCCGGCATGGCGGCCGAGGAGCTGTGGTTCGGCGACGTCTCCACCGGGCCGGGCGGTGACCTGCTCTATGCGACCAATGTCGCGTCCGAGATGGTCGGCTCGGTCGGGATGGCCGGCTCGCTGATCTCCTACGCAGCGATCGAGAACTCCGGCCTGAACGACACGAACATCGTCGGTCGGGTGCTTGCTGACCCGGACGGCCGGGCCCGGGTCGAGCAGATCCTCGACGAGCAGAAGCTGGCCGTGCGCGACCTGCTCAACCGCAACCGGCACCTGGTCGAGGCGCTGCGCGATGCCCTGCTCGAGCGTGAGGAGCTGGTCGGGCCGGAGATCACCGACGTGCTCACGGACGCGGCGGCCGCACATAGCCGGCGAAGCGCGGACTCCTCGACGATCGACCTCACCGCCCTCGAGACGACCCCCGCCCCCCGCTAGCCGCTCGCGCGACGAGGCACACGGCGCCGCACGAATAAGGTGATTGGCGGTACGCCGGACGGGCCGGCGCCACCGGTCCTGGAGGTGCGGTGCGTCTCGCGACAGCCGGGCGCCTCGTCGCGATCGTCATCTTCTCGTTCCTGTCACTTCTGCTCGCCGTCGTCGGGGCGTTCCTGGTGCCGTACGACCCGGTGCCTGGACTGTCGGTCGGCGTGGCGATCGCCGTGGCTGGCAACTTCCTCGTCGCAGTCGGCGGTCGCCGTGCTTACGGCGGGGTCACCGGCGCAGTGCTGCCCGCCGTGGTCTGGCTGGTTGTCACGCTGACCCTGGCCAGCGGTCGGCCGGAGGGGGACGTCGTGCTCAGCAACAGTGTCTCGAGCCTGGCCTTCATCGTGCTCGGCGCTGTGTCCGCTGCGGTCGGAATCGGCCGGCGTACGCCGCCGGGAGAAGCGAGCCCGGAGCCCGCCGGAGCGATGAACGCGGGCGCCCCCCGGCGCGGTAGCCGGCGTTAGGCCGTTCGGCGCAGTACCCCGCTCAAGCGCGAGGGGCATCTGCCGATGCTCCAAGCATGAGCCATGTCGTCGTGCGCCTCGGCGGGGAGCGATTCGCGCTGCCGATGGATGCCGTGGCAGAGGTCGGGCGCATGCCCCGGCTCACCAGGGTCCCGGCATCGCCGGCCTGGGTCGGCGGCGTCGCCAACTGGCGGGGCCGCATCCTCGGCGTGGTGGACGTGCGCGTGCTGCTCGGCCTGGAGGATCGCGCCGAGACCCGGGACCTGTCGAGCCGCTTGGTCGTGCTGAGCCGGGCGCACGTCTCGGTAGGAGTGATCGCCGAGCGGGTTGAGGGTGTTCTGGTGGTCGACGTCGAAACCCTCGAGCCTCCACTGATGACCCTGTCGGGCGATGCCGGCGCCCTCCTCCTCGGACAGCTCACTGACCACGACGGGCCGGTGGGCGTCGTCGACGTCGGCGCCGTCTTCTCCCTGCGGCACCGCTTCGGCGCCGTACGCCTAGCTGGATGAAAGGCGCACCGACCGTGGACTTCTCCAAGCGACTGGCCCGCATCGCCGGTGTGGCGACGTGGGGCGGACTGGCGCTGGCACTCATCGCCGCCACCGTGATCGCCAACGGCGAGGGTGACCGCATCCGGGTCCACCTCACCGCCATCTACATCTGGGGCGTCTTCGGCGCAGTCGACGCGCTCCTCCTCACCTTGCTGCCCACCATCCAGCAGCGGTCGCCGTCGGTGCACCGCCACATCGCCGTGTGGCGCATCCTGCTGCTCGCCGGCGACATGGTGTTCATCACCGGAGTCGTCGCAGCGGCTGGCGGAGTGCGTGGGCCGTTCTGGCTTCTCTACCTGCCTGTCGTGCTCTTCGCGGCTGTGTCGATGCCCGCCGCGCACGCTGCTGTGTTCGGCATAGCGGCGTCCGGCGCGCTGGTCAGCGCGTCGTACATCGCGCACACACTCACCCGCGGCACCTTGGGCTCCCTCGTGTTGATCGTGCCGATGTTTCCCGCGGTCGCGTGGTTCAACTCCAGTCTCTCCAGCGCAGTCTGGAAGATGCGCAAGGACGCCAAGACCGAGCGCGACGTGCTGCACGCCCGGGTGGCGGAGCTCTCGAGCGTGCTGGAGAAGGCCGCTGCGGGCGACCTTGCTGTCGGCCTGGCGGAGAGCGAGCCGAGCCCCGAGGACGCCGCCTTCTCACGGCCGCTGTCGATGCTGTCGACCTCGTTCAACCACACGCTGGGCAACCTGCGCGTGCTCGTGGGCCAGATCCGCTCGGGGGGTGAGCAGATCGGTGCGAGCGCCGGGCAGCTCCTGGCGACGGCTGAGGAACATGCGGTCAGCGCCACGGAGCAGTCCTCTGCGGTCACCGAGACCACGAGCACGATCGAGGAGCTGGCCGCCACCGCCGCCCAGATCGCCGACACGGCAGAGGCGGTTGCGCGTTACGCCGCGGAAACGCTGCGGTACGCCGAGCAGGGCCGTGAGGCCGTCGGTTTGTCGGTCGACTCCATGGACAAGATCTCCTACCGGGTCGAGCAGATCGCCTCGCGCGCGCTGTCCCTCGGGGAGAAGAGCCAGGAAATCGGTCGGATCCTCGACGTCATCGACGACCTGGCCGACCAGACCAACCTGCTTGCCCTCAACGCTGCCATCGAGGCGGCCCGGGCCGGCGAGCACGGCCGCGGCTTCGCGGTGGTCGCCAGCGAGGTCCGCAAGCTGGCCGAGCGCTCGATGACCGCCACCAAGGACATCCAGGGCATCATCGGCGAGATCCAGGCCGAGACGAACTCCACGATCATCGCGTCGGAGGAGGGGGCCAAAGAGGTCAAGCAGGGGACGGCGCTCGCCCGCGGCGTGGTGGAGGCGCTGGAGCGGATCAGCGGCATGGTCGACGAGACCACCACTGCAGCCAAGGAAATCTCGATTGCGACTCAGCAGCAGCGCAGTGCGTCCGACCAGGTCGTTGCGGCGATGAACCAGGTCAGCGACGTGTCACGCCAGTACGCCGTGGGCTCCAAGCAGGCTGCTGCTGCCGCGGCTCAGCTCAACGTCCTGGCCGCAGAGCTGCGTGCGTCCATCGCGCAGTTCAAGGTCGCCTGACGCCGATCAGGACCTGACGCCGATGTCCGCATGGGGTGATGATCCCGAGCTGCTCGCGACCTTCCGGGCTGAGGTCGAGGAGCGCCTTGCCTCGCTGTCGACCGGACTGCTCACGCTTGAGTCCAACCCGCGGGCGCGAGAGGCCGTGGGCGGGCTCTTTCGCGATGCGCATACCGTCAAAGGTTCGGCCAAGATGCTCGGCCTCGACCATGTGGTCAGCGTCGCGCATCTCATGGAGGACCTGCTCGGTGCAGTACGGGACGGACGACTCGCCGCGCGAGCAGACCTGATCGACCTGCTCCTGGTCTCCTGCGACGCCGTCGGGCGCTGCATGCCCGGCGCGACGGCGCCCCTGGACGGCACGTCGCTCGAGCCAGTGGTTTCCGCGCTGCGATCGGCGATCGCCGGGGACGAGCCGGTCGTCGTACCGGCGCTCGAGCTGGCTGCGGTCGACGAGTCCGACGATCACGCTGATCCCGACCTGCCGGTGCGCGGCCGCGATCAGGCCGACTCGGTGCGGGTGGCGGCGACCAAGGTCTACGACCTCATCGACATCGTCGGTGAGGCGGCGCTCGGCGCGCGACGAGTGGAGCAGACCGCGAGCGCCCTGTCATCCCTGTTGACCGAGCACTCGAAATGGACGGCCGCTCTGCGCCAGGCTGTGTCGCGGGATGCGGCCCTGCCCGAGGCGGCTGCGCTGGCGCTGCACCGGATGGTCTCGCTGTCCGACCAGATTACTGCCTCGACCGGCAGCCTCGAAGAGTTCATCGAGTCGCAGACGAACCAGATGGCGCAGGTCCGGGACGGCGCGATGGGCCTGGCCATGGTGCCGCTGCGACGAGTCGTCACGGCGTTCCCGCGGCTGGTCCGCGACGTCGCCGTCACGTGCCAGAAGGACGTCGCGCTCGAGCTTGTGGGCGACGACGTCGAGCTCGACAAGCAGGTGCTCGACGGCATCGCCGACTCGTTGAAGCACCTCGTGATCAATGCCGTCGACCATGGCTGCGAGGTGCCCGCTGCGCGGGTGGTGGCGGGCAAGCCGGCGCAGGCGACGATCCGGGTGGCCGCGCGATCCGCAGGCGGCCACGTCGTGATCGAGGTGTCCGACGACGGCGGAGGTATCAACGAGGACACGCTGCGCGCCAAGGCGGTGGAGCGAGGACTGCTGCCGGCCGGCTCGACGGTGAGCGGGACGTCGCTGCTCTCGCTGCTCTTCACTCCTGCCTTCTCCACCGCGGTGACTGTCACGGAGATCTCCGGCCGCGGTGTCGGGCTCGACGTGGTCAAGACGGCCGTCGACGACCTCGGCGGATCGATCGACATCACCACGACGTTGGGCGAAGGCACCACCTTTACTCTCACGCTACCGGTCACGCTCGGCGTGATGCACTGCTTGATCGCGGAGGTCGGCGACGAGCGGTTCGCGATCCCGGTGACGAGCGTCGTCGAGTCCATCGGACTGCGCGATGTCACGGTCACCGCTCTCGGCGGGATGCCCGTCGTGCTGCGAAACGGTGCGTCGCTGCCACTGCTCGATCTCGGCGACACGTTGGAGGTGCGGGGCGACCGTACGCCGCGAGCCGCGCTCGTCGTACGGCACGGTGATCGTCAGATCGCCTGGTCGGTCGACCGACTCGAAGGCGAGATGGAGTTGGTCATCAAGGACCTGGGCACCTTCCTCACCCGGGTCCCCGGCCTGGCCGGTGCCACGATCGCCGGCGACGGCAATGTGATCCTGCTGCTCGACTTGCGCGAGCTCGCCGAGCGGGCGCTCGGGCTCGGGCGGCGCGTCGCGCCCAGCGCTGACTCAGGTGACAGCACGAAGGATCCGAGCCGTCCCCGGGTGCGGGTGCTCGTGGTCGAGGACTCGGTAGGCGTTCGCGAGCTGGAGCGGGTGATCCTGGAAGGTGCGGGATACCTGGTCGAGACCGCTGTGGACGGCCTCGATGGTGCGTCGCGGCTGCGCGCCGACCCGGCGGACATCGTCATCAGTGACGTCGAGATGCCCGGCATGGACGGCTTCGCGCTGACGCGGACCATCCGGCGGACGAAGGGCTGGGAAGACGTTCCCGTAGTCATCATGACGTCGCGCAACAACGAAGAGGACCGGCGCGCCGGACTCGACGCCGGCGCCAGCGCTTACCTCTTCAAGCAGGACTTCGACCAGGCCCAACTCGTCGACACGGTACGCCGGCTCGTCGGCAGGTAGCCTCCCGGCACCGCACGACCCTCTCGATAGGCTGACTTCATGCCCGGTCGCATTGTCATCGCCGATGACAGCCCCACCCTTCGTCGAATCGTCGGTTCCGTGCTGGCCAAGGCGGGCTACGACATCACTGAGGCCGAGGACGGCGTGCAGGCCGTGCAGGCGGTCTTCCGGTCGCAGCCCGACGCTGTGGTCATGGACGTCCAGATGCCGCGGGTGTCCGGCTACGTCGCGACCAGGCTGCTCAAGGACGACTGGCAGACGGCGGAGATCCCGGTGATCCTGCTGACCTCGCTCGACGCGGCCAGCGACCGGTACTGGGGCCGCAGCGTCGGCGCCGACGACTACCTCACCAAGGACTTCGAGGCGCCCGAGCTCGCCCAGGCCGTCCTGGACGTGCTGTCTCGGGCCGATGCCGCCCGTGGTGGCCGCCCAGCGATGAAGGCTGACCCGGTAGAGCTCACTGACGACGACGTGCTCTCGAAGGTGTGTGACCTGCTCGACCGCAAACTGTTCGAGACGTCAGTGGCGGCTTCCGTCACCGAGCTGGCCGTGACGCCGGGCTTCGAGGCGACGGTGGCCGGGCTGCTCGACGTCGTACGCCGATTCGTCGACTATCACCTTGCGGCCGTGCTGCTGCTCGAGGAGTGCGTCGCCTACGTCAGCGTCAAGCACGAGACGGCGCGACAGCACTTCGACGAGTTCGTCGGTGCCGCCGCGCGGACCGTCGGCGAGCTCTCGGGTATGGCCTTCGACGCGGCGGGTCTCGATGCTCGTGTCGTCGATCCGGATGAGCTGCTCGGGAGCGACGACGAGGGCCCGATGGCCACCTTCCTCTCGATGCCGCTCCGTGGCAGCGGTGGTCGCATCGTCGGCTGCCTCGCCTTGAGCTCTTCGTCCAAGAACGCCTTCAGCGAGACCTCGCTGTCGACGCTCAAGCTGATCGAGGGTCCCGCGGCCATCGTCGTGGACAACGCGCGTATGTCGGTCGTTCGCCCCGACTGACATGGACGGTCACGTCGCGTCAGGTGCGGAGAAGCGCCATCCTCCGCTCGTCGACCCGCTGGTTTTCCGCACGGTCGCCGGCCGGTTCGCGACAGGGGTGACAGTGGTGACAACCATCGCGGACGAGGGTCACTACGCCATGACTGCCAACTCTTTCACCTCGGTCTCCCTCGACCCGGTGCTCGCTCTGGTCAGCGTCGATCGCGCCTCACGCTTCCACGACGTCGTCGTACACGCTCAGGTCTTCGGAGTGAGCGTCCTCGCTGCCGATCAGGAGGATGCGGCCCGATGGTTTGCCTCCCGGGGCCGACCGCAGGACGTCACGCAGTTTGCCGAGCATCCCTATCGGCTGGGGGAGCGGACCGGCGTGATCCTGCTTGATCGCGCTCTCGCGACCTTTGAGTGCACGACCTACGCCGTCCACGATGCTGGAGACCACAGCCTGGTGATAGGGGAGGTCGTAGGGCTGACGATGCTGCGGCCGGACGACGCTCCGCTGATCTTTTTTTCCGGCTCCTTTGGCTCCTTCCGGCATCGGCGCGCTGATGGAGACGGAAGCGTGAGATAACCACTCCGTGCCCAAGACGAAGATCGTCGCGACGCTCGGTCCGGCCAGCACACCGCGCCCCGTGTTGGTCGAGATGCTGTGCGCCGGCGTCGACGTCGTGCGGATCAACTGCTCACATGGCACCCGTCAGGGTCACCTCGCGGAGGTGGCACTTGTCCGGGAGGTCGCTGCTGAGGTGGGTCGTCGGGTGGCGGTCCTCGCCGATCTGCAGGGTCCGAAGATGCGGGTCGGCACTGTCGACGAGGCGGGGATCGAGCTGACTGCTGGTGCGCAGGTGCGGCTGCGCGCCGGGGCGGAGACCGCCGAGCCGGGGGTCATCCCGGTGACCTACCGCAACCTGGCCGCCGATGTCCGCAGTGGCGACCGGGTGTTGCTCGCCGACGGGATGCTAGAGCTCTGCGTCGTGGAGGTTGCCGGTTCCGAGGTGGTCTGCGAGGTCGTTCATGGAGGTTTGCTGCGCAGCAAGAAGGGGGTCAACCTGCCCGGCGCCGCAGTGACCGCGCAGAGCCCCACTGTCAAGGACCTTGACGACCTGTCCGCCATGGTCGAGGCCGGCGTCGACTACGTCGCTCTCTCGTTCGTGCGGGCCGCTGACGACGTACGGCGGCTACGTGATGCGATCGCGTCGCTCGGGGCCAGCACGTTGGTGGTGGCCAAGCTGGAGCGGCCGGAGGCGATCGACCGGCTGGAGGAGATCCTCTCCGTGAGTGACGCCGTCATGGTGGCGCGGGGAGACTTGGGAGTGGAGATGGGCCCCGAACAGGTGCCGGTGCTGCAGAAGCGGATCATCGCCGCCGCCAATGCGCACGCGATTCCGGTGATCACGGCCACCGAGATGCTCGAGTCGATGGTGTCGGAGGTGCGGCCGACCCGCGCGGAGGCCTCCGACGTCGCCAACGCGGTCTTCGACGGCACGTCGGCCGTGATGCTCTCCGCCGAGACGGCGGTCGGCGTCGACCCGGCGGAGGTGGTGCGCTGGATGTGCCGCATCGTCGAGAGCGCTGAGGCCGCACCGGAGCTCGAAGCGCGCGTGGAGCCACCGCACGGGGTGATCACACCAGCGCGGGCGGTGGCCCGGTCCGTCGTGCAGGTGGTGAAGGACCTCGGCGCAGTCGCCGTCGTCGTGCACACCCAGACCGGCTCCTCGTCGAGGCTGGTGTCCTCCTTCCGCCCGGGCGTGCCGATCCTCGCGCTCTCCCCGGCGGAGTCGACTGCTCGGCTGGTCGCACTCCACCACGGCGTACGGGGTGACGTCGTGCCACCGGTGGACGACTCGTTGGCGCTGATGGCGCAGGCCAACGACAAAGCGCTCACGTCGGGGCTTGCGCGCGACGGCGACACGATCATCGTGGTGGCCGGCGCGCCGGGTCAGGTGGGCGGTACCAACCGGATGCTTGTGCATCAGGTCGACGCCTCGCTGCCGCCCTGGGGCGCCCAGAGCGGCACTTGACCGACCTCGCTCGTCAGGTCGAGCCCGACCAGGGTGTCCAGATGCGCGAAGGTCTCGAATCGCGATCCGGCAGCCAGCCCCGGATGGACCTCGACCTCACGCAGCACGGCGAGCACCGTCTGTACCTCGAGGTCGTCGTCGAGCGCTGCGTGGCAACGAATGACGTGCTCTGCGCTGAGCTGCAGGGAGGGCGACTCGGACCATGACGCCACCGAATGCCGCCAGCGGGACAGCTCCACCCCGGCCGCCGTGATGCTGCTGTCGCGTCGCAACATGGCCAGTCGTAGGACGAGAGGGTCGGCCGCGAGGTCCAGCGGTGCTCCGTCATCGGGCGGCGCCACGTCCACGCCGACCACGATGTCGGGTGCGCCTTCACCGAACGGACGGCAGTTGTACGACGTGAGGTAGGTCGCGTCGACGTGCACGGGCCCGGTCGGCACAACGGTGACCACTGCGCGGTGGCGCTCGGCGACCCGGCGCAGGAGGTCGGCATGGACGACGCGGCGCAGTGTCGTGGCCACGTCGTCGATCGTCGCGACGCCGATCACGAACGGGCGTCGTCCGCCGACAGCCAGGTTGCGCATCGCCCCGCTGGGGTCGCGCAACCGGATCGTCACGACAGGCGGCTGCGGACCAGCCGGGCCTGTCGGAGTGAGAGCTCGGCGGCAGCGGGGTCGAGCGGCGAGATCATCGACGCGTAGTCCTCGAGCTCGCGCGCGGCGCCGTCGTAGTCGCCGAGACGCGCGAGCAGCTCGCCGCGCTCTCGGCGCAGCGAGGCCGCGTGGTGCGGGATGAGCAAGGACAGTTCGACCGCCCAGAGCCGAGTGCGCAGCGCATCGTTGCTGGTCGAGGAGGCGCGGATGTTGCCGAGGATGCGAGTCAGGATGTCGAGCGGTGCCCACGGCTGCAGCGACTCTGTGGTGAGCTCGTCGGTGGTGCCGAGGATGTCCTCCACCCGGGCGCTGAGCTCGGCCTCCGTGGTCAGCCGTCCGCCGTAGAACGGGTCGAGGAGCACCGGCATCGCCGTGCCTGGTACGCCGACCAGGAAGTGCCCTGGGAGCCCGATGCCGTGGACCGGTACGCCGAGCCGCCGGCCGACCTCCATGTAGACCACGGAGAGCAGGATCGGCAGACCGCGGCGACGCCGCAGCACCTCGTGCAGCAACGAGGCACGCAGGTCGCCGTAGTCGTCGCCGTAGCCCCGAAACCCGGCGCCGTCACCCAGGGCGGTGCGCAGCCCGACGGCGGCGTCGTACGCCGGAGCTCCGGCGGCGACATGGCTCAGAGCTTCAGCGGCGAGCCGGTCGAGGTGGGCCAGGCCGTCGGAGACATCGAGATCAGGTCGGACCTCCGCGCCGATGAGCAGACAAGCCTGGGCGAGGTCGACCTGGTCGGCCCGGACCGCTTCCGCGAAGCGCTGTCGCGAGTCGGCCGTCACGACACACCCGTCGTACGCCGTGCGGGGGCAGGCGGGATGAGCCGGCCGGCCAGCAGGTGTCGCTCCGCGACGTGGGTTTCGCTGCCGTCGCGCGTGCGGACGACGAGCATCCCTCCGGCCCAGGACACCAGATCGCCGAGGACGTCGCCCAGGCCCTCGCGGCCGTCGTCGAGCACCCGCCGAAGCGAGACTCGCTGCCCGACGTCGGCGGGGCTGATGCGCACCGTGTACGGCCCGGACGCGCCCTCACTGCTGGTGATCGTGATCACGTCCTGCGCCGATAGTCGTGCCGAAGTGACGCCCCTCGCGTCCGCCTGTGATACTAGTTGCGCACCGGTGCGCGCACCCTTGGACAGTCATCCTCGAGGAGGAGCTTCACGTGACCTACACCATCGCCGAGCCTTGCGTCGACGTGAAGGACAAGGCCTGCATCGAGGAGTGCCCTGTCGACTGCATCTACGAGGGCGTGCGCTCGCTCTACATCCACCCGGACGAGTGCGTCGACTGCGGTGCGTGCGAGCCGGTCTGCCCGGTCGAGGCGATCTTTTACGAGGACGATGTGCCAGCGACGTGGAAGCAGTTCACCAAGGACAACAAGGACTTCTTCAACGACCTCGGCTCGCCTGGCGGTGCCTCCAAGATCGGCCCGCAAGCCTTCGACGGGCCTGTTGTCGCCGCTCTCCCTGAGTAAGCCCCGCACCGCGTGAGCCCCGCGGTCGGCCACGCGTTGCCCGACTTCCCCTGGGACCGGTTGGCGCCTTACGCGCAGACCGCGCGGGAGCACCCGGACGGCATCGCCGACCTCTCGATCGGCACGCCGGTCGACCCCACCACGGGCATTGTCACCGCGGCGCTTTCCGCGGCCGCTGACGCACCCGGCTATCCGTACGCCGCCGGCACGCCTTCTCTACGCTCGGCCGCGTCGGCCTGGATGCGCCGGCGCCTGTCCGTCGAATGCCCGCCGGAGCAGGTCCTCCCAACCATCGGCTCCAAGGAGCTCATCGCGCTCCTGCCCTTTCTCGTGGGGCTGCGCGGTCGGGTGCTCTTCCCCGCGCTGGCCTATCCGACGTACGACGTGGGTGCTCGGCTGGCCGGCTGCGAGCCGGTGCCCGTACCGATGGACGACGGCCTGCTCGACCTCGACGCCCTCGACTCGCTGGCCGGCGACGGGGACCTGGTGTGGGCCAACTACCCGGCTAACCCGCACGGCCGGGTCGCTCCCCGGGCACACGTCGCCGCGCTCGTGTCCTGGGCTCGTCGGCGCGGGGTGCTGCTGGCCAGCGACGAGTGCTATAGCGAGCTCGCCTGGGATGCACCCTTCACCTCCGCGCTGGCCGTCGATGGGACAGCGGGAGTGCTCGCTGTGCATTCGCTGTCGAAGCGGTCCAACGCAGCGGGCCTGCGGGCCGGCTTTGTCGCCGGTGACGCGAACCTGGTCGCGCAGCTGCTCGCCGTACGCCGGCACGCCGGTTTCCTCGTCCCCGCGCCAGTGCAGGCGGCGATGGTCGCGGCTCTCGACGACGACGAGCACGTCGACGCCCAGCGTGGTGTCTACGCTGCGCGTCGCGACGTTCTGCGTCCCGCCGTCGAGAAGGCTGGGCTCGTGGTCGAGCACTCCGAGGGCGGGCTCTATTTGTGGGCGTCGCACCCGGCGTACGCCGACTGCTGGGCGCTGGTCCAGGCGCTGGCGGCGCGCGGCATCCTGGTCGCACCGGGGGAGTTCTATGGTGCTGCGGGGGCGCGGCATGTGCGCATTGCGCTGACCGCGACTGATGAGCGCGTGGCGGCTGCCGCGCGTCGCCTGGAGGAGGGTTTGTGAAGACCGCGATCAGCGAGCTGTGGGAGCGACGGGCCGAGCTGTCGCCGTCCGACGCCGATGCGCGCATCATCGTCACCAAGGTCATCGACGCGCTCGACGCCGGTGAGGTGCGCGTCGCGGAGATCGACGCGCAGACCAACGACGTCGTCGTGCACGAGTGGGTCAAACACGCGATCCTGCTGTCATTCAAGGTGCTGGAGATGGCGCCGAGCGAGGCCGGGCCGTTTCGCTACCAGGACCGCATGCCGCTGAAAACCAGGCTTGAAGGCGTGCGGGTCGTGCCGGGCGCGATCGCGCGGTGGGGCAGCTACCTCGCACCGGGCACCATCCTGATGCCTTCCTTCATCAACATCGGCGGTTACGTCGACGAGGGCACGATGGTCGACACCTGGGCGACGGTCGGGTCGTGCGCGCAGATCGGCAAGCGGGTGCACCTGTCCGGCGGGGTCGGCATCGGTGGGGTGCTCGAGCCGCCCAACGCCGTACCCGTGGTGATCGAGGACGACGCCTTCGTCGGATCGCGCTCGATGATCGTCGACGGTGCGCGGGTACGACGCGGCGCCAAGCTCGGCGCCGGCTGCATCCTCACCGCGTCCACTCGCGTCTTCGACGCCGAGTCCGGCGACGAGCTGCCGCGCGGTGAGGCGCCGGAGCGCGGAGTGTGCGTCGGCTCGTCCCGGGTCAAGTCCTTCCCCGGCGGCGATTTCGGGATGCCATGCCTGCTGGTGCTCCGTCGCCTCGAGGGCACTGAGCACGACAAGCTCGCGCTCAACGACCTGCTACGCGAGCACGGCGTCGCCACGTGAAGGCTTCCTCGCTCGACCTTGCTCTGCCCGGTGAGGAGCTCCTTGCGGTGCTCGTCGACACGTCGTCGGTCAGCGGTCGCGAGGGCCCGCTGTGCGACCTCGTCGAGGAGGCGCTGGTCGGACTGCCGCACCTCGCGGTGACACGCGATGGTGATGCCGTGGTGGCGCGTACTGCGCTCGGTCGCGGTCGCCGAGTGCTGCTGGGTGGGCACCTCGACACCGTGCCGGTGGCCGGCAACCTTCCGTCGCGCGTCGACGGCGCGCGACTCTACGGCTGCGGCTCCACCGACATGAAGGGTGGCCTCGCCGTGATGCTCCGGCTGGCGTCGACGATCGCCGAGCCGAGGCATGACCTCACCTATGTCTTCTACGACAACGAGGAGGTCGAGGCCGAGCGCAACGGGCTTCGTCGGCTCGCCGCCCGGCATCGCGACTGGCTCGACGCCGACCTCGCGATCCTCATGGACCCGACAGCGGCTGCCGTCGAGGCCGGCTGCCAGG
>JBKJUS010000183.1:0-13228 GCA_046590575.1 Mycobacteriales bacterium | reverse complement strand
CGGCGAGGACGAGCACTGGACGTGCGGCGGGCATGCCGTATCGCGGTGGCTGCTCACGGGCACGTCAACCGAAGGCGTAAGCATCCGCGTGCGCGGTTGCGACCTGTGGGATCTGGCAGCTGACGGGCGTATCGAACGCAAGGATTCGTACTGGAAAATCGTCGAGGAGTAGCGGCACTTCCTCACGGTTGCGAGTTCTCTCGATGGGTAGCGAACACTCGATGAATCGACTGCTGGGCGTCGGCGCGATCCTTGTTGCCGTTTGCTCCTGCGCAGAGCGCAGCGGGCCCACGACTAGTTCAGTCACACGTCAGCAGGTCGTTAAGTACGGTCTTGAAGAAAATGATCGAATCGTTCTCGAGGTAGACAACACCGCCCGACCCGTGCGGGATCCGGTGGAGGTGAAGTTCGAGGCTTTTGACGAGTACTTTGTCGCACTTCGTTGTGTCGGGACCAGCGGGGTCCCCTATGTGCAGGCGACAGCAACGAGGAATCGGAAGCGGGCAGGAACCTCGGAACCCTTCCCCTGTGCAAAAAGCCCGGTAAGGAAAAGGTTCGCGGGCCGGGACGGAGACATCATCAACCTCGCGGTAAGTTCCAATAGTTCAGGTGGGTGGGAACTTGTTGTCTATGTGACCGCTACTCCCACGGCAACGCGGTGAGCAGCAATAGCGCCGCTTCTCAGCTGCGGGAACGGCATCTACGCTCCTCCCATGCGTGGCGTCGTCTTCGACTTCTTCGGCACGCTGACGAATCCGGAGAACGAGCATGGTCGTCGTCAGGTGTACGACGCGACGGCAGCGGCGTTCGGTCTGGCAAGCGATGCGTTCTGGCGAGCCGTTTCCTCGTCGTTCACCGAGCGAACGACGGGCATGTTGGGTGACACAGGGCAGACCTTGACCGAGATGGCCAGGCGGTGTGGCGCTACGCCCACGCCCGCGCAGGTAGTAGCCGCGGCTGCTGTGCACCCGGGGGGGGTGCCGAGCTGCTGCACGCTCCTCGAGAGGGGGCGCTGAATGTACTGACAACCCTTCGCCAACGTGGCTTCCGGATAGCGGTGTTGAGTGACTGCAGCAGCGAGTTGTGCGAGATGTGGGCGGCGACCCCGTATGCACCGCTGGTGGACGCCACTGTGTTCTCGTGGTCCGTTGGATACAGAAAGCCGGACCCGCGGGGCTACGAAGCGGCCGCCGATGCACTCGGCCTCCCCACCGCTGAATGCTGGTTTGTGGGCGACGGCGCCAGCCGTGAACACTTCGGCGCGTCCGCGGCAGGCATGACACCGGTCCTAGTCGCGAACGCCGCTCATCCCAGCTACGCGCAGCTTCGGTATGACCCGGATGACTTCGTGCCGTCACATGTCGTGGACGACATTGTTGACCTGCCGGCGCTCGTCGGCGCCCCGATGGGAGCCCGCTCACCCGGACGCTGATGCTGGCTCGGGTGCGGCTAGCGGCCGGGATGGGCGCGCGGGCGCCTTCTGGTCGACACGGGGCCTGGCGTGCTGGTCAGCAGCCGATTTCGGCGAGTCGCCTCCGCGGTGACGCGTCATACGCACCGAGGAACCACGTGCTACGGCGCGCGATTGGCCACGCAGCTCGCGGCGCCGGCGCGGTAGGTTTTGGCCGACCGCCCGAAGTCAGCACTGCTGCCGCTCATCGCGGGGAAGACGCGGTTCGGCGACCCCACCTCGCGGGAGCTCATCACAGACAATTGGCCGATCAGCTGACCACGAGTGATCCTGGCGCTGGGCGGAAGCGCGGTCAGCGGCAGCACCATTCGGATCTCGCTCGTGGTCAGGTCGAACACCCCGTCTGGGTCGTCGAGCTGGGCTCGACCCGACGCCAACCCGGGAGCCGGAAGTCCCGTCAGGTAGGCACGGAATCGCTGTTCGAGCGGAGTCCGGTTCGCTTCGAGCTCCAGGCTGAGCTTTCCCACGGAGAACCGGAACTTGTAGCCGGAACCGGTCGGGGCGGCTGGCTCCAACGCGGAGAGCCGGTCGACCCGGATCACAGCCACGATGTGCGAACTAGTCGTCGCGACGTCAGCCGATACCAGGTCGAGACTCCTCGTCGAGTACCTCCCGCGGTCGTGGCCGATGATCGCGTCGTCACCGCGATCGTCGACCAGCAGGTTGCATGTGGCCAACGCAGCGGCGGAGTGTGGGGCGGCGAGTATTGACCCTGCGGCGACCGCGCCGGATATCCACAGTGACACCCGGGTCCGTCCAACTCGGTACTTCATGGCAGTGCCTCACCGTCGTCGCGAGTAGTGGCATAGGCACGGACGCGGCATCTGGCCGCGAGGTTCGGTCGGAGCCAAGATCGAACCTTTTCCCCAGTGACCCGTCCTTGATGTATGGAGGGGCAGCACGCCACGCCGGGAGAGGAGAAGGCACCGATGGTCGCAAGCACGCCATGCGTAGCCATCCCGGCCGCCCAAGTGACTGCGCGCCCACGGCGGCGCGACCTCGAGTTCCGCGAGCTGTACCTCGCGGAATTCGGCCACCTCTCCGGCTACTGCGCCGGTCTGGTCGGCGACCACCAGGTCGGCTGCGAGCTCGCCCAGGAGGCGTTCACCCGCCTGTACGCGAGCTGGGTTCGGGTGCGCGACCCGGCGTCGTACGTCTTCCGGATCGCCACCAACGTGGCCCACGACCACTGGCGCCGGTCCCTCTCTGAGCGCAGCGCGCTGTCTTCGGTGGTGGTGCTTGCGGAGACGATGACTCCTGCGATGGAGCCGCCGCTGCTCGACGTCGTCGAGCGTCTGCCGCGTCCTCTCCGCGACGTCGTCCTGATGCATTACTACGGGGACCTGTCGGTCGAGCAGGTCGCGCATGCCACGCGCAGGCCGGTAGGCACGGTCAAGCGACAGCTGCACGACGCGCGACGGCTTCTGCATGCACGCCTCGGGGCATCGCGATGAACGTGCTGCGCCCGTTCGATCGCTGGCAGCGCCCGCCGGGGTCGCCGGTGCGGCTGTCAATGCTCGAAGCAGCGATGGCAGAAGGGCGGCGACGTCGACATCGCACCCAGAGCGTCACGGCACTCGCGGTCGCGGCCGGAGTGCTCGCTGCCGCGGCGGTCGTTCCTTACAGCCGCGCTACACCACCGGATCCGACTCAACTCGTCACGACACCCGACCCGGCACCAACCCGCCAGCGCGGCGTCGCCCGACAGCCGGACGCCGCGGCACCCGCGGACGTCCGCACAGGCCCGGTCGCAAAGCCCGGTACCGGACAGCAGCCGAGCCGCCCCGCCGATCCGACTGCCACGCCGGCTCGATCCACCGCGCCGCTGCAGCGAGTACCCGCCCGGCGCAGCCAATATCGGCCGGTGACCCCGGCCGACTGCTCTGGCCGCCACGCCTGGTGCCTGTCGACCGCTGCCTCACGCTCGGACGGTCGCGCGATCGTCCTCGCGGTCACCTCGTGCGCAAACGTCGGTGCGATCGCGCCACGGTTGACCTTCACGAACGGCCGCGAGGTGGCGTTCACCATCTCGACAGTCGCCGGTGACGTCGTCTGGGCCGGCATCGGCGTCGTCGAACAGACCGATTCCGCGCACGAGCTGAGCGCCTTGCCCGGCGAGTGCTTCACCTGGACCGCCGAGTGGCTTCGTACCGACAGCCGCGGGCGGGCCGTTCCGGCGCAGCGCCTGGTCCTGCGGACGTCCCTTCTCGCGGCGGAGGAGACCACGCCAAGCGTGGCGACCTCGATGTTCACTACGACCTACTGACAGGTGGGCAGCACAATGTGGAGACGAGGCCTGACCGGTGCAGTGGCGGTGGCTGTGTGCACCGCCGGAGTTGCGACAGCAGCACCATCACGCGTGTCGTGCAACCTGGTCCGCGACGCTGCCGACGACGGCGGCCAACTCATCGGCGGCCCCGGCGTCCGCCTTCCACCCGATCCCACCCTCGAGATCCTCAGCGCCGACATCGCGGCCGACTCACGACAAATCACGGCGGTGATTCGCGTCAAGCAGCTTGTGATCCCTGACCCGCAGTCTCCGCTCGGGACGATCCACTCGCTCTCGTTCAAGTCACCTGAGTCCGCGTTCGAGCTCCGCGCAGATGCGTCCCGGGTGGCGGGGACGCAGTTCCAGCTCTGGGTGTACAGGTCGGACTACACCGGAGCCGAGACCGAGGCATGGGTCGTCAGCAGGCTGGGCGATGTCACGGGGGCGCTCGACGTCGAGCGCAATGAGATCCGAATCCACGCGCCGCTGACTCTGCTCGCGAAGGAGGACCAGATGGCGGAAGGGCACGTGCTGAGCCACCTGCGGGTGATCAGCTTCATCGAGGACTTGCCCGGCGGCGGAACCTCGTACGACTTCGCGCGCAGTACAACGCCCTACACCATCGGCACACGATCCTGCGTGCGCGTGGGCCGATAGGTCGGGTTCATCTCCCGAGGCTGGTCGGCGGACGCAGCCGCCTCGCCGCACGCCTGCACAGGTTTCGCGTACATCGCCCAGCCGGGTCCTGCGGGTGCCACGTCTCACCCACGCTGTGCTGGTGTACGGGACCGACGTAACGTCGGTCTCCGGGTCCTCCTGAGAAGGATTGAACCTTCCAGGCCGTTCTGAAGTCCTTGAGACCATGAAACGTCAGTTGATGCTGCTGGGTCTTGTCGTGCTCGTGGGCGCGGCGACGCCGGCCTCCGCAGGCCCGCGTCCTTCGTGCAACCTCGTGAGGGATGCGCTCGGGGACGACGAGGTGGGCGCTGGTGGCGCCGGCTCGGGAACGTCCGAGAGTCTGGACGTCGCCTCGGCCGACGTCGCGTCGGACTCGAACCTCCTCACCGCCGTCATCCGCGTGAAGCAGCTCACGTCTCCCGACCCCGGGTCGCCGACGGGAACGTGGCACGTACTGAGGTTTTCGGGTCGCAGCAACCGCTTCCATCTCGACGCGCGTCACGGCCCAGATGGCACGTTCTACACGCTTCATCGTGCCGCTATTACCGCCGCGGATGGGGCGATCAGGTCGTTCGAGTTCATCGCCAACGTCGATGGGCTGTACGACGAGGACGCGAGCGAGGTGCGGATCACGGCGCCGCTCAGCCTGTTTCGGCGGTTCGAGCCGATGCGGTCCGGCACCAACCTCGGTGCGCTGGAGATCAAGACGTGGCGACGGGCCGGCCATGAAGGCGGACCGGTGTTCAGTGAGAATGGCGTGCGAAGTGACGCCGCCGACGGCGGAGCTACGACATACCGGCTCTCGACCAAGAGCTGCGTCCGCGTCGGCGCCTAGAAGCTCCGGATTTGCCTGAGGTAGTCCAGCAGCCGGGCGTAGGACTCCAGCGCCATCTCGTTCTCGGAGTACAGCTGCCTTACACCAGCGGCGCACGGTCTGCGTGCGCGTGGGCCGATAGGTCGGGTTCATCTCCCGAGGCTGGTCGGCGGACGCCGCCGCCTCCCTGGTACGCCGAACTCAGGCTTGTCGAGGGCGATGACGTGAGCATCATCTGAGCGGTCAAGCCCGATGCCTGACGTAGCCCAAGCCCTGACGAATCCGCACGCCCGCTCATGGCGGCACTGATCGTGGCGCCATTGCTATGCCCCGAAGTCCGTCACATCGCCCCTGACCAACGAGTAGATGACCAGGTCAACGCGACCGGCGTGAACGTAACCCGCATTCCGAGCCACGCCCTCTCGCACGAACCCTGCCTTCTCGGTGACCTGCTGCGAAGCCTGGTTCCCTGTGGCGATGCGCAGCTCGACGCGTTCCAGTCCAACCTTGCTCAGGCCCCACACAGCCAAAGCGCGCACGGCTTCGGTCATGAATCCTTCTGAGCGGGCCCAGGGGCACGTCATGTAGCCGATCTCGGAAGCGCCGGCAACCCAGTCAGTCCGCTTGAAGTCGATACTGCCGGCGCAACGCCCGTCTACGTCCAGGGCGCGAACCAGCCCTCGTCCGCTCGTCCGCGCAGCCGGGGCGATCTCGATGCACAACGGGGTCGTCACGAAAATTGATCTGAACCTTTCGCTGGTTCCAGAGTCCTTGAGTACAGAGGAATGTGCTGGCAAGCGTGGGACCGGAGGGTGGGCGTGGTTGCTGAGACCTACCCGACGCTCGCCGCGGCTCATGGCGCGGTGACTCACGACCAGGACTTTCAGGACCTGTACATGTCCGAGTTCCGTCGGCTGTCCGGATACTGCGCGACCTTGGTTGGTGACGACCAGCTCGGCTGGGAGATGGCGCAGGAGTCGTTTACCAGGCTCTTCGCCCGTTGGGTGAAGGTCCGGGACCCTCAGGCGTACGTATTCCTAATCGCCACGAACTTGGTGCGGGACCACTGGCGGCGGGCTGCGCGAGAGCGGAGTGCGCTGCGCACTGTAGGCATCATGTCGTCGGCGGCCACGCCTCCGGTGGACAACTCGCTGCGCGCTGTCGTCGACCAGCTGCCCAAGGCCCTCCGGGACGTCGTGCTGATGCACTACTACGCCGACCTGCCGATCGAGCAGATTGCCCGAGCGGTCCGTCGGCCAGAGGGCACCGTCAAGCGCCAGCTGCACGAGGCGCGTCGGCTGCTCCTCTCGGCGCTAGAGGAGACCTCATGACCGGCGACCGAAGGCTGCGCTCCATTGCCGAAAGGGCCGCGGCCCGCGGCGCCGCCCCCTCGCTCCGCGACTTCGAGGTAGCACTGACTGAGGCGCGTTGCCGTCGTCGGCGACGTGGGCGCCAATCCGCCGGCGCCGCTCTCGCGGCGGTCGTCGTCGTGGTGGCGGGATGGAACGGCATCTCCGCCTCGACCACGGCGAGCGACGAAGTGCAGTTCGTCGATGCTCCGGCACCTCATCAGTCGACGGCCGAGGGGCTGCTGCCCACCCCAGCCCGCCTGGGAGCTCCGCCGTCATCGACGGCGGACCCAGCGGCGCAGGACGTGCACAGTCGCGACGCGGTCACACCGGCCGGTTCAGCAGTGGACCCCGACCTCACGTCGCGGCCTCGCCCGCCAGCGCCTGCCGGCCGCTCGTCAACCTCGACCTCGCCACTGTTATTCTGCGGCGGCGACACCGAGTGGTGCCTGCGGGCTCAGGTGAGGCCGGCCGGCGCGAAGGGCTACACCTTGTACTCGACCATGTGTGCGAATGCGCGCACAGCCCTCCCTCGGCTGGACTTCACCACTGCGCAGGAAACCGACTTCGAGCTGCTATCGGGGAGCCGGGTGATCTGGCGCTGGTCTGATGGCCAGGCGTTCGCGCGGACGCCGCACCAACTGTCCGCACTGCCCGGCGGATGCTTCACCTGGCAGACGGTCTGGGACCAGTACGACGGCCAGGGGGACCGCGTCGGCAAGGCTCGGTTGACGTTGCGAGTGCGCGCGCTGGCCACCCAGCGCACTGAAGTCAGGGACGCCACGGTGGTATTCGTCACGACCAAGCGCTGAGCCCACTAGCCGTTCATCACACGGCTCGGTTCGTCAAAACGCTGAACCTTCGACTGCCTCGCGACGTCCTTGGTGGCGGAGGTGCTCGTGAAACGCTCAGCGTCGCTGATACGCCGCACCTGTGCAGGCCGCATGGCGCGCCGGTGACGGCTCCCACCTCGGCGCAGAGTCGGCATCATCACCGCGCCGTCACGGCGACCGCAGTCATCGTGATCACCGTGGCTAGTGGTCTCGCCGGCGTTCGCTTTATCCGGGCCGAGGTCAACGTTACTCGCGAACTTCTTCGCGCTTCCGAACGATCGACCCAGCGCCGACTGGAGCAACAACGGGACTGTCTCGGCTCGCGGCTCGACGAGCTGATTCCCGACGGCACGGCCGTTCGGGTCCGAGTGGCCCCACCTGCCGCACATCGCATCATCGAGGCGCTTCTTCCCGCACACAGCGTCGTCGAGGGGGAGCGGCCCAGCCAGGGGGCGTGGCTTATCGAGAGCAGCCGGACGAGTGAGAACACCGGATGCCTGCGCGGGCTGCTCGTCGTCGCTCCGTGACCGGAGCCGTTGTCGGGTTGGTCCTGTTGTGTGGTGTCGGGTGGCTGCCAGCGACCACGATTGCCGGCCTGTCGGTCTCTACGGTGTTCCTGTCCGTGCTCGTCTCGACCGCGCTCAGCACGCTCGCCGCCGTACTGGCTGTGGGAGTCGCCGGCACCCCGCTGCCCTGGTTCGTCGGGGCGGCGCTGGTGGCGAATGTTGGTTGCCTGCTGATCGGTCCGCCAAGCAGGTCCGCGGTCCTTCCATGGTCCACAGGATTGGCGCCGCTTGGCGGCGTGCTCCTGGGGCTGGTGGCCACGGTGAGCCCACGGGTGGGGTACGACGCGCACGCGATCTGGCTTCTGCACAGCCGCTTGCTGATCGCTGGCCACGACGACTACGTCGCCGCGCTCGGTTTCGACGCGTTCCTGTTCACCAACCCGGACTACCCGCCGGCGGCCCCGTCGACCGTCGCGGTCATCTGGCAGGTCACCGAAGTCAACACGAGGTCGGGACAGCTGCTGATCGCCATCCTCACCGCCGCAGCGGTCGGTCTCCTCGCGACCGGTGTCCTGCGTGTGGCGGCATCGGCGCCGCGCGGCGTCCGAGCGGTGGTCGGCATAGCGCTGCCGGTCGTGGGCTTCGGCATCGCCGGCGGCACCGGGACCGTGGGGTACGTCGACCTCCTGTGGTCGGCTGCTGTCACGGCGGCCGCAGTGTGGGGACTGCTCGCCGTACGGAGCCCTACGAACGCGCATGTCGCGCTCCTCGCGGCAGTGGTGGGCGGCTCGACCAAGCAGGAGGGCCTCGTCCTCGCCTCGGTAGTCATCGTCCTGATAGCCGTCCGCTACCGCGACTGCCTCCGGGCGGTCGGCTCTGCGATCGCTGGCGCTGCTGCGGCTCTGCTGAGCTGGCCTGTGGTTGTGCGTATCCAAGGCGGCGGATCGGAACTTGCCGAGCGCAGCCAGCTGAGGGAGCTGCTTCGCGGCGACCCGGAGGTGTGGAGCCGGCTCCCGCCCTCGGTATCCGCGCTGCGGGTCAACACCGGCTTCATGCTCCTCGTCGGCGTGACGTGCACGGTCGCCGGCGTCGTAGCGCTGAATGGCCGTCGCCGTCACGACGGTATCGGGTCACCTTTCTGGCTCTGGGTGCTCGTCGTCGCACACACAGGAGCGCTGCTGACCGCATACCTCATCAGCGGGTACGACCTCGACTACCACCTGAGCCACTCGATCACCCGTACGACCATCGTCGTCAACCTGCTCTTGGTCGTCGACGTCGCAGTCTGGCTCTGCCTGGCCTGCGCGGAGACTGCCACACGGCTGCGGCGATACGCCGCCTAACTGCGACGGAGCTCGACACGCCACGCCTTGATGTCGTGGTGTCGACGCCGTCGCGCCCACCACGATCGCCGAGCCCATCACCGGCCAGTCGATCGGCGGGATGGCTCGTATCGGATAGTCGCGTGGGCGACCGCGCGCAGGCGGGCTGGGTCAGCCCCCGCATCTGCACCGAGATAGCGTTCGGGCTCGACCGTGCCGGCGCGTGAAGGACTGCTCGCGAGTCCACTCACGCCATGCCTGGCGGTCCGGATCGCGACTTTCAAAAACGAATCGCGCCGTTGTGCGAGAGCCGGCTTCGCAGGTAGAGCCTGTCTTCGATCCTGGAGTCAGCGACGCATTACTGCCCGACCACGACGCAGCTTCGTCCGCCCATCCGATACGTCGCGGTCGAGGTGCTCTTGTCGCCCGTCGCGCTGACGTTGACGTTGTGCACGTCAGTTCCCGATGTCCCGGCTCGACGTTTAGCCCCAATCGCAAGTTTTCCCACCACGCTGCCTCGCCCCGTGGGGGCGTAGGGTCGAATCAGGGCTAACGGCAACGTCGCCCGGATCTCACTGGCGTCATCGTCGAAGATCCCTTCGATTTCTCTTATGAAGCGAAAGGTCGCTGCGCCTGCCGCGCCGCCTGCGGCGCCCTCCCGTAGGAACAAGTTGAAGCTCTGACCCTCCGGACCGCGATTAGCAACGATGTCGAACGAGGCGCGCTGGACCTGGAAAGTGATTACAAACTGAACTCCATCCGGAGCGCCTGGCTCAAAGCTGCTCAGTCGGCGAACGCGGGCGACTGCGGTGAGCCGAGAGGCATCCGACGCGACGTCGCCGGACACGATGTCGAGGCTTCCGACCGAGGTCGGCTGAGTGGGCGGAATGGGTGTGACGGCGTCGTCGTACTCCTCATCAACTAGCATTCGGCAGGACGGGGCGTCACGCGGCGCTGCCGATGCGGACGAGCATAGGAGGAGCGCGCCAACTGTTACGACCACCAGCGTTCTGCGCACGCTGTCACCCACCCTCTGCTCACATTCTCTAGAGATATAGACGTCGATCCCAAGCCGTAGGTTCGGTCATCGAAGAACACTTCTTCTCGACCGGTGCGAGTGTGGTGAGGGACACCATGCGACGGGCTTGGTGAGACCTCGAATGGCGGCGGTGGTGTTCGGTTGCGGAGGAGGCAACGGGATCTTGCACGAGGGACTTGCTGAATATTGCGTTCGTCGACATCGCGACCAATGCGACGCACCTGACTGCTGACGTTCGAGTTTCGCCGTCTGCGAATGCCTCGACTGGTGGTCGCCGCCGGCTGCATGGCGAATCTGGCTTGGCGCACCCGCCGAACTTGAAGCCGCTACTGCTCTTAGCGCCAGCTCGCCGCAGAGAGCTGCACCCAATGGGCCGCGCAGTTTACAGAATCCATGGCCGGCCAGGCGCGGCTAAGAGGTGGGCGAGGGTGCCGCGGTGGCCGCGGCTGGTCACGCATGGTTGGGACGTCGTTCCCGAGGTAGGTGAGGCTGGTGGCGATGAGGGGGAAGCCTTCGGCCTTGGCGAGGCGAGCGATGTTGGCGGCGCGGCGGGGCTGGTGGTGACGACGAGGATCGTGTCGGTGCTGTCGGCGACGGCGTAGCGGAGGAGATTGCGGCGCCAGACGCGGCGGGGCTCGGTCCCGCGGTCGACTTCGAGCTGGATGACGATGCGTTTGGTTCGCCGCCAGTAGACCCTCGACCCTCGTCGACGACGTAGATCGGCTGGACGAGGCGAGATTCAGGCGATGTTCCGGCTGGTGAAGGTCGCAGTCGACTTTAAGCACACGGCGTACGTGCTCGCGTTTGACACCACGTGGTAGCAGGCGCGTTGGCGGAGCGGTACACAGCGGCGCCAGAGAGCTAGTCGTCCAAGGTGACTCTTCGGACCTCGCCATCGGTGAGTCTGGGGATGGGCGTTGTGAGCAGGTACTCGACGATCGACGCGTCGAGCGTGACGTAGTACCCAACATCTACTGGCGATGGCAACGGAAACTCCAGGACGACGGCGAACTGTTCCGGGCTGACCCAGTCAAGAACCAGGAACTCCGACTCGATGTGTGAACCGACGTAAACCCAGCTGTGGGTGGAGCTGCCACACGACAACCGTGCGTGCACAGCGTCTCGGACCCGCTCGCGGGCAGCTTGATCTCCCCCACGAGCAAGAAACCTGGGCGTCCCATCGCCCTCCCCACGCTCGCTCTCATGTTCAGAGACGATCCTCGTGAGGAACGCCCGCTCAGTGCCTACAACCCGCCTGAACTGCATGTCGAGGATGGCTGTGGCCTGCAGCTCATCCAGACCGAACCTGGCCTGAAGTGCAGACTCCGCCTCACCGAGGCTCTTGGCGGAGCTCAGGATCTCGAGCACCTCGGCGGCGTGATCGATCGCGACCAGCAACGCCTCCGCGATCCTGAGTCGATCGTCGTTCACTGCGGAGGCGCCTTCCACTGGCTCTGACCATCGAGTGTCCCGCCAGCTTCACCTTCGAGGGCTTGCACCCGCGCATCAAGCTCCGCTATCTGGATCGCCTGCTGCTCGATCACAGACTGGAGGTGGGCGATCTTCCGATGCGCGCCAGCCACACTCTTGACGTCCATAATCTCGTCATCCTCGCTCGAGTTGCCTGCCGGGCCAGGCTCGCATTCCAAGAACATCTTGTCGGGCGATTCCTTGGAATCCTGTGACACTCGCCCTGCGCGACGCGTCTTCTCTGTGTCCGGACCGCCCGGACCGGCTGATCGGGGAGCCCAGATATCGCCGGGACCAGCATCGAGGAGATGTTCCGTGAGCATTGGAGCCTCGTCGTCGGGTACCTCACCGTGCGCGTGCGCGATCGGCATCTTGCGGAGGAACTTGCTGCTGAGACCTTCTACCGGGCGACCCGGGCCTTCCTCGGCTGGAGGGGCGGCGACCCCGCAGCCTGGCTGCTGGCAATCGCCCGCAACGTTCTCGTTGATGCGGTGCGACGCGACCGCAAGCACGTGCGTCTCGACGACGCGGCGCTTGCCCCCATCGAGCCCCTCGACGACGACGTCGCGGTCCGTCTCGCACTTGAGGCGCTAACTGAGTCCGACCGTCGTCTGCTCGTCCTCGTCCATGTGTACGGGTTCTCCTGCCCAGAGGTCGCCGCGATGAGCGGGACCACTGCAGGAGCGATCCGCACCGCCCTGTACCGCGCCCGCGCGGCCGCCCGAGAGAAGCTGGCATGACGTCCCCCCACCTGCCCGAGCTGGCGATCTTCGACCGCAATGCAACGAGGTGGGCCGTGTTCCGCGGTCTGCTACGCACGGCGGGCCTCGTCGTCGTGCTGTTCTTGGTCCTGTCCATGCTCAGCGTCGTCGTCGGCTACGCGTCGTCACGCCTCGGGGACCATTCAGGGCGACTTGACCGGGTCGAGACCGCATTCATAGTCGCCCATCCGACGATTCCCGTCGGGTCTTCGGTAAGGAACGAAAGCGGATCGTGGCGACGCACTGAGCGCCGGATCTCCTGGAATCCGAACATTCGGGAGTTTGCCGGCACCCCAGTGGAGGCGCGCATCAGCGTGAGCACCCTCGGAAATGTTCGCGTCAGCTCGCTCGGACAGGGCAAGCTCGACGAGGCCTTGCTTCGCGGGGAAGCCACTCTCGCCCAGTCGAGGACATTCGCCCAAGGCCTCCCTGACGCAGCTGTAAGCGACGTGGTCGTCAAGTTCACGGAGGGGCTGACTCAAGAGCAGCTGGTCGAGCTGTCATCGAAGTACAAGCCGGCGACAGAAGCTCCGGAGCAGCGGTACGCGCTGAACCCGCTGCTACCCCCCATGTGGTTCTACGACGACCCGTTCGCGGGTGCCCGCAAGTCATTCAACAGCGGGTCGTACGAGTACCCGGTCACCTGGCGACGGACCGACTTCAGGCGTCCGTTCCAGGGCTCGTTCGCGGAATGGACTTCCAGCCTCCGCCAGGGA
>JBKJUS010000162.1:0-9602 GCA_046590575.1 Mycobacteriales bacterium | reverse complement strand
CGGCCGCCCCGACAGCTGGTCGTTCGACCGGTCGGGAGTTGGAGATGACCGCCCACTCCTCGGGCGCCAGCACGGTCAGAGTGAATGGAGCTTTGAGGTCCGGCTGGTCGAAACAGGCGTAGACACGGTGCGCATCAAAGGTCTCAAACTGGGTGTGCAGGTAGACGCGCTTGTCGACTGGGTCGACAAAGCGGTGCAATCCGGTGCCGGTGTGCATGTAGGCGGCATCCGCGACGATCTCCAGCGTGTTCGCGGCAGCGAGGCCCTCCAGGTGCACGCGGTTACCGTCGAACCCGGCGAGGTCGACCTCGGCGCCGTTGAGGACGATGCGGCGCACCACTGGAGCGGTCAGCTCGACGAAGGTCGAGGCGCCCGGCTCGGAGCAGTGGAACCCGATGACCGTGGCTGTTTCGAACTGCTCTTCGCCGAAGCGGACGTCCAGCGTGACGTCGTAGGAGACATCCGAGATGAGTGCGGCTCGCTGGCGGGCTTCGTCGCGGGTGAGGTTGTTCGAGGACATGCGGAAGATCAGCTCCGTCCGGTGGTGGCGCGTCGCACTCATCCTTCCATGAAGCGGGTGCGAACCGGGGCGCCTGAAATAGAACCCGTGCGCGCACGATTGCCACTAGGCATGGCGACAGAACGCACCCCGGTGGACTTCTGGTTCGACCCGGCCTGCCCCTGGGCGTGGATGACCTCCCGTTGGATCATCGAAGCCGCGGCTGTCCGCGACTTGGAGGTGAGCTGGCGACTTCTGAGCCTCGCTGTGCTCAATGAGGGTAAAGAACCCAGCGAGAAGGCCCGGGAGAGCCACTTTCGCAGCCACCAGCAGGAGCGGGTCATCGCCGCGGCCCGAACCGCGTACGGGCCGGAGGTCGTGCTGCCCCTCTACACCGCGCTCGGGACGAGCTACCACCTGGCGAAGGTGCACCGCGACAGGACCGTCGTGGAGGCAGCGCTCGCCGGCGTCGGATTGCCGGTCGAGCTCGCTGCCGCGCTGGACGAGGAGAAGTGGGACGAGGCCATCATGATCGACCACGCGGCCGGCCTGGCCGAGGTCGGTCAGGACGTCGGTACGCCGATCATCGCGGTCAAGGACACCGCGTTCTTCGGTCCTGTGGTCACCCCGACGCCAAAGGGTGAGGCCGCTGGTCGACTGTGGGACGGTGTGTTGTTGGTTGCTGGCACGCCCGGCTTTTTCGAGCTCAAGCGCACGCGCGACAAGGCTCCTGTCTTCGATTGATGGAGGTGCCCATGAGCGTCCACCAGTGCCCTGACTGCGAGCTGCGGTTCCGCAACGAGGCGGAGCTGCGCGACCACCTCGACGCCGAGCACCCAGGACGGTCCATCATTCCGCACCAACGAGCGACTTAGCCACCGGAGGCACCGTGCAAGTCCGCGACAAGCTCTATGTCGATGGGCAGTGGGTTGCTCCTGTCGGCACTGGAACGATCGGGGTGGTCAATCCCGCAACTGAGGAGACTTTCGCCACCGTTCCCGAAGGCACGCCGGCCGATGTCGACCGCGCGGTCGCCGCGGCGCGGGCGGCCTTCCCCGGCTGGGCCGCCACCCCCGTCGGTGAACGGGCGAAGTACCTGGCCCGGCTGCAGGAGGCACTCGGCGCCCGGTCGACGGAGGTGGCTCGCACGATCACCGCCGAGATGGGGGCACCGAAGAAGTTCGCGCTGGCGGTGCAGGCGGGGCTGCCGGTCGCCATCCTCGGCAGCTACGCCGCGCTCGTCGTCGACTATGCCTTCGAGGAGCAGATCGGCAAGTCCCTCGTCGTGCGGGAGCCGGTCGGGGTCGTCGGTGCCATCACTCCGTGGAACTACCCGCTGCACCAGGTGGTTGCCAAGGTCGCCCCGGCGTTGGCCGCCGGCTGCACCGTCGTGCTCAAGCCCAGCGAGATCGCCCCGCTCGCCGCCTTCATCCTGGCCGAGGTCATCGACGAGGTCGGGCTGCCGCCGGGCGTCTTCAACCTCGTGACAGGGACCGGCCCGGTTGTCGGAGAGGCCATCGCTTCGCACCCCGACGTGGACATGGTCTCCTTCACCGGGTCGACCCGCGCCGGCTCGCGGGTGTCCGAGCTCGCCGCCGCGACGATCAAGCGGGTCGCCCTGGAGCTCGGTGGCAAGTCGGCGAACGTCCTGCTCGACGATGCTGATTTCGCGACGGCAGCCAAGGTCGGCGTGGCAGACGTCTTTCAGAACGCCGGGCAGAAGTGCACCGCGTTCAGCCGCATGCTCGTCCCGCGTGATCGCCAGGACGAGGTCGTCGAGATCGTGCGGGGGCTAGCGGAGACCTACCAGCCTGGCGACCCGACGTTGGATTCGACCCGGCTGGGTCCCCTGGTGTCCGCTGCGCAGCGCGAGCGGGTGCGCGCGTATATCCAGGCCGGGATCGACGGCGGTGCGCGGCTGGTTACCGGCGGGGTGGAGCCGCCGGCCGACCTCGGCCATGGCTATTACGTCCGACCCACTGTGTTCGCTGACGTGACCTCCGACATGCGCATCGCCCAAGAGGAGATCTTCGGCCCGGTGCTCGCGGTGATGCCCTACGACGCCGAGGACGACGCGGTGCGGATCGCTAACTCCACGATCTACGGTTTGGCAGGAGCGGTGTGGTCCGCGGATCTCGGTCGGGCGACCGCCTTCGCCCGGCGGATGCGCACAGGCCAGGTTGACGTCAACGGGGGCCGCTTCAACCCGCTGGCTCCCTTCGGCGGCTACCGGCAGTCGGGCAACGGCCGCGAGCTCGGCACCTTCGGGCTGGAGGAGTTTCTCGAGGTGAAGTCCCTTCAGCTCCCTTAGCTGACGATCCGCATGGGCAGACCTCGTACGTCGTACGGCGGGTCGACCGGCAGGGTCTCCGCCGCACCGTGCAGCCAACGGGCCGCCGCCTGGGCGCAGGCGATTGCGTCCAGGGCGTCATCGGCCTTCACACCGCGCGGGCGTTCGGCCACTGCGTGCGCCACGCCCGGCACCCAGGGCGCGAGCAGCGACGTGCGCTCGGCTAGACCGGCCGGGGTCTTCTTGGTGCCGATCGGCCGGCCGGCGAGCCGAGCGAAGACCAGCTCGGGATGCACCTCGACCACCCGGTCGACGAGATCCGGCGTCATGACGACATCGACGTCGACGATGCGGGCGCCGATGAAGAACGCCTGCTTGGACAATCCCTTGCCTTGAAGTCGCCGGTGTAGGGCGTTGGCACGCCAGAAGTCGTCCTCGGCCAGCACCTCGCGGGGCGGAGCCGGGAACACGCACGACCGTCGCTCGCGCAGGGCGGCGCGGGTCTCGAGGTCTGCTGCCCGGGTGTGTCCGGCCGCGGGCAGGCCGATGGGGATGTCAACCCCGATCGTCGCAGCCCCAGGGTCGCGGAGCAGGTCGATGACTTCCCGTGCACCTCGGAGCAGCTGCCAGGTGACAGTGCGCCGTGCGTCGTCGACAAGTGCGGCCACCCAGCCGCCGGGACAGCCATCAACGCCTGCCACCAAGGTCACTGGTCAGGTCTGCGCCGGCGGGGGCTCCACGGAACTGGGGGGTGCGGCGCGGTGTGGCGCAGTCGGACGCGGTGGCGCATCGGCAGGGAGTGGCTCCCGACGGCGCACGACGACCGTTTGCTCGGCCAGCGCGTCGTGGTCCTCGCCCGCCCGCGACACGTCCCGGGCCCGGAGCGCGCCACTGATGCCGACGATCGACGGGCCGGCCCCCACCAGGTTGCCGACTCCACTGCGGTCGCCGCGGCCGCTCTGCGGGCGGCCAGGGCGACCGGTCGCGCCGCGTCGGGGCTGTTCGGGCATCGAACCTCCTGAAGGATGAGACGTGCGGCGGTCAGCCGCCTCGACGCAGGACAGGAGTCACGGTCGGCATGCCCGAAGGACACACGATCCATCGGCTGGCGAATCGGCACAACCGGGTGCTCCGGGGTGAGCGACTGCGGGCGTCCAGTCCGCAGGGCAGATTCACCGCCGGCGCCGCCCTCATCGACGGTCGGGCACTGGTGCGCGCCGAGGGGTACGGCAAGCACCTGCTCTACGACATCGAAGGGTCATCGACCCTGCACGTGCACCTCGGGTTGTACGGCACGTTCCGTGAGGTCGTCCAACCGGCGCCTGGCCCGGTCGGCTTGGTGCGGCTGCGGTGGGAAGGAACCCAGACCTGCCACGACCTCCGCGGACCGACTGCCTGCGAGCTGCTCGAGCCGGACGCCGTACGCCGCCTGGTGGCGCGCCTCGGTCCGGACCCGCTGCGCCGCGACGCTGATCCCGAGCGGGCCTGGTCGGCGCTTCGGTCACGACGCATCCCTATTGCCGCTGCGCTGATGGACCAGTCGGTACTCGCCGGAGTGGGCAACGTCTACCGCGCCGAGCTGCTGTTCGTGCACGGCATCGACCCGTTCCTGTCGAGTCGGGAGCTGCGTCGCGCCGACTTCGATGCGCTGTGGTCGAGTGCCGTAACGATGCTGCGGGCCGGGGTGCGGTCCGGGCGCATCGTCACCACCGAGCCCACGGACCGGGCTCTGCGAGGTCGGGCGGTCGGTGCGGACGCGCATTACGTGTATCGCCGCACCGGGCTCCCCTGTCGGAGGTGCGGGACCGGTGTACGACGCGCGGAGATGGCCGGCCGCAACCTCTACTGGTGCCCGAGCTGCCAAGCGTCGTAAAGGGCGATAGCCATGACCGAGTTCTACCGGGCTAGGTCGATGCGGGCGACCGAGATCGGGTTACGCCGCCACCTCGAACCAGACGACCTTGCCCCCGTCGACCGTGGTCACCCCCCACGAACTGGCTAACTCGTCGACGAGCACGAGACCGCGACCGGACATCGCGTCGTCGTTGTGCGGACGGATCACGGGGGCGGTCGTGCTGCTATCCGATACTTCGACGCGGACGAGGTGGCGGCCGCTGACCACATGGAGCACGACGTCAGACCGCGCGTGGAGGACGGCGTTGGTGACCACTTCGCTGACGAGGAGGCTGACCACGTCGATCAGGTTGGCGCAGCCCCACGAGGTCAGCGTCGCTCCGACGAACCGTCGGGCGACACCGGCGCTTGTTGGGACCGGCCGCAACTGCAGGTGAGCCTCGATCGCCAGCCCTCCCGAGCGTCCGGATAGTCCCCGGCGCGGACTACCTTGCGTCCCTTCCCCCAAACGGGACAACTCAACCACGATGATGAGGTGGGTTCGGGGAGGCCTGCGATAGTGATTCGGGGTGGAGCACACAACCGGAGGGCCAGCGTGACGTGGGGTGGGAGAGCTAGGAGTCCGCGCCGGCAGGCTCGCCTGACCCTAGCCGCGCTGCTCGCGCTCACCGCGCTCGTCGCGGGGCTCGGTCTGTCGGGCGGGCTGGCTGTCGCGCCCCCGGGACTGCTCGTGCTTCCCGTCGTCCTCGGCGCGCTTGTGCTCCGTCGACGGGAGATGCAGGTTCTGCTGGGTGCGACGGCGGCGGGCGCCGCCGCACTGGTGCTGCGCGACGGGGTGCGCGAATTCCGCCCAGGCAACATTCTTCTCATCGTGGTGATTGGCGCGGTCGGCTACCAGTTGGCCGCCGACCGGGATGAGCTCGGCGTGCCGGGCCTCGGTGGCGGGTCGATGCTCGTCGAGGTGAGGGACCGCCTGCGTCAGCAGGGCGAGTTGCCGCCGCTGCCCCATGGGTGGCGGGTCGAGATCTCGATCAAGTCGGCCGGCGATGCCGGTTTCGCCGGGGACTTTCTCGTCTCATCGGTGCGTCCGACGCGGCTCGAGCTGGCTCTCGTCGACGTTTCCGGGAAGGGCATCGATGCGGGCAGCAGGGCGCTGCTGCTCTCCGGCGCCCTGGGCGGCCTCCTCGGCGCGGTCCCGCCGGAGGACTTCTTGCCCGCAGCCAACGCCTACCTCCTGCGTCAGCAGTGGGACGAAGGGTTCGCGACTGCCGCCCACCTCGCCCTCGACCTGACGACCGGCGACTACCTGCTTCAGTCGGCCGGGCATCCGCCCGCAGCACACTTTGCCGCTGGCACGGGCTACTGGTCGACGAGCGCCGCCGAAGGGGCGGTCCTCGGCGTTCTCGAACGACCGACCTGGCATGCCGAGCGAGGTCAGCTGCGTCGAGGAGATGCCCTGCTCATGTTCACCGACGGGATAGTCGAGGTGCCTGGTCGAGACCTCGCAGTCGGCATCGACAAGCTCATGGGGGAGGCGAACCGACTGGTGATCTCGACGTTCGAGTGCGGCGCCGAGAAGCTTGTCGATGCCGTGGCGCCGGACAGCTCGGACGACCGCGCGCTCGTGCTGCTCTGGCGCCAGTAGAGGTCGCCGCACTAGGTCGCGGCTCGGACCGCCCACGGCTCGAGGTGGGCATATCCGCGAACGCTCACCCGTCCAACCCGACGTAGCTCGATTTCTGGTGCTTCTTCGAGCAGCGCCGCTCCGTCTCGGTCGATGAGCACCGTGCCGGGTCGAGCGATCTCGCAGAGTCGCGCAGCCAGGTTGACGACTGACCCGAGCACGTCGCCGTGATGCGCGAGCACCTCGCCCCAGGCCAGGCCGACGCGGACCGGCGGCAGGTCGTCATCGCCAACGGGAAGGCGCGCCAGTTCCAGGCCGAGTCGCGCAGCGGTGACGCACTCGGGCACGGTAAAGAGCACGGCATCTCCGAGAGTCGACACGACGCGACCGCCGTACGACGCGACGGAGTCCGTCACCCGCGCCTCGAACGTGCGGATGACGTGTCGCACCACGACGGCGGAGTGGGTGCGCGACATCGAGGTGTATCCCGTGACGTCGACGAATCCGACCGCGAGAGTGCGCATCTCGCCCGGGTCGGGCGTGGCGACGATCTCCGCCAGCGCGGCGCTGAGATGGCGGCGCCAGACGAATACGAGAAGCGACTCGATGTCCGGCACGACATGCGCGAACGTCCGCAGCAGATCGCTGGGGTCGACGCCCGAGGTCACCGCGACCTGTCCGACCACCTCGGCCTGCGACCGCGCCACACCCGCCAGTGCGCGCCCCATGGCGCGGGTCAGCCGGATCGCCACGTCGTCGTCGAGCAGCCCCGTTCCGATCAGCCGACCGAGGGCTTGCAGCGCGGCGACGTCGTCATCGGAATATCGAGGCGTTCCCTCCTCGGCGACGGGGAACCCCAGGGCTCGCCAGAACGCGCGGTCCCGCTCCAGCTCGGTGCCGGTCCGCTCGGCAAGGTGCGCACCGGTGAGTGTCGGTGACATCCCGAAGAGCCGGTTGTGCAGCTCGGCCGCAGCGTCGTCAGTCGGGCCTTCCATGGCACCTCCCTCCTGTGGCAACCCTAGGGGTCCCTGCGGTGGACTCGCGAGAGACTCCCACCCATGGCCACCATCACCGCCCGCGGCGTCACTGCGTCCTACGGCGCCGAGGAGGTGCTGCACGGTGTCGATGTGACCGTCGGGCCGGGGATGCGGCTCGGTTTGCTGGGGCCCAACGGCGCAGGCAAGTCCACCCTGCTGCGCATCCTGGCTGGCGAGCTCCCTCCGGACGCGGGAGCCGTCGCCACGACCGGCACGGTCGGTCTTCTGCCGCAAGAGCCGGATCGCCGACCGGCCGAGCAGCTTCTGCACTACCTGGCACGGCGAACGGGTGTCGAAGCGGCAGACACGACGCTGCAGAACTGCGCCGCTGCGCTCGACGGTGGCGATGACTCCGCCGCGACGTCCTACGCCGACGCCCTGCAGCGCTGGCTTGACCTGGGCGGCGCCGACCTCGACGCGCGGGCAATCGCTGTGTGCGGTGACCTCGGGCTGCCGGCTGACCTGCTCGACGTAGATACGAGCGGGTTGTCCGGCGGGCAGATGGCGCGCGCATCGCTCGCCGCGGTGCTGCTCAGCCGCTACGACGTCCTGCTGTTGGACGAGCCCACCAACGACCTGGACCTCGACGGGCTCATCCGGCTCGAAGAATTCGTCGCGGGGCTGCGCGGCGGACTCGTCGTGGTGAGTCACGACCGCGAGTTCCTCAAGCGCTGCGTGACCGGTGTGCTCGAGCTGGATCCGCACAACCGGGTGGCTCGACAGTTCGCCGGCGGCTGGGACGCCTACGTCGAGGAGCGCTCCGTCGCCCGTCGGCACGCGAGGGAGCAGTACGACGACTACGTCGACCGTCGCGAGGAGCTGCAGGGACGAGTGCAGTCGACCCGGGAGATGTCCGTGCGGGGCGCTGTGCGGGCCAAGCGGAAGATGCCCGACAACGACCGCGCTGCTCGAGGAGCGCGGATGGAGGCGGCCACGTCGGCTGCGGCCAAGGTGCGGTCGCTTGAGACTCGGCTGCGCCGGCTCGACGGCGAAGCGGTGGAAGAGCCGCGCAAGGAGTGGCAGCTGCGGTTGACCTTGCCCGCTGCTCCTCGATCCGGCGATGCGGTGGCGACGTTGCGGTCGGCGGTCGTGACTGTGGGTGCATTTACCTTGGGACCGGTGGACGTCGATGTGCGCTGGGCGGACCGGGTGGCCGTCGTCGGCGCCAACGGCGGCGGCAAGACGACGTTCTTGCAAGCGCTGCTTGGCAGGTTGTCGTTGAACTCCGGTACGGCGTCGCTGGGGCCGGGCGTGGTGGTCGGGGAGCTCGACCAGGCGCGGCGCGCCTTTGCCGGTGACGCCACGGTCGTCGACGTCGTACGCAAGACCGCTCCGGACCTGCTGCCTGAAGAGGTCCGGACGCTCCTGGCGAAGTTCGACCTCAAGGCGGCCGAGGTCGGTCGACCCGCCGGCTCGCTGTCGCCGGGGGAGCGGACCCGGGCGGGTCTTGCCGTGCTGATGGCCCGCGGGACCAACTGCCTGGTGCTCGACGAGCCGACCAACCACCTCGACCTGCCGGCCATCGAGCAGCTCGAGGAGGCGCTCGCGTCGTACGTCGGCACGCTCCTGCTCGTCACCCACGACCGCCGGCTGCTCGAGGCCGTCCCGCTGACCCGGACCCTGCAGGTGGCGCATGGTCAGGTCACCGCGACCTGAGCCGCAGCCCAGCCGCGTTGGAGCGGGCGACCGGTATCGATCCGGCGTCACCAGTTTGGAAGACTGGAGCTCTACCATTGAGCTACGCCCGCGTGGTGCGTGAACCGCAGTCAGTCTACGGGTCCACCGCACCCCGCCTCCCCACTGCCTCCCCACTGCCTCCCCACCAAACCGTTCGGCGTTTCCCGCGTGGAATCCGGCTTCGTTCGACGGTTCCTTGCGGGAAACGCCGGACGGTCGGCCGACGCGTGGGCGGTAGCATCGGGATTGCCCGCGCCGCGGGGCGTAGCGCAGTGGCTAGCGCGCCTGCTTTGGGAGCAGGAGACCGGGAGTTCGAGTCTCCCCGCCCCGACCCGTATCCTCGCTCACCCACACCTTTCCCCACCGCAGGAGCCAGTTCCCCGTGAAGGCCACGCTTTCCGAGATCGGTCCGACCAAGGTCAAGCTCAACGTCGAGGTGCCCTTCGACGAGCTGAAGCCCTCCCTCGACGAGGCGTACAAGCGCATCGGCCGCAGCGTGAAGGTGCAGGGCTTCCGCCCGGGCAAGGTGCCGCAGCGCATCCTCGACCAGCGCGTCGGCCGGGCCGCGGTGCTTGAGGAGGCCGTGCAGGACGCGATCCCGCGCTTCTACGGCGCCGCTGT
>JBKJUS010000187.1:0-18163 GCA_046590575.1 Mycobacteriales bacterium | reverse complement strand
AGCAAGGTCCCGTAGTGCAGTTTGGAGTGCACGCCGCCCTGTCAAGGCGGAGGTCGCGGGTTCAAATCCCGTCGGGACCGCCAGCACGCCGTACACCGGGCGAACCGGGGGCCGGAGTGTCGAGGGCAGGTAGCTCAGTTGGTACGAGCGCGCGCCTGAAAAGCGTGAGGTCGGCGGTTCGACCCCGCCCCTGCCCACCAGTGACCGCTCCGAACGTGGAGACGGGCCCCGCCCTGGTCGACAAGCGACCGGAACGAGGCCCGTGTTCGGGCGGTGGTGGTGGCGACTAGCTACTCAGCACGCTGCTGCGGAATTCCAGCGAGCAGCGAGCGCACCTCGATCTCGCGGTACCGGCGGTGGCCGCCCAAGGTGCGGATCGAGGTGAGCTTCCCAGACTTCGCCCACCGGGTGACAGTCTTGGGGTCGACGCGGAACATCGTTGCGACCTCGGCTGGGGTCAGCAGTGGGTCGGTGTCGGGGGTACGGGTGCTCATCGTGGTGGTCCTTTCGCGGGAGAGCGTGCGCTCAACAGGACAGATCGTCGTCCTTGCCCGCGATGTCCGAAATGGCTCAACCGGGCCATTTCTCCCCGCGATATGACTAGTCCCCTCGCGTCATGACGTGTGTCGGGGATGTCCCAGTTAGTTCGCGACCTCGACGGCGCGTACCGCGCCCCACCGCACACTGACCCGCTGATAGGCCTCCATCGCCTCGTCGGGCTCGTCCGACGCAAGGCTCGCCACCGCGTGGGCCACGTCCGCCGCCGACTCGTCGGATTCGAGCTCCACCGGGTCGAAGAGTCGCACCAGGCCGCCGTAGTCGAGCTCAAGCAACGATCTGGGGTGGTAGTCCTCGAGCCACCGACCCAGCTCTTCGACACCGTCGATCAGGGTGGAGGAGTCCATCGCCCGACGCAGCACGGCGAGCGCGCGGGCGACCCGGCGGCGAGCGTCCGCCATCGTGGCCAGATAGGTCAGCGTCGTGGCATCGCCGTCGAGCGTGAGCCGCCGATCCTCGCCCTCGAACGGCACGAACCACCGCAACGGCACCTGCCAGGTGGCGCTGAGGGTGTAGGTCTTGAGCTCAGGGTCCGCCTGGCGCACCCGGGTCAGCTCCCGCTCGGCGATCTCCGCGGCGGCTGGTGGGATGAATGCGTCGGCGACCTCGGGCGGCAGTCCGGACCGGAAGTCAGCGATCGCCTGCCAGCTGCGCACCCGCAGCCGCCACGGGCAGAGGTAGCTCTGGCCGCCGGTGCGGTGCACAAAAGCGTGCTCGACATCAGCGTCCGGCGGCACGCCGATGGCTGCGACAATGGCCGCCCGGTGCTGCTCGGAGAGCCCGCTCAGATGATCCGGTGCCTCTCCAGACGCGAGGTAGACCTCCCAACGGCGCCGCTCGGCGGCCGCAAACGCGGCGAGCGGCTCATAGACCCGCAGGTGCGACGAGTAAGCGGTCATGCACGTGATCGTGCCACGGCCGTCACCTCCAAGCAGGACTGAAGTTGGTGTCTAGAGAAGTTGTGTCTAGAACAAAGTGCCAACTCGACCCTGCCCCAGCCGAAGGACACCTTGATGCGTGAACGCCGCTTTGCGATGACCGCCCTGCTCCTCGGGCTCACCGGCACCATCGCCGCGGCGGTCACCGCCCCGGCGGCACCGGCGGCGGTGGCCAGTTTCCGCAACTTCGCGCATCCGTCGGACGTCAGCGGCGCCGGCGAGCCGACCCTCGGCGTCAACCGCGAGACCAACGCGGTGCTCTACCAGAGCTACACCAACACGTACACGGTGACCGACTTCGACGCGCGCACCGGCAAAGCGCAGTGGAAAACCTCCAACGCGATCCTGACCTCACTGACCAGTCTCGACCCGATCATCGAGACCGACTTCGAGACCGGACGCACCTTCGTTTCGCAGCTGACCGGCGCGTGCAGCCTGATGGCCTACACCGACAACGACGGAAAGTCCTGGCAGGAGGTGCCGGACGGCTGCGGTGCCGGCTCGGTCTTCGACCACCAGACCGTCGGCACAGGTGCCTTCGTCAACGGCGGCACCCTGCGCCCCGTCACCTCCTATCCGCGCGCGGTCTACTACTGCTCTCAGGCCGTCGTGGTCACCAACTGCGCCACCAGCGTCGACGGCGGGCTGACCTTCCTGCCAGCCGTCAATGCCTGGACCTCGGCCGGAAGCGGCTGTACGACGATCCACGGGCACGTCTCCACCGCGCCGGACGGCACCGTCTACCTGCCCCCTCGCAGCTGCAAAGGAGGGACCGGCGTCGCCGTCTCTGAGGACAACGGCCTGAGCTGGACCATCCGCGAGGTGCCGGGCAGTTCAGTCCTGCAGGCGAGCAACAACGCCAAGGACCCGTCGATCGCGGCCGGCGCTGACGGCACGGCGTACCTCTCGTGGGGCCAGAAGGTAGAGACCGACGACGACTTCAACACAGTCCCGCACGTCGCGGTGACCCGGGACAAGGGCAGGACCTGGACCAAGCCGATCGCTCTCGGCCAGGAGTTCGGGATCAAGAACACCAAGTTCATCTCCACCGTGGCCGGCGACGGCGACCGGGCCGCAATCGCCTTCCTCGGCACCGCGACGAGCGGGATCGATCAGGTGCCCACCTTCGACGGCGTGTGGCGCCTTTACGTCGCCTTCACCTACGACCGAGGCGCAACGTGGCGCACCGCACTCGCTACCCCGGAAAGCCCCGTGCAAGTCGGCCGAATCTGTGACAACAGCGGCTCGTGCGCCGGCACCCGCAACCTGCTCGACTTCATGGACGTCACAGCCGACGCCCAGGGCCGGGTACTCGTCGCCTTCGCCGACGGCTGCCTTGAGAGGTCCTGCGACACCAAGGCCCGGTTCGCCGGCGCCACCATCTCCCGCCAATCGACCGGGCGCGGCCTCTACCGGGCTTTCGACACCGTCGTGAAGTAGCAGATCCACCCGCACGGATAGCCTCACCGTTCATGGGCGTCTTCTCCAGCAGCAGCGGGCACGAGCAGGTCGTCTTCTGCGAGGACCGACCATCAGGTCTGCGCGCGATCATCGCGCTGCACTCGACTGCCCTCGGTCCCGGACTCGGCGGGACGCGGTTCTTTCCCTACGCCACCGAGGACGACGCGCTCGCCGATGTGCTGCGCCTGTCCCGCGCGATGTCGTACAAGAACGCCTGCGCCGGACTCGATCACGGCGGAGGCAAGGCGGTCATCATCGGCAACCCGCAGACGGACAAGACGGAGGCGTTGCTGCGTGCGTACGGCCGCTTCGTGCAGTCGCTGAACGGCCGCTACTACACCGCAGCCGACGTCGGCACCTACGTCGCCGACATGGATGTCATCGGGCGTGAGTGCGACTTCGTGACTGGACGGTCGCCGGCCGAAGGCGGGGCCGGGGACAGCGCGGTGCTCACGGCGTACGGCGTCTACCAGGGCATGCGCGCGTCGGCCGACTTCATCTGGGGAAGTCCGAGCCTGGCCGGTCGGCGGGTCGGCATCGCCGGCGTCGGCAAGGTCGGGCACCACCTGGTCGGGCACGTGCTCGACGAGGGCGCCTCCGTCGTGGTAGCCGACGTCAGCGACACCGCGGTGCAACGCGTGCAGGCGGCGTACGCCGGGGTCGACGTCGCGACGGTAGGCCAACTCCTGGACGAAGAGATGGACATCTACTCCCCGTGTGCTCTCCACGATGCGCTGAGCGACCACACCGTGCCGCGGATCAGAGCGCGGATCGTCTGCGGGGCCGCCAACAACCAGCTGGCCCACGACGGCATCGAGCAGCTGCTCGCCGATCGTGGCGTGCTCTACGCGCCCGACTTCGTGGTCAACGCGGGTGGCGTGATCCAAGTCGGCGACGAGGTGCGGGGCTACTCCGAGCCACGGGCCCGCGCCCAGGCAGCGCTGATCTTCGAGACGACCAAGGCGGTACTCGAAGGCGCCGCATCGGCGGGAATCACCACCGGTGCGGCCGCTGAGCAGATGGCCGAGCGGCGGATGGCAGGCGTCGGACGCCTGCGCGCGATCCACCTCCGGTAGCTCCGTGAGGGTGTCGGCGTGCGGCGAGTGCGCATCCGCTGCCCTCGTGACTTACGATGGGCGGCGTACGCCGTCGTCGTAAGTCATTCTCGGGGCCTGCAGCGCCCCGTCGTCGAGGAGGTCGAGCCATATGGGGCGCGGCCGGGCCAAAGCCAAGCAGACCAAGGTCGCCCGCGAGCTGAAGTACAGCACGACCGGGACCGACCTCGACCGACTGCGTGCTGAGCTCGCCAGTGACTCGCCGCTTCGAGCGGCCGAGAGCACCGAGACAGCAGACGACGAAGAGGACGACGAAGAGGAGTTGTGGCCGGCCTGAGCCAGCACCGGCTCACGCCGGAGGCGGCACTTCCGACGCCCTGACCCGACCGACGTCGACGATGGTCATGCGCGCGCCGTCCCACTGAATGCGGCGGTAGAGGTAGAAGCCGCGACCCGCCGACTGGTAGTCGTCAAGGCGGTTCTCGCGGGCCACGACGCGCAGGTCGCGAGCCGGTGGGCGGTGCGCCCGCAGGACGAGCGGACCCCCTGCCCGCCAGGTGAGCACGTCGTAGGTGCCCCCGTTTCCGGCGAGCTCCGTACGCACGACCAGGCCGTCGACACCATTGCCGGTGAGCCGAGCCACGCCGATCGAGAAGCCGGTCCAGCCCCCGGCCGGGTCCCGGGACAGAAACCGGAGCCGGTAACCACCCGTGGCTGGGTCGAAGGTCAGCAGCCGCAGCACCCGGCGCCGCTGCCCGCTTCCGAGGTCCTCCGTCCCGGCCAGCCACAGCAGCGTGCCTCCGTCGAGCTGCAGGGTGTCGCACGACACGTCGAGCAGTCCCGGGTAGATGTCGAAGCAGCCGGTCTGCGGGTCGGCTGTCACCGCCGCCTCGTTCGCAGTCGCCGACAGGAAGGCCTGGGACGCGCCCAGCGGCTGAGGCTTCGGTGCCGGGCTGGCCGTCGCGGTGGGCGCGGCGGAGCGGGACGGGCGGGGCTTGGCCACAGCGGTGGGCCGGATCGCGGCCGGGGACGGCTCGGCGTCGGGCACGCTGTCGTCGGAGCACCCTGCGGCGGCGAGACCGAGCACGAGGGTGATCGCGAGAACTCGACCGACGGCCCTGCTGCGCGTTCGCATCGTCAGGCGGGGTGCTCACCGGTCAGCCGGGCGCCGACATCGCTGCCGTCACCCGCGACGACCACGCCGGCCATCCAGGCGAATACGTGGTGTCGGTCAAGGACCGCGAGCGCGCGCTCAGCCTCATCCGGGGCGACGACGGCGACCATGCCGACACCCATGTTGAAGGTGCGCTCCATCTCCTCCCGCTCCACCCGACCGCGATCGGCCACAAGATGGAAGATCGGCGGCACGGCCCAGCTCGACCGCTCGAGATCGGCGATCAGCCCGTCGGGGATCACCCTCGCAATGTTGGCGGCGAGGCCGCCTCCAGTGATGTGCGCGAAGGCGTGAACATCGACGTCGTCGATGAGCGACAGGCAGTCTCGCGCGTAGATCCGGGTGGGCGTGAGAAGCGCCTCGCCGAGCGTCGTACCGAGCTCATCGACTTCGCGGTCCAGACGCATGCGCGCGGCACCAAGCAGCACATGACGGACGAGTGCGAAACCGTTGCTGTGCAGGCCGCTCGAGGCCATCGCGATGACGACATCACCGACGGCGACGTTCTCGCTGCCGATGAGCTTGTCGGCCTCGACCACGCCGACCCCGGTGGCGGACAGGTCGTAGACGTCGTCGTCCATGATCCCGGGGTGCTCGGCGGTCTCCCCGCCGATGAGCGCGCAGTTCACCTGACGGCAGCCCTCCGCGATGCCACCGACGATCTCAGCCATCCGCTCGGGAACAACCCGGCCGCAGGCTATGTAGTCGAGCAGAAACAGCGGTTCGGCCCCACACACCACAAGGTCGTCGACGACCATGGCCACCAGGTCGATGCCGACGGTGTCGTGCTTGTCCATCGCCTGCGCCACGGCGAGCTTGGTGCCCACTCCGTCGGTGGAGCTGGCCAGCAGCGGCTGCTTGTACTTGGTGACATCGAGAGCGAAGAGGCCGGCGAAGCCACCGAGACCGCCCACGACCTCGGGCCGGGTCGCTCTGCTGACCTTCTTCTTCATCAGCTCGACCGCGCGATCACCCGCCTCGATGCTGACGCCGGCCGCGGCATAGGAGCTGCCCGGTCCCTCCACTCCACCGCGCTTGGTCATGGTCGCCGAAGCGCGTCGGCAGCGCCCACGCTGGGCAGCAGCGGCTCGTCATCACCTGACGGGCCCGGACTGCCGAGGCGCTGGGCAGGGGCGTCGGACTCGCCCATCACACTCACGCCAATCCCCTCGAGCACGTGCTTTCCGATCTGCTCGTCAGCCGGCAGGGGGATCGGGTAGGTGCCGTCGAAGCAGGCCCGGCACAGATTGGGCTTGGCGATCGTCGTCGCCGCGATCAGCCCGTCGAGGCTGACGTAAGCGAGCGAGTCGGCACCGATGGACTCGCGGATCTGCTCGACGTCGAGTCCATGGGCGATCAGCTCGGCTCGCGTCGCGAAGTCGATGCCGTAGAAGCACGGTTCCTTCACCGGCGGCGACGAGATACGGACATGCACCTCCGCGGCACCGGCCTCGCGCAGCATGCGCACGAGGGCTCGCTGAGTGTTGCCGCGGACGATCGAGTCGTCGACGACGACAAGACGCTTGCCCCGCAACACCTCGCGAACCGGGTTGAGCTTGAGGCGGATACCGAGCTGGCGGATGGTCTGACTCGGCTGGATGAAGGTACGGCCGACGTAACGGTTCTTGACCAGGCCCTCGCCGTACGGGATGCCACTCTCCTCGGCGTAGCCGATGGCCGCCGGCCCTCCCGACTCCGGCACCGGGATGACGAGGTCAGCCTCGACCGGCGCCTCACGAGCGAGCACTCGACCGACTTCGACGCGGGTGGCATGCACGCCCCGACCGGCGATCTGCGTGTCCGGTCGCGCGAGGTAGACGTACTCGAAGAGACAGCCCTTGGGCTCAGGCTCGGCCCACTGCCGGCTGCGCAGCCCGTCAGCGTCGATGGCGAGGAACTCGCCCGGTTCGACCTCGCGGATCAGCTGCGCACCGACGATGTCCAGCGCTGCGGTTTCACTCGCGACCACCCAGCCCCGCTCGAGTCGGCCCAGGACCAGCGGGCGTACACCATGACGATCACGGGCGGCGTACATCGTGTGCTCGTCCATGAACGTCAGCGAGAAAGCACCCTGGAGCATCGGAAGCACCTCGATCGCCGCTTCCTCGACCGAGAGATCGGGACGGTCGGCGAGCAAGCTGGTGATGAGATCGGAGTCCGTCGTCGAACCCATCGAGTCGCTGATGTCAGTCTTGACCAACCGGGCGAGCTCCACCGTGTTGGTGAGGTTGCCGTTGTGACCCAGCGCGATACTGCCGCGCCCTTTGGTGTGACGGAACGACGGCTGGGCGTTCTCCCAGGTGCAGCCGCCAGTCGTGGAGTACCGCGTGTGCCCGATGGCGACGTGGCCGGGCATCGCGTTGAGGATCGACTCGTCAAACACCTGCGCGACGAGTCCTAGCTCCTTGTAGACCGTGACGTTGGACCCGTCCGACGTCGCGATGCCGGCTGCCTCCTGGCCACGATGCTGCAGCGCGTAGAGCCCGTAATAGACGAGCTTGGCCACCTCTTCGCCGGGCGCCCACACCCCGAACACCCCGCAGGCGTCCCTGGGGCTCTGCTCGTCAGGTATCTCGTCGTGCTGCGGGCCGAGGCCGTCCGGCACGGGGGCTCCTCGTCGAGGACGGTGGGCGGGGACGCCGTTACGTCGGCAGTGTATCCGCCTCCTAGGGTGGGTTAGGCGAGAACGGGCAGGTACGACGTCAGGTCGGCGCGCTCGCCGCTGGCCGAGACCCGGCCGTCGGAGACCGCGTCCACCCATCGCACCCGCCCGGTCGCGAGTTCGACCCAGACGAGCGCGTCACGGACCTCGACCACCGAGCCCGGGGTGCCGCGGGTATGCCGCGGGCCCTCCACGCACTGCACCGCACACCCGGCCGGGCCGGGGATCCGCACCTCGACCGAACGACCGGGGGCCCGCTCGACCAGCCGATCAGCCAGCAGGCGCACGACGGCGCGCAAGGCGCGCGGCTCCGGGTCGATCGTCACGCGAACAGCAGCCGCCAGGTCCAGACCGTGCACGACGCCCTCGGTGCACCGGGTCACCAGGTACTCCGAGAGCAAGATCGGTCCCCGTTCCTCGATCACGACAACCCGGTCGGTCTCCTCCTTGTCGAGGGACCGGGACGTCGCATCCACCGCGACCCGCAGCCGTTCGCGCAACTCGTCCGGGAGTTGTCCGACGGCCTTCTCCTGCGCCAGCGCAGCGATGCGCGCCTGTTCCTCCGCCGGCCGCTCGCGATAGGAGAGCCCGGTCGGTGCTAGCCCGGCCGCGGACTGGCGGGCGAGGCCATCGACGAGGTAATCGAGGTTGCCGACGAGGTGTGCGATCAGTGCGTCCACCCGCCACTCCCCGAGTCGCGTCGGAAGCGCGAAGGCGGAGTCGGGCATGGCCTCGACCGCAGTCGCGATCCGGGCGTACTGCTCTGACACGGCCGCGCGGAGCTCGTCGTACGGCCAGCGACGACGCGGCACTAGCCGAAGAGGCGGGGCAGGGTGCCTTCCCATACCTCGCGTAGCTCGTCGAGCGGGATGCCAAACGAACCCTCGACCACCAGCGCGTCACCGCCCACTTGCCCGATGACGATCGCCGGGACACCGCACCGAGCAGCGAGCGAGAGCACGCCTTCCACGTCGGGGGTGGCGACGACGGCTCGCGACGCCGACTCGCTGCAGAGCGCGACGAACACATCGTCACCGAGTGTCACCGTGACACCCACCCCTCCGCGCAGGCACGACTCGACGAGCGCCTGGCTCAGACCGCCCTCGGACAGGTCGTGCGCCGCGGTGAAGAGCCGGCTCGACGCTCCCTCGACCAGCACCTCACCCAGTGCCCGCTCGGCGACGAGATCGAGGACCGGCGGCTGGCCACCCACGTGACGGTGCACGACCCACGCCCACTCCGACCCGCCGAACTCGTCGTGCGTGGCACCGAGCAGCACCACCGAGTCGCCTTCACGGGTGAAGCCGATCGGCGTACGCCGCTCGACGTCATCGATGAGCCCCAGGATGCCGACGACAGGAGTCGGGTTGATGGGCTGGTCGCCCGTCTGGTTGTAGAAGCTGACATTGCCGCCGATCACCGGCGTGCCCATGCTGACGCAGCCGTCGGCCAGCCCGCGCACGGTCTCCGCGAACTGCCACATGACCTCAGGGTTCTCGGGGGAGCCGAAATTCAGGCAGTCGGTCGCGGCAATGGGCACGGCCCCGACTGCTGCGACGTTGCGACACGCCTCCGCCAGGGCGAGCTGCGCGCCGAGGTAGGGGTCGAGACGAGCGAAGCGGCCGTTGCCGTCGAGAGCGAGCGCGACTCCTGCCGGTGCGTCGTCGGAGAGACGCAGAACCCCCGCGTCCTCGGGCGCGGAGAGCACGGTGTTGCCGCGGACGTAACGGTCGTACTGGTCGGTGACCCAGCGGCGAGAGGACAGATTGGGTGAGCCGGCAAGCTGCAGCACGGTCGCCCGCATCTCGTCACCGGTCGCGGGCCGAAGGAGTCGCGACGGGTCGTCAGCGCGGAGGGCGTCGAGGTCAGCGGGACGCACCATCGGACGCGTGTAGACCGGACCATCGTCGGCCAGTGAAGCCGGGGGTACGTCGACGACGACGTCGCCGTGCCAGGTGATGACGAGCCGACCGGTGGCCGTGACCTCCGCGATGGGTGTGGCGAGAGCGCCCCATCGATGGCACACCTCGAGCACGGCGGAAAGGTGCGACGGCTCGACGATCGCGAGCATCCGCTCTTGCGACTCGCTCGCCAGCACCTCCGTCGCCGTCATCGACGGCTCGCGCAGAGGCACGGCGTCCAGCCTCGCCTCCATCCCCAATCCTGCCTTCGCGGCGGTCTCCGACAGCGCGCATGTCAGCCCCGCCCCACCGAGGTCCTGAATGCCGACGACGAGGCCCGAGTCGAACAGCTCGAGGCAGCACTCGATGAGCACCTTCTCGGTAAAGGGATCACCGACCTGCACCGCCGGACGTTTCGCGGAAGACCCTTCCTCGAAGGTCGCCGACGCGAGAACCGAGACTCCGCCGATGCCGTCTCGCCCGGTCTTGGCGCCGATGAGGACGGCGATGTTGCCGATGCCCTTCGCGGCCGAAAGGTGCAGTCGCTCCACCGGCAGAACGCCGAGACACAGCGCGTTGACGAGCGGGTTGCCAGCGTAGGTCGGATCGAAGGTGATCTCGCCGCCGAGGTTGGGCAGTCCGAGACAGTTGCCATAGCCACCGACGCCGGCGACGACACCATCGACTAGCCGACGCGTATCCGGCGCATCAGCGTCGCCGAAGCGCAGCGAGTCCATCACCGCTACCGGCCGGGCACCCATTGCCAGGATGTCGCGGACGATGCCACCTACACCGGTCGCCGCGCCCTGGTAGGGCTCGACAAAGCTCGGGTGGTTGTGACTCTCGACCTTGAAGGTCACCGCCGTGCCTCCGCCGACGTCGATGACACCGGCGTTCTCACCGATCCCGGCCAGGATGCGCGGGTGCTCCTGCGATCCGGCGAAGCGGCGAAGGTGCACTTTTGAGCTCTTGTAGGAGCAGTGCTCGCTCCACATGATCGAGTACATCGCGAGCTCTTCGTCGCTGGGCCGACGGCCGAGGATCTCGATGATGCGGGCGTACTCGTCGTCCTTGAGCCCGAGCTCGATGTAGGGCTGGGCCACCTCGTCGGAGAGGCTCATCCGCTGACGCTGTCGAGAAGGCTGGTGAACACCCGCAGGCCGTCCGTGCCGGGCCCCGTCAGGCCCTCGATGGCGTGCTCCGGGTGGGGCATCATCCCGACGACGTTGCCGGCCTCGTTGGCGATTCCGGCGATATCGCGCAGTGACCCGTTGGGGTTGTCGCCGAGGTAGCGCACGACGACCCGGCCCTCGGCCTCCAGCGCGTCGAGCGTGCGGTCGTCGGCGTAGAAGCGACCTTCACCATTCTTGATCACGACTGTGATGTCCTCACCCTCGTCGTACGCCGAGGTCCAGGTCGACTTGACCGACTCGACGCGAAGTCGCTGCTCATGGCAGGTGAAGCGGCGTCGGCTGTTGCGCAACAGCGCGCCCGGGAGCAGGTGCGACTCGCAGAGGACCTGGAAGCCGTTGCAGATACCCAGCACCGGGCCACCGTCGCGGGCGAACGCGATGACCGAGTCCATCACGGGGGAGAAGCGCGCGATCGCTCCGCACCGGAGGTAGTCACCGTAGGAGAAACCACCGGGGAGCACGATGGCGTCGACGCCGTGGAGGTCAGCATCGGCGTGCCACAAGGACACGGCCTCACCGCCAGCCAGTCGGACGGCGCGGAGGGCGTCGACGTCGTCGAGGGAACCCGGGAAGGTGACCACTCCTACGCGGGCGGGCATGCGGCAGCTCCGAGAAGGTCGACGATAGACCCCGAGGATATCCCGCCCGCGCCGACGACCTCCCTGGTGACTCACGTCAAGATGCGCGCGTAGCCCTAGTCGTTGACTCATCTAGGAATGCGCGCGGGGCTGGGGCTGGAATCTTGGGCCTGGTGGTAGCGGATTTCTTGCTGGTGGTCAGGGTGAGCAGCTCCGCGGTGAGGGCCTGGATCTGGCGCTGGATGGCGGCGGGGTTCAGCTCGGCGAGGGTGTCGTTCATGATCGTCTTGTCCTCGACGGTGACGCTGGTGTGCCGCTCGGCGCGCCGGTGCGGAGTCGTCGGCTTGTCGTACTTCTTGGTCACCTTGGCGCCGTCGCGGACCTTCGAGATCAGCTTCTGCTGGGCCAGGAAGTAGTTGGTGATCAGCGACTGCAGCGGCCAGATCCGGTTGAGCAGCAGCAGCTCGCCGGCGGTGTCGTAGCGGTGGTAGCCGACGACGGTGCGGACCACCGCCCAGTTCTTCTGCTCGACGTGCGCGCCGTCGTTGCTGTTACCCGGCCGGGAGCGGGTGAAGGTGATCTTGCGCTGCTCGCACCAGTGCAGCAGGTGGTAGTTGATGAACTCGCTGCCGTTGTCGCTGTCGACGCCGAGGATCGGGAACGGCATGACGTTGGTGATCTCCTCGAGTGCGGCCACGACCCACCTGCGGGCCTTGTTGCGCACCGAGCGGTTCTCCGTCCAGCCGGTCGCGATGTCGGTCACGGTCAGCGTGTAGGCGTGCTCCCCCTGCGCATTCCCGCCTTCGTGGCCGACCAGGTCGATCTCGACGAAGCCGGGCACCGCGTCGTCCCACTGCGCCCAGGTCCGGATCGGGATCGAGTCTTTGAGCAGCGACCCGGGCTTGGTGTGGCTACGACCACGCAGGCTCATCGCGGCCCGCTCCGGAGCCAGCCGGCGGTCCATCGTCGCCGGCGACATCACCACCAGCGCCGCGGCGACGTCGTCGCCGACGTCGAGCTCACCGAAGCGGCGCAGCGACGCCACCAGCTCGACCATCACCGGCGCCAGGCGCTTGCCCGTCGGGGCGCCGAGGACCGCCCAGCAGAACCGCAGCGCATCAACGACGTCGGTCCCGTAGACCGGGGTCCGCGGCCGGCGCGGCCGGACCACCTTCGGCCGGCTCGCTGCGGCCAACGCCTTACGCGCGTGATTGCGATGCCAACCCGTCGTCAAGCACAGCTCGTCGAGGATCAGCCCCTTCCCAGCCCGGTTCGACCGCCGGTAGCGGGTCGCGATCGCCTTCGTCACTGCCTGCCGTTGGCTCACCGAAAGTCCCATGGCTCGGGGCCTACCGGGCACCCGAGCCTCAACCCGGCAGGCGCGCGCTACGCGCGCATTCCTAGATGAGTCAACGACCCCACCTACGCGCGCATTTTTCGTGAGTCAACGCGACCTCTTTACGTCGAAGCGCCCGCGCAGCACAATTCATGATGAACCGCCTCCTCGTTCTTCCCAGCACTGGACGTGCCTGATGATCCGCCACACCCTGGTAGCCGGGTTAGCGATCGCCGCTGCGCTCACCCACGGTGCTGCTGCGGCCTCCCCCGCGACGTTGGACGGCCAGCGCAAGACTTCCCATACCTACAGCGGCATGTTGAGCGGGCCGTCGGTCTATGCCGGCATCACTGAAACGGGCGTCGGCGGTGGCATCAGACCGCGGCGGGAGTGGTGCACGGTGCAGACGTGCGACATCACTGAGCTCGCCCTGCGGCTGCCCGCCGGACGGCAGAGCGGCCGCCTCGTCGTCGACCTCACCTACGGCCCGTCGGCGAGCCTGCGTCTAGCCGTCTACCGCCCGGACGGGTCCGAGCTGCCCAGCCCCAGCTTCTGCTGCTTGGCCGACCGCATCGTCGCGACTCAGCTGCCGGCGGGTAACTACACCGTCGTCGTCTACGTCGAGGCCGGAGCGAGCAAGTTCGACGTGGAGCTGACCTGGAAAGCGAACCCTCCGCACCGTTCGGCCGCCACGTCGAGTTGAGCTGTCGGCCGATCACCCCATCTTCCGACCCGCCGGCTCAGCGGTAGCCGACAAGCCGCAGCTCGGCGATCGCGGCGTCTCGACCGCGCCGGACGACAGCCCGGGCGTCCTCGCAGCCACGCGACACGCGGCGGCTGGTGCGGATCCGCTGGTCATTGCACACCTGATCCTCGATCCGGCGGGCGTCGTACTCCTCCTCAGCCGTGACGTCGGTCTCCCCGGCGTGCCACAGCTCGTGCGCGAGCAGAGGCAGCAAGAAACCTTTGAACGAACCGGCGAAACGGTTGTTCAGCACAATCCGGGGCGGGCTGCCGGCCAGCGTCGTGGAGTCTTCGCCGGTACGCCCGAAGACTCCGAAGCTGATGACTGTGCCCTGACGGGCCGCAGCGACCACCCGCTCGGCGAGCTCGTCGTCATAAGTGCCGAGCCGGGCGCACAGCCCCTCGCGGATGGCCTCGACGAGGGCGGCCCGCACTTGGTCATCCGCGGCAACCTGCAGCCCGTCGATCACACCGCACCGGACCGACGTCGGCTGCCGAGTCGACGCCTGCACGACGCCGACGTCGTGCGACTGACGGCCGGGCAGTGGGGCCGATCGTCGGGCGAATAGCGGCTGCGTCTGCTCATCGAGGATCTGGGCGGTCGCGAAGACAACGAGCGCGATGAAGACGACCAGCACGACCCCGACGCCAGCGAGCAGCCAGCGCGGGAGAACCGGCCAGGGTCGACGTGCGGCGGGACGACGCCCTTCTCCGACCGAGCTCGGCGTCGTCGGTACGGCAGACGTCGGCTCAGGCATCGACCGTGACGGTGAAGTCCTCGATCACGGGGTTGGCCAGCAGGGTCCCCGCCATGTCTCGCACATCGGCGAGCCGCGCCTCATCGACCTCGCCGTCGACCACGATCTCAAAGTGCTTGCCGACCCGCACGCTGCGCACACCGACGAAGCCGAGGCTGGGCAACGCGTTGGCGACCGCCTGGCCCTGCGGATCGAGGATCTCCGGCTTGAGGGTGACATCGACGACGATGCGGGTCATGGTCACGCACCTCTGATGTAAGAGTCGAAAGACGACCCGGTAAGTCGCTCGTACGCTTCGATGTACTTCGCGCGGGTGGCCTCGACGACCTCATCCGGCAGCTCCGGTGCGGGTGGCGACTTGTCCCAGCCGCTCGCCGTGAGCCAGTCACGGACGTACTGCTTGTCGTACGACGGCTGTGCGCGACCCGGCGCGTAGCTCTCGACAGGCCAGAAGCGGCTCGAATCGGGAGTCAGCACCTCATCGCCGAGGGTCAGCACGCCGGCCGCGTCGTGGCCGAGCTCGACCTTGGTGTCGGCCAGGATGATCCCGGCCTTCGCGGCCAGCTCGACGCCGCGGCGGTAGACCTCGAGCGTCGTACGTCGGAGCTCGGCGGCCAGCTCGGCACCGACCTCAGCCACCACTTCGGCGTAGGTCATCGGCAGGTCGTGGTCGCCGACCGGCGCCTTGGTCGTCGGTGTGTAGATCGGTTCGGGGAGTTCACTGCCGTCCACCAGCCCCGGCGGGAGCGCGACTCCGCAGACCTCACCTGACGAGGCGTAGTCCTTGAGCCCGGACCCGGTGAGGTAGCCGCGGGCGACGCACTCGACCGGCACCATCGCCAGCCGCTTGCACAGCATCGATCGGCCACGCAGCGCGTCGGCGTGCTCCTTGAGCTCGACCGGATAGTCGTCGACCTTCGCCGTGATGACGTGATGCGGCAGCACGTCGGCAAGCTGTTCGAACCACCACATCGACAGACCGGTCAACACGGCGCCCTTGTCCGGGATCGGCGTCGGCAGGATGACGTCGAACGCTGAGATCCGGTCGCTTGCGACCAGCAGCAAATCCCCGCCGACGGCATAGAGATCGCGGACCTTGCCGGTGTGCATCGGGGTGAGACCGGGAATCACTTCAGCGCCTCCAGGCGGTCGAAAACGGGGCCGAGTCGCTCGACGTAGCGCTCGGGTCGACAAAGGTCGTCCAGCCGCGATTCGGTGACGACGTCAGCTTGGGGGTGCTTACGTAGGGCTTCGCGGAACGGGAGGCCGGTGTTCCAGCTCTCCATCGCGGCGGCTTGCGTGACGGCATAGGCATCCTCGCGGGACAGTCCCGCCTCGACCAGCTCGAGCAGCACCGCGCTGGTGTAGATGAGCCCACCAGTACTCTCCAGGTTGGCCCGCATCCGGCCGCTGTCGACGGTCAAGCCGGTGACCAGCCGGGTCGTCAGGTGCAGCAGGTAGTCGGTGCCGATGGCCGCGTCGGGCAGCGCGATGCGTTCGACACTGGAGTGGCTGATGTCGCGCTCGTGCCAGAGCGGGATCCCTTCGAGCACCGGCACAACCTGCGCCCGGACAACCCGCGCGATGCCGCAGATGCGCTCGCAGAGGATGGGATTGCGCTTGTGCGGCATCGCACTGGAGCCCTTCTGCCCCTTGCCGAACGGCTCCTCCAGCTCGCGCACCTCGGTCCGCTGTCCGTGCCGAACCTCCAAGGCGATCGCGTCGCACACGGTGGCGGCGATTGCCAGCGCAGCGACCCACTCGCTGATGCCATCGCGAATGACGACCTGGGTCGCCGCATCGGCGGGCGTGAGCCCGAGCTGCGCAGCAACGTGCAGCTCTACCGCGGGGTCGATGTTGGAGTAGGTGCCCACCGCGCCGGAGATCTTGCATACGGCGATGGCTGCGCGGGCGCGCCGCAACCGATCGCGGCTACGGGCCATGGCGAACGCGAAGTTGGCGACCGTGTGGCCGAACACATCGGGCTCGCCGTGCACGCCGTGGGTGCGTCCCACCTTGATCGTTGCGCGGTGTCGCAGGCCGAGGTCGCGCAGCGCGGCAACGAGCGCGTTGAGCTTGGTGAGCAGAATGTCGGTCGCGTCGGCGAGCTGCAGCGCGAGCGCGGTGTCGAGCAGGTCACTGCTCGTCATCCCGAAGTGGACGTAGGCCGCCGCCTCGCGCGGCTCGGTGAGGTCCGCCCACGCGGTGAGAAACGCGATCACGTCATGTTGGGTGACCTGCTCGATCTCATCGACGGCCTCAGGGCTCGGCGCGGGGGCCAGGCGTACCGGCTCCACGCAGTCCTGGGGCACCGCTCCGGCGGCGGCGTGCGCCTCGAGCACGAGGCGCTCAACCTGGCACCACAGCTCGTACTTGTGGGCTTCCGACCAGACCCGGCCCATCTCGGGGAGGGTGTAGCGACTGATCATCGGCGAGCTGAGGTCATCGCGAGCCGGCAGCCTGCTCGAAGTCGTCCTTGAACTTCCACAGCTTCGCCCGCAGGTCCGGGTCCGCGACCGCGAGGATCTGCACCGCGAGCACCGCGGCGTTCTTGGCGTTGTCCAGGCCGACGCAGGCGACCGGCACACCCGGCGGCATCTGGCTGATCGCCAACAGCGCGTCGAGCCCGTCGAGGGCGCCGCCCTTGATCGGCACGCCGATGACGGGCAGCGTCGTATGCGCCGCGACGACGCCGGGCAACGCGGCGCTCATGCCCGCGCCGGTGATCACGACCTCGATCCCACGCGGCTCCAGCTCGCTCATCCAGTCGAGCAGCCGACGCGGTGCGCGGTGGGCAGAAATGGAGATCTCGTCGTACGGAACGCCGAATCGCTCGAGCATCGCGCCGGCCTGGCCCATCACGTCGGCGTCGCTCGGCGAGCCGTAGATGATCGCGACCTTGCTCTCCGCCACGGCGCCTCCTCGAGTCAGGTGATGTCGTGACCATTCTTCCGCAGGCCTCGCCCGCCGCCTAATGCGCCCGACCACCCGCCAAACTTCGGGCACTCCCGAGCACAGATTTGTCCCGGATCGAGACAAAGTTCGCCGGGTGGGCCGGCCTGGCTAGCGGGACGGCAGCACGATCTCGCCGACGGCGGCACGCTCAGCGATGTCGCGGCGCCATTGGGCACCGGGGAAGCTGATCCGACCGACCGCTTGGTACGCCGAGGCGCGGGCCGACGCCAGATCGGCGCCGCCAGCGGTCACCGAGAGCACTCGACCTCCATCTGTGAGCACTCGGCCGTCCTCCAGGCGAGTGCCGGCATGCAGGACGTCGACGCCGGGCTGCGCCTCGGCCGCGGTCAAGCCATCGATCGACTGGCCGGTCTGCGGACGCCCGGGGTAGCCGCCAGCGGCCATCACGACGGTGATCGCACTGTCGGGTGACCACTCGAGCGTGGCGTCGGCAAGAGTGCCGGTCGCTGCCGCAAGAAGGACACCGGCAAGCGGTGTGCGCAGCCGGGCGAGCACCACCTGGGTCTCCGGGTCGCCGAATCGGGCGTTGAACTCGATCACCTTCGGTCCGTCGGCGGTGAGCGCGAGACCGGCGTAGAGCAGCCCGGTGAAGGGGATGCCGCGCCGCGCCATCTCTTCGACGGTCGGGCGCAGCACCTCGCGCTCGACCTGCTCGACGAGATCCGGCGGCGCCCAAGGCAGCGGCGAATAGGCGCCCATCCCGCCGGTGTTCGGCCCGGTGTCGCCGTCGCCGATTCGCTTGAAGTCCTGCGCCAGTTCGAGCGGCAGCACCGTCGTACCGTCGGTGATCGCGAAGAGGCTGACCTCCGGTCCGCCGAGGTGCTCCTCG
>JBKJUS010000147.1:0-13944 GCA_046590575.1 Mycobacteriales bacterium | reverse complement strand
GCCGATGTGCAGTGCGACGACCTCGCCCTGCTCGTCGCGAGCGAAGTACCCACGCATCCCCTTCCCGGGGCCGGTGGGGACGATGTAGTGGTCGCCGTCGCCGGCCACGATGCCGAGCGGAATGGCGGGCTGCGGGTCGTCGGCGCCCTCCTCGCCGGCCGCGCGAAGAGCGGCGCGGGTCTCCGCCTTGACGGTGGCGTTGAACAGCAGCGAGCCATTGTCGGCGGTGATCTCGCACGTCATCGCAATGGTGTCGTAGGTGCCGGTGTACGGCGCCAGCTCGGCGTCACTCAGGTGCAGTGGCTCGGGCTGCTCCTCGACAATGCCCAGGTAGCGTTCAAGTGCCCAGGCAAGCACCGCGTCGTTGAGCTGCGGGCCGTTGGGGCCGCAGTTCGTCATGCTGATCAGCGCGAACCGGCGCTCAGGCACCATGACGAACGAGGAGTGCTGGCCGTTCGTGGTGCCTCCGTGGTTGACGAGGCGCACACCTTCGACATCCCGCAAGAGCCAGCTGATCCCGACGTAGTCGCCGAGGGCGCTGCCCTTCATCTCGACCGAGGGCTCCTTCATCCGGGCCAACAGCTCGGCAGAGAGCAGTCGCTTTCCGTCGGGCGCAGTTCCGTCGCCGAGGTGGAACCGCGCCCAGGCGATCTGGTCGGCGGCGTTCGCCGAGATGCCGCCCGCAGGATGGGCCGACCGGGGCAGCGCCCAGTTGCGGGCGACGGCGACCGTGCCGTCTGGCTTCTGGTTGTGCCCCACGGCGAAACGCCGGGTGATCACCTCGTGGGCGAAGAAATAGCTGCTCGTCATCTCGAGCGGCTCGAAGATCAGCTCTCGGATGGCGTGCTCGAAGGTCTGCCCCGTCACCTTCTCGATGACCCGGCCGGCGAGGGACAGTGACGCGTTGTTGTACGACACCGTCGCGCCAAGCGGACTCACCTGGTCGATCGTCGCCATGCGGGTCACGTACTTCGCCAGTGCGTCGTCGCCGTCGCCGGTGTTCTCCATCAGGTCACCGGACCACCCGGCGGTGTGGTTCAGCAGCTGGAGCACGGTGACGGCACGGGCTACCGAGTCGTCCTGAAGCTCGAGCTCGGGCACGTAGGTCCGCACTGGCGCATCCAGGTCGACGAGCCCCTGGTCGACGAGACGAAGCAGAGCCGTCGCGGTGAACGTCTTTCCGGTCGAGCCGAACTGGAACAGCGTGCTTGCGTCGACCGGGAGCGGGTTCTCGATGCTGGTGACGCCGTGGAATGCGTACTCCTCGGTGTCGTCGTGAATGAGGCCGACGGCGACGCCCGGGACGTCGAGCTCGGTCGCTGTGGCAGCGACGAAGTCGCTCACGTTCAGGTCGGACATGGGAATCCCGCTCCTCGGCTTGGTGGCCGAGAACTCCCGTCCCGGCTCCTTACAGTGTAAACTTACATCGTACGGAGCACGCCGTCAACCTCGAGGCATCACCGGGTTCGTGAGTCCGAGGACGAGGGCGTCAACCAGGCTCGACCAGATCAGGCTCTGGTCGACCGAAAGCCCGGGCACCGCTCTGAGGAGCGGGAATTGGCCCTCGGGCAGGTCCGCCAGGCTCGACGCCTCGTCGGTGTCCGGGTTGAGCTCTACCTGGCTCTCCAGCATGCCCAGTGACAACAGCGACAACGAGACCGCCTGGACGGCGGCGTACGCCGACGCCGGGTCCATGCCGAGGCGCGCGAACGCGGCCAGTCCGGTCTCCAGCGGCTCTGCTGCGGCCGGGTCGACCAGCGGCAGCGGACGGCTGGTCAGGAGTGGGAACGCCTTCGGATGCATCTGTGCCAGCCGGCGGAACGCCTCCGCCGTGCCTCGGATCCACTCCGTCGCGCTGACATCGCCGCGAGGCAGGTCGGCTTCGGCGACGAGCAGGTCGAGGAGGCCCTCGATGATCGCCTCCTTGTTCGCCACGTGGTGGTAGAGCGACATCGCTTCGACACCTAGCCGCGCGGCCACCCGACGCATCGACAGCGCGTCGAGTCCCTCGGCGTCCACGACCTCGAGCGCTGCCGCGACGATGCGGGCGCGACTGAGCGGGCGACGCATTCGGACTTCCTCCGTCGGCCGGGTCATGACCCGAGGCGACTGCCCGCGACGGCGATGACCGCGGCGATCACCACCAGTCGAATAGCGCGGCCGGCGACCGGCAACGCCGGCCAGCTGAGGTAGACGAGCCAGGCCAGCACCAGTGCTGCGAGCAACAGGCACAGTGCACCGCCGATGCCCGGCAGCGCCAGGCCGCCGGCCACCACGGCGAGCACCAACAGCGCTGGCAGTGCGCGCGGCAGTCCACGCAGAAAGAGCACGACGATCGCGCTGCGTCGCTCCACCTCTCGACGGAAAGGCGTGGCATTCGGAGTAAGAAAGGGGCGGGGCGGCGTACGGCGGGCTGGCTTGCGGGAAGTCACGGGTCTCCTTCGGCGCGGTGCCGGTAGCCTCGCAGGCGCCGTAGCCGCCTGTCACACCGGGAGCGTTCTTGCTCGTCGTGAGTCGATTCAGAATAGAAGACGCAGATCCCGCTCGCTTCCGGGCGGAGGTCGAAGGGGCTCTTGCGGCGCTCGCCGAGCGACCTGGCTTCGTCCGCGGTCGGGTGGCCCGCGCGGTGGATGACGAGGCCCTGTGGCTGCTGGTCAGCGAGTGGGAGGGCGTCGGCGTCTACCGGCGCGCGCTGGGGGGTTACGACGTGAAGATGCGCTCGACTCCGGTCGTCGCCCGGGCCGTCGACGAGCCCAGCGCCTTCGAGGACCTGCTGGTGCTCGACGGGACGGGTGCCCGCAGCAGCGAGAGCGACCGTGCGGTCGATGCTGGGACCGTCCGGGTGGGAGAAGCCGCCGGCGAGGCTGTCCCGGACTCCTAGCCCGAGGCGGGCAAACCGCGCAGCACCTCGGCGATCTCCTCGACTCCTTTGTAGCTGAGGCCGATCGTCGCGACGTGCCGCCAGGCCACGTTGCCGTCAGCGTCGACGACGAACACCGACCGCCTGGTGCCGACAACGGGAGCGAGTACGCCGTAAGCGCGGTGTACGGACTTCGTTGGATCGGCGAGCAACGGGAAGGTCAGCCCGCGCTTTGTTGCAAACTTCTCGTGCGAGGCAACGTTCTGCACCGAGATGCCCCATACCGTCGCGTCGAGGTCGGTGAACGAGGAGAGACCGGCCTGGTAGGCACACAGCTGCTGAGTGCAGACGGGTGTGTCGTCACCGGGATAGAACGCGAGCACGATGGGCCGGCCTCGCTCCGCGGAGAGCGAGTAGTCCTGGGAACCCGCCGTGGACGTGCCACGCAGGGTGAAGTCCGGTGCCGCAGCGCCAACCTGGGGGCTCGATGCCACGGTGCTCCTCTGTAGTTCTCTGTTGAAGGTCGACTGCAGATAACCTCACACCTTCGACCGCCGACCGCCAGCCGGATTGGATCTCACGTCATGGCCGACCGCATGGACACGATCGTCAGCCTCGCCAAGCGCCGCGGCATCGCCTATCCCGGCTCCGACATCTACGGCGGCCTGCGCGCTAGCTGGGACTACGGCCCGCTCGGCGTCGAACTGAAGAACAACATCAAGCGCCTGTGGTGGCGCACGATGGTGCACGGCCGCGACGACATCGTCGGCCTTGACTCCTGCATCATCCTGGCGCCCCAGGTGTGGGAGACGAGTGGTCATGTGACCGGCTTCTCGGATCCGCTGACCGAGTGCCTCAACTGCCACACCCGGCATCGCGCGGATCACCTCGAGGAGTCCTACGAAGCCAAGCACGGCCGGCCGCCGGCCAACGGGCTGAAGGACATCGCGTGCCCCGGCTGCGGGACCAAAGGCGCCTTCACCGAGCCCCGGCAGTTCAACGGGATGATGAAGTCGTTCATCGGTGCAGTCGAAGACTCGAGTGCGCAGGTATGGCTGCGGCCGGAGACCGCTCAGGGCATCTTCGTCAACTACCTCAACGTGCAGCAGTCGGCACGCCGCAAGCCGCCGTTCGGCGTCGCGCAGATCGGCAAGTCCTTCCGCAACGAGATCACTCCGGGCAACTTCATCTTCCGGACTCGTGAGTTCGAGCAGATGGAGATGGAGTTCTTCGTTCCTCCCGCCGAAGGTGACCGGTGGTTCGAGTACTGGCGGACCGAGCGGATGCAGTGGTACGTCGACCTCGGCATCAAGGCAGACAATCTTCGCTTCTACGAGCATCCCAAGGAGAAGCTGTCGCATTACTCGCGCGGAACTTTCGACATCGAGTACCGCTTCGACTTCGCGCGTACCGAGTGGGGAGAGCTCGAAGGAATCGCCTACCGCGGGGACTACGACCTGTCGAGTCACAGCAAGTCCTCCGGTGTCGATCTGTCCTACTTCGACCAGGAGTCCGGCGAGCGCTACACCCCGCACGTGGTCGAGCCGGCCGCCGGAGTCGACCGCACTGCGCTCGTCGCGCTGCTCGACGCCTACACCGAGGACGAGGCGCCGACCGGTAAGGGCGGCGTCGACAAGCGTGTCGTCCTCAAGCTCGACCCCCGTCTCGCCCCGGTGAAGGTGGCTGTCCTGCCGTTGAGCCGCAACGAGAAGCTGTCCCCGGTCGCGAAGGAACTGGCGCAGACCTTCCGTCAGTACTGGAACGTCGACTTCGACGACGCGGGAGCCATCGGCCGCCGTTACCGGCGGCAGGACGAGATCGGCACGCCGTACTGCGTCACCGTCGACTTCGACTCGCTCGACGACCAAGCGGTTACCGTCCGAGAGCGTGACGCGATGACCCAGGAGCGCGTGCCTCTGGCGGAGATCGAGGCTTACCTCGGATCCCGCCTCACGGGCTGCTGAAGCGGACGAGAACGTGATGCACAGATGACCCGGACGCTGTCCGGCAAGCTTGTCCCGCCACGGGTGCCCGCGTCGTATGTACGCCGCAAGCCGCTGCTGGAATCACTGGACAGAGTGTTCGACGCCCGGCTAACGGGGGTGGTCGGCGGCGCTGGGTTCGGCAAGTCGACGCTGCTGGGGGAGTGGGCCCGCCGCAACCCCTGCGCGTGGTACACCATCGATCGCGGAGATCGCTCAGCCGGCCGACTCGCGGCCGGGCTCGTCGGCGCGTTAAGGCTGCACCTGCCGGCGATGCCGGAAGGTCTCGGGCTCCTTGCCGACGGGGCCCATGGACCGGACCTCGATGAGCTGTTGCAAGCGGATGCGCTGGCCGGTGCGCTGTGCGAGCTGTTGGAGGATCACCTCCACTCCGATCTCGCGCTGGTCGTCGACGACGTGCATGAGCTCGGTGCCGTTGGCGCTTCGATCGACCTGCTGCACAGTCTGTGTCGGCAGGCGCCCTCTCGGCTGCACCTCGTGGTGTCGTCTCGGGCCGAGATTCCCTTTCCGGTGCAGCGGCTGCGCGGGCAAGGAGACGTGCTCGACATCTCCGCTGGCAGCTTGGCCTTCAACGCCGAGGAGGTCGGCCACCTCGTCAATGCGGTGCTTCCTGATGCCGACGGGGCGCTGATCGTCGGGCTGCATGCGGCGACGCGGGGGTGGCCGGCGGCCTTGCGACTCGCGGTGGAAAGCCTGCGCGCTGTGCCGGTGTCTCGCCGCGCCGCAGCAGTCGCCGAGCTGCACCGACCCGGGGGAGCGATCTTCGACTATCTCGCTGAGGAGGTGTTCTCCCGGGAGTCCGCCGAGGTGACCGAGCTGCTTCGACGAGTTGCCGTACTCGACCGGTTCAGCCCCGAGCTGTGCGACGCGCTCGGGATCACCGACGCAGGACGACTGCTCGATGATCTGCTCGCGAGAGGGCTTTTCCTGGAGGCGTTCAGCGATGACGACGGCTGGTGGTCACTCCACGGTCTCATTCGCGACGCCGTCGTACGGCAGCTGCCGCTGACCGCTGTCGAGAAGGCCCGGGTTCATCACCTCGCTGCTGAACACCTCATCGAACGAGGTCGCGTGGCAGAGTCGCTCGGCGAGTTGATTGCGTCGCGTGACATCGCGCTGCTGTCGTCGGTGCTCGACGAACACGGTCCTCGACTGCTTGCTGCGGGTGAGGTCGAACGAGTGCTCGCCGCTGCCGAGCACATCCCGCTCACCTCGCGTACGTCGGCCATTCACATGCTGTGCGGTCAGGCGCGGCTGGTGCACGGCGACTGGGATGGCGCGCTGTCGATCTTCGCCCATCTCGGCAGCGGCGCTGTCGAAGTTGATCCCGGATTGGCGTGGCGAGTCGGTCTGATCCACCAGCTGAAGGGTGACCTGACCGCATCGGCTGATGCCTACTCGCGAGCTCGGCTCGGCGATGGTTCTCCGGTCGACGACGCCATGGTGCTGGCCGGATCCGCGGTCGTGCACTGGCTGCGCGGGGACCTGGAGCCGTGTCGTGCGGCGAGCGAGCGCGCCATGGAGGCGGCTGAGTCCGCCGACTCGCTGCCTGCCCTTGCCGCGGCTCATATGGCGACCGCATTGGTGTCCGCCATCGACCCGCACCGGCCCGCGGTCGATCCGCATTACGAGCGAGCGCTCGACGCGGCCGAGCGAGGGCGCGATGTGCTCCAGGTCATTCGCATCCGCGTCAACAGCGCCTCCCGGATGATCGGCCAGGGCGCCTACGCGGCAAGCCTCGAGCAGCTCGAAGTGGCGATCAACCTCGCAGAGATGACCGGCTTCGCCGCCTATCTCGGCATGGCGCTGAACAACCGAGGGGAGGCGCGACTGCGGCTCGGGCAGGTGGAGGCGGCGATGACCGACTTCGAGACCGCGCGCGCGACCTTGGAGCGCATCGGCTCCCGCAACGCGGCGTACTCCTTGGTCGGCATCGCCGACATCCATCGTTTGCGCGGCGAGTTCACCCACGCCCGGTCACGGTACGACGAGGCGCTCGACCTGGCCCGGTCCTCCGGAGACCGCCAGGCACTGGTGGTCGCGCTCGGTGGGCTCTCGCGGCTGCTGGTGCGCGACTTTCCGGACGAGGCCACGGCTCTGGTCGAGGAGATGTTGCTGCGAGCCGGCGCGCAGTTGCGCATCGATGCGCTGCTCGCGGCCGGGTGGGTCGAGCTGGCGCTGACACCTCCGGACCGGCGATCGGCGGCCGCGCACGCAGATGAGGCCGTGACGCTCGCCCGAAGCAAGCGCGAACGCAGCCTGCTGGCGGAGGCACTCGAACTTTCCGCGATGGCGCAGGAGAAGCCCGATCTCGCCATGCTCGAAGAAGCCGCAGGGCTGTGCGCAGAGCTCGCAGATCCGATCGGCGGGGCCACTGCCCAGCTGGCAGTGGCGCGGGTGTCAGGTGCCCCGCCTTGGGTGGTCGCCCACGCCGAGCGTCGGCTACGCGCACTGGGAATCCGCATTCAGTCACCCGCCGCAAGCCTGCTTGCCACCCTGCAGGTCGGCGCGCCGTCCGTGGTCAGCGTCCAGACGCTCGGGGCTTTCCGTGTCGTCCGTGCCGGACAGTCGGTGAGCCTCACGGACTGGGGCTCCCGAGCCGCCCGCGACGTCCTCAAATGGTTGATCGCCAAGCGCGGCCGGCCGATCGACAAGCGTCACCTCGCGACGACGCTGTTCCCCGATGATCCGGCCAACTCGGCGGAGCGCCTGGCGGTGGCGGTCGATCGGCTGCGCGTGGTCCTCGATCCTGACGGCGGCCTTCCGTCTGACCACTTCGTGCGGGACGACGGCGCTGCCCTGGCGCTCGAGCTGGGGCGGATCGCCGTCGACGTGGAGCAGGTGCTCGCGGACGCTGAGGCCGGTGCCGAGCTTCGCCGCGCGGGCCAAGTCTCCGACGCCATCGCGGTCTGGGAGTCGGCCGAGGCGGCGTGCGCCGGGGAGTTCCTCGAGGAGGAGTCGTCGGCGGAGTGGGCGCTGCCCCTGCGTGAAGAGGCCCGCGCGGCGTACGTGTCCGTCGTCCGTGCCCTGGCCGAGGCGATGGACGCCATGGGCGACGTCGACGCCGCGGTCCGCTACCGCCTCCGACTGCTCGAGCGGGACCCGTACGACGAGCACGCCCACCTGGGCCTCGTCACGGCCCAGGTCAACGCTGGCCGCCACGGCGAGGCCCGCCGTTCGTACCGTCGATACGTCGGCTCGATCCAGGAGCTGGGCCTAGAAGCTGCTCCCTTCCCCGCCGCCGGTTGAGCGGATCTCGCCGTACCGCGTGCGGCGATAGCCTCACGGTCAGCAACGAGACCAGGGAGCCGCTGTGCCGAAGTATGTGTACGACTTCGCCGAGGGAAACCGGGACCTCAAGGACCTTCTCGGGGGCAAGGGTGCCAACCTGGCCGAGATGACCAACATCGGCCTGCCGGTGCCGCCCGGCTTCACCATCACCACCGAGGCGTGCAACGTCTACCTCGCCACGGGTGACACTCCCGCAGAACTGACGGACGAAGTCAGCACGCACCTCGCCGCTCTCGAGAAGGCCATGGGCAAGCGGCTCGGCGACTCCGACGACCCGCTCCTGGTTAGCGTCCGCTCCGGGGCGAAGTTCTCGATGCCCGGGATGATGGACACGGTCCTCAACATCGGCCTGCACGAGGCAAGCGTCGCGGGGCTGGCCAAGCAGAGCGGCAGCGACCGCTTCGCCTGGGACTCCTACCGCCGGCTCGTCCAGATGTTCGGAAAGACCGTGCTCGGCGTCGACGGCGAACTGTTCGAGCACGCTCTCGACGAAGCCAAGAAGGCGAAGGGCACGACCGACGACCTCGACCTCGACGCCGGCGACCTGCGGGCGATCGTCGCGCAGTTCAAGGAGATCGTCGCGACGCAGACGGGTGGCCCGTTCCCCGATGACCCGCGCGCGCAGATGGATCTGGCGATCCGCGCGGTCTTCGACTCGTGGAACGGCGACCGCGCGCGGCTCTACCGCCGGCAGGAGCGAATCCCGGCCGACCTCGGCACCGCGGTCAACGTGCAGTCGATGGTCTTCGGAAACCTGGGCATGGACTCCGGCACGGGCGTCGCCTTCACCCGCGACCCAGGCACCGGCGCGGTCGGCGTCTACGGCGACTATCTGGAGAACGCACAAGGCGAAGACGTCGTCGCCGGCATCCGCAACACCAAGGCGCTGCAGGAGCTCGAGTCGATCGACGCCCCGGCGTACGCCGAGCTCATCGCGAACATGGCGACGCTGGAGGATCACTACCGCGACCTGTGCGACATCGAGTTCACCGTCGAGCGACACAAGCTCTGGATGCTGCAGACCCGGGTCGGCAAGCGCACCGCGGCCGCCGCGTTCACGATTGCGACGCAGCTCGTCGACGAGGGGGTCATCGGCCTCGACGAGGCGATGCTGCGGGTGAACGGTGCGCAGCTCGGTCAGCTGATGTTCCCGACGTTCGATGACACCGGCGACAAGGTGCGCGTCGCCAAGGGCATGAACGCCTCGCCGGGTGCTGCAGTCGGCGTTGCAGTCTTCGACTCCGATCGCGCCGAGGAGCGGGCGAAGACCGAGGACGTCATCCTCGTGCGTCGTGAGACCAACCCGGACGACCTCAACGGAATGATCGCCGCGCAGGGCATCCTCACCAGCCGAGGTGGCAAGACGTCGCACGCCGCCGTCGTCGCCCGCGGCATGGGCAAGACCTGTGTCTGCGGCGCGGAGGAGCTCGACGTCGACCTCACCGCGCGACGCTTCACCGCGCCGGGTGGCGTCGTCGTCAACGAAGGCGACGTCATCTCGATCGACGGCACCAGTGGCGCGGTCTACGTCGGCGACATGCCGGTGAAGCCGAGCCCCGTGGTCCAGTACTTCGAGGGCACGCTCGCCCCGGACAGCGACCCGCTTGTGGCCGCCGTGCATCGGCTGCTTCAGCACGCCGATGCGACGAGGCGGATGCGCGTGCGGGCGAATGCCGACACCCCGGAGGACGCGGAGCGCGGCCGCCGGTTCGGTGCCGAGGGGATCGGCCTGTGCCGGACCGAGCATATGTTCCTGGGCGACCGTCGCCAGCTCGTCGAGGACCTCATCCTGGCCGACACAGATGACGAGCGGAAGGCCGCGCTCGACGCGCTGCTGCCGATGCAGCGGGCCGACTTCGTCGGCATCTTCGAGGCCATGGACGGACTGCCGGTCACGGTCCGGCTGCTCGACCCGCCGCTGCACGAGTTCCTGCCGTCGATGGAGGAGCTCGCGGTCGAGGTCGCAGTCGCCGAGGCGACCGGCAAGACCGACGGGATCGAGCCGAGGCGGGCGCTGCTCGACGCCGTACGCCGGCTGCACGAGTCCAACCCGATGCTCGGTCTGCGCGGCGTGCGGCTCGGCCTCGTCGTACCCGGTCTTTTCGCCCTGCAGGTGCGCGCGATCGCGGAAGCCGCGGCGATCCGCGCGCTCGCCGGTGGCGATCCTCGGGTCGAGATCATGGTGCCGCTGGTCGGCGCGGTCCAGGAGCTCGAGGTGATCCGCGAAGAGTCTGAGGGTGTGTTAGCCGACGTCTGGCGCGAGCGCGGTACGACGGTTGCCGGCGTGCTGATCGGCACCATGATCGAGGTGCCTCGGGCGGCGCTCACCTCGGGACAGATCGCGGAGGTTGCGGACTTCTTCTCGTTCGGCACCAACGACCTGACGCAGATGGGCTGGGGCTTCAGTCGCGACGACGTGGAGGCGGCATTCTTCAGCCGTTACCTCGACCTCGGCATCTTCGGCGTCAGCCCGTTCGAGACGCTCGATCGCGAAGGCATCGGCCGGCTGGTGCGGATGTCCTGCGAGGAGGGCCGGGCGGCCAAGCCCGGGCTCAAGCTGGGCATCTGCGGCGAGCACGGCGGCGACCCGGACTCCGTGCACTTCTGCCACGAAGTTGGCCTGGACTACGTCAGCTGCTCACCATTCCGGGTGCCGGTCGCGCGGCTCGAGGCGGGTCGCGCGGCGCTCGAGTCCGGCGGCAGCGACACCCGCTAGTCGCCGTACGCAGCGCGCACAGCACGAAGCCGCTCCGGGCGGGAGGTCCGGAGCGGCTTCGTCAGATCTGGGTTGGTGCGGGGTGCTACGGCAGGTTGCTGAGCACCATCGTGAGCGTGCCGGTGGTGGGCACGCCGCCGCACGTCGGGTCGACCGAGGTCTTGACGGCCATCTCCTGGCCGGCCTTGACCTTGAGGGCCTTGGCGGAGCCGCCGCAGTAGCTCGTCACAGTGCCGGGGAAGTCAGCGGTGTTGTAGAAGCGGAGGCCGATCTTCTGGCCGGTGGCGTCGACCGCCTTGAAGGAGATGTAGGCCTCGCCCTTCTTGACCAGCTCAGCCAGCTGCGCCGCTGTGGGACACGTTGCGGGCCCGCCGTGGAGGCCGGCGATGCCCGCGTCGCAAGGCCCCTGGTAAGACAGGGTCACCGTGCGCTCGACCCGCTTGGGTGCGGGAGCGGCGTCGCTGACCGCCGGGACGACAACCAGGCCGGTCAGTGCGACGAGCGAGGCGATGCGCTTCATGGATAGGTCCTTCTGGGAGGGAGGCGTCGTTGTGCCTCTAACGACGAAGGCGACGCACAGTGACGATGGGTGGCTAGGTAGGCACTACTTCGAGCCCGACGCGTGGATCTCCTGCCGGTAGGTTGGCCCAGATGCCCAGCCGCCCACGCCGTCGTACGGCGCCACGTGCCCGCACTCGACGCGGGCCGCTTCGGTGGGTGCTCCGGGTGGTGGCTGCAGTGGCCGTGCTCGCGGCATTCGGAGTCAGCGTCACCGCCTTTCGGGTCTGGCAGGTGGCGCGCATCGACGACCGCGGTCGCGTCGAGGCGATCGTCGTGCTCGGCGCGTCGCAATTCGACGGCCGGCCCTCGGCGATCTTCAAGGCGCGCCTACGGCAGGCACAGACGCTCTACGACCAGAAGGTGGCCCCCCGGATCGTCACCGTCGGCGGTGGCCGGCCCGGAGACCGCTTTACCGAGGCCGAGGCGGGCGCCCGATTCCTTCGTCAGCGAGGTGTGCCAGCGTCTGCCGTGCAGGCGGTGGGGGAGGGGACCGACACAGCCGAGAGCCTCGAGGCGGTCTCCCGGGCCCTGGTCGACGTCAGTTCAGTGGTGCTGGTCACCGACCCGTGGCACAGCCTGCGGTCCCGGCGTATCGCAACGGACCTCGGCTTCGAGGCGAGCACTTCGCCGGCCCGCACCGGTCCGGTGGTGCAGAGCCGCGCCATCGAGGCGCGCTACATCGTGCGGGAGGCGGGTGCCTACCTCTACTACCGGATCTTCGGCCGCGGCAGCTCTCGCGATGTCCCCGACGCCGTCTGACCGACCCCCCCCTTGCGACTTCACCCCACCCTTACGACTTCACCCAGTAAAACCACCGGCGGGCGGCTATTTTTGGCCAATTCAGGTGGATTCAGTGGGTGAAGTCGCAAGGGAGTGGGGGTGAGAGGTGCGCCACGCGGTGGGTCAGCGGTGCTTTTTGAGCATGCCGAAGATGCCGCGTATGACGGTGTTGGCCATGGCCCGCCCTTCGCGCGACTTGAGGTAGCCGGCGACGGCGTTGTCGTCCTGCTTACGGCCCTTTGGCTGCGGGGGCAGCCGTACCTCGACCGGCTCGTCGGCATTCGGCGTGACGGCAGTCTTGGCGGCCAACTTCTCGCGGGCTGACTCGCGGTCGATCTCCTCGGCGTACGTCGACCACAGCGAGCTCGCCTTGGCGGCCGCGTCGACCTCGTCGGTCGGCACCGCGGCCATCAGCGAGGACGGCGCGTGCAGCTTGGTCCAGACCACCGGCGTCGGTGCGCCGCGTTCGGACAGGATCGTGACGAACGCCTCGCCAGTGCCCAGCTGGGTGAGGTCCTCGGCCAGGTCGTAGTCGTCGGTGTTTGGGTATGTCGTCACTGCGGCCTTGAGCGCCTTGGCGTCGCGCGGCGTGAAGGCGCGCAGGGCGTGCTGGATCCGGTTGCCGAGCTGGGCGAGCACCTCGTCCGGCACGTCGTCCGGGAGTTGTGTGACGAAGAAGACGCCGACGCCCTTGGACCGGATGAGTCGCACCGTCTGGGCGACCTGGTTGCGTAGCTCGGGCGACGCACCGTCGAAGAGGAGGTGCGCCTCGTCGAAGAAGAACACCAGCTTGGGTTTGTCGAGGTCACCCACTTCGGGCAGCTGCTCGAAGAGCTCCGCCAGCAGCCACATCAGGAAGGTGGAGAACAGTTTCGGCTTGTCGTTGACCGCCGCGAGCTCCAGGCAGCTGATGATGCCGCGACCCTCGGAGTCGGTGCGCATCAGGTCCGCGACGTCGAGCTCCGGCTCGCCGAAGAAGTCGTCGACGCCCTGCTGCTCGAGCTCGATGATCTCGCGCAGCAGCACGCCCGCGGTGGCCTTGGACAGTCCGCCGAGTGCGGTGAGCTCGGCCTTGCCGTCGTCGCTGGTCAGGTACTGCAGCACGGCGCGAAGGTCGGCCAGGTCGAGCAGAGCGAGGCCGGCCTGGTCGGCGTAATGGAAGACCAGGCTCAGCGACGACGTCTGTACGTCGTTGGCGCCGAAGATCTTGCCCAGCAGCTGCGGGCCGAACGAGGAAACCGCCGCCCGGATGGGCACGCCCGGACCCAGCCCGCCAAGGGACAGGAACTCGACCGGGTGTCCCGCGGCCTTCCAGTCGTGGCGCAGCTCGGCCGAGCGCTTGGCCACCCGCTCGCTCGCCTCGCCCGGCTTCGAGACTCCGGAGAGGTCGCCCTTCACGTCAGCAGCGAAGACGGGTACGCCGATCGCCGACAGCTGCTCGGCCATCAGCTGCAGCGTCTTGGTCTTGCCGGTGCCGGTCGCGCCCGCGATGAGACCGTGCCGGTTGCACATCGCTGCGGGCAGTTGGATCAGCGCGTCGGGCTGCGTCGTACCGCCCACGACGGCGCGGCCGAGCTGCACCGCAGGTCCGTCGGTGGCGTACGCCGCGGACATCCGCGCGACGAAGTCAGCAGGCTCAGCAGTCTTCTTGGGCATGACCCGAGCGTAACGGCCGCGGCGTACGTCCCCCTAGCGCCCCGTCCCGCCGGCCCGCCCCGCCGCCGCCCCGCCAC
>JBKJUS010000139.1:0-8980 GCA_046590575.1 Mycobacteriales bacterium | reverse complement strand
GCCGATGTGCAGTGCGACGACCTCGCCCTGCTCGTCGCGAGCGAAGTACCCACGCATCCCCTTCCCGGGGCCGGTGGGGACGATGTAGTGGTCGCCGTCGCCGGCCACGATGCCGAGGGGATGCGTGGGTACTTCGCTCGCGACGAGCAGGGCGAGGTCGTCGCACTGCACATCGGCGGGCGGATGGCCACGAAGGTTCGCTAGCACCGTCACCCGCGCTGTACGGCGCGGAGGAACGGCCGAGACGGTCAGGCGCGAACCGGTCGCCCCGGCAGCGCGTCCATGTCGAGGGCGGCCTCGGCGATGACCGGAGTGCCGGCGACGAGGAGATGGCGTACGCCGGTCGAAGGCCGCGTGCTCTCGGCGTACGTCGCCTGATCGGTGTAGATGAGCGGGTCGAAGACGACGATGTCGGCATCTGCGCCAACGCGCAGCGTGCCCTTCACACAGCCGGGGGCGGCGACCGCGAGGACCTCTGCGGGGAGCACGCTCGCCCGGCGGACGAACTCGGCCACGTCCAGCGCTGATCGCTCGCGCACCAGCCGCCGGTAGGACCGGGCGAACGTCCCGGCTGTTCTCGGGTGGGTCACCGCCGCCGGTGGCAGGGGCCATGCCGAGTCGACCGGCGGGACGCCGAGCCAGGTCAGCGGCATGGCGTCGCTGGCGATGCACGCCCCGGCGAACGCGAGCGGCCGGAGCAGGGTCTCGAGGTCGGCCGGATCGTCCTCGTCGAGGAAGTCGACGATCGCCAGTCCACCAGGATCGCTCGCCCGCAACGCGACGAGTCGGGAGGCGTCGGCGACGCGCTCGCCGGTCGGGACGTAGGTCAGTGACTGCGGCGTCAGCCCTCGCGCCGAGAGGAGCTCCGGTGCGAGGAACGCCGCGCCGATGCCGGTCATGCCGGCGCCGTAGGGGTACGCCTCCGTGGTCACCGTCCCGCCTTCAGCCCGACACCGTTCGACCAGCCGGAGCACCCGGTCGACGTAGCGAGTCGAGGTGCTGTTGACGTGGCAGAAGTGCATGTGCGCACCAGTCTCGGCCGCCGCCCGCATGACCTCCGCCGCGCCGTCGATCGCTATATCGGGAGTGATCTCGATGAGATCTCGGGTGTGCGTGTAGACCGGCCGGCCGGCTCGGGCTGCGACCCGGGCGACTCGCAGGTACTCGTCCGGGTCGGTGCCGGGTGCGTAGCCGACGATGACGCCGACGCCGAGGGCGCCGGCGCCGAGCTCGTCGTCGAGCAGCCCAAGAAGCGTGTCGCGCTCAAGCGGGGTCGCCGCCCGTTGCCAGGCCGGCTCGCCGAGGTGCGTCAGCCCGTCCACGAAGCGGCCGGTGGCCGGCCAACCGCCGAGCACCTGCATCCGCAGCGCCGCCCACGACGCGGAGAAGCCGTAGTGCAAAGGGCGGCCTGCGGCAGCTGCTTCGGCGTACGTCGTCGAGACGGGAGCCGTGCCCGCCTCGAGGTCGACCGCTGTTGTCACGCCGTCGAAGGCCTGCAGTCGCATGCCGGCGATGCCATGCACATGACTGTGCAGGTCGATGAACCCAGGCGCGACGACGTGACCAGTGGCGTCAAGCACGACCGCGCCGTCGAGCGGTCCGGTGGCGACCGCCGAGATCCGGCCGCTGTCGACTGCTACGTCGGCGACAACGTCCACCCCGCAGGCGGGGTCGACGACGCGCCCACCTCGGAGCACCAGGTCATGCATCGAGTCATCCCCTCGGGTCACGGTTTATGTCAGTAGCACTGCGCGTCGCCGGTCGCCGCTCGCGGGTCACTCGCTGCGGCCATCACGCCGTCGGAGCGTCGTACGAGCAGATGCGCGTGACCGAACCCAGCGCCCGGCGCCGCGCGCGTGACCCGGTGCCCGCGCGAGGTCAGCGCCTCCTCCCAACCCAGTGGGGCATGCGCCTCCATCGCGATCGACGGTACGACGGCGCCGTCGGGCCAGGGCTCCCACGAGTCAAAGCCATCCTGACGCGGACCGACGAAGGACCACCGCGGCAGGTCGAGGGCCTGTGCCGGCGTGCGCCCGGCAGCCAACCCGGCCAGCAGCTGCAGCAGAATCTGTGGCTGCCCGTCCCCACCCATCGTGCCGAGCGCGGTGACGTCGCCGTCGGCGTAGAGCATCGACGGGCACAGTGTGTGCGGCGGCCGGGCTCCGGGCCGGAGCTCGGCCGGATGACCGGGCTGCAGCGAGAAGCCCAGCCCGCGGTTGTGCAGGAAGACCCCGACGGCCGGCACCGCGAGATCGGAGCCGAAGCCCGACGCGTTGGACTGGGACAACGACACGACCATGCCGTCGGAGTCCGCGGCGCAGAGGTAGATCGTGCCGCCGCCCTCCACCATGGTCCTCAGGTCGAGTGCGGCCGTCGACGACACGCGCGCACCCCGTCGGTCGAGCTCAGCCGCGTCGAGCAGGTCGTCCGCGGACGCACCGTCGGCCAGCCGGGCGATCCGATCATGCCCGGCGACACGCGCGGCCTCGACGAGCAGGTGCGGGTCCTCGAGGGAGGTCGCGCCGAGCGCTCCGATCGCCTCGGCGACGTAGGCACTCGTCAACACCAGGTAGCCCTGGGTCGGCGGCGGGGTCGAGAGCAGGGTCCGTGACCCGATACGCAAGGCCGACGGGGTCACCCACTCCGCCTGCGATCTCGCCAGGTCTGACTCGGTGAAGAGGCCGGCGCCCAGCGCGATCAGCCCTCGGCCGAAGTCGCCGCCGTACCACGCAGCTCGACCGTCCTTCGCGATGGCCGCCAGCGCACGGCCGAGCGAGGGGCGACGTCTCAGGTCACCCGCTGCGGCGGGTCCCTCACCGACCAGTTCCTCGCCGCCGGCAACCCCGGCGACCCGCGGCAGGGCCGCCGCGAGAAGTGGGGACAGCGGGAAGCCGTGCTCGGCGTAGTCGACCGCCGATGCCAGGACCCGCTCGAGCGGCAGCCGGCCGTGCTCTTCGTGCAGCGCCAGCCAGCCGTCGACACAGCCCGGCACCGTGACGGTGCGGATGTCACCGCGAAACGGCATCCGGACGTGGCCTTCGGCGCGCAGCCGCGCGGCATCGCTGCCCGACCCGGCCCGGCCGACGCCGAGCAGCGCCCGGGGCGCAGCGTCGCCCGGGGGCTGAACGACGGCGAGCAGGTCACCGCCGGCGCCGCACATGTGCTGGGTGGTAACGGCCAGCACAGCACTGGTGGCGACGGCCGCATCAGCGGCACTGCCGCCGTCGCGCAGCACCGCGATGCCCGCCGAGCTGGCCAGCTGGTCGACGCTGCAGACGGCACCGCGGACGCCGTACCGCGTGCTGTCCGGCCACGGCTGGGTCACCCGCTAGCCGCGCAGCGGAGTGGACCGCGCACCGAGGTGCAGGTATCGGCTGCCGTCGTCCAGGGTGAAGAACACCGCGGGGATATAGGCCTCCGAGCCCGGTCCCTGAGCGAGGAAAACGTCCGGCAGACATGGCTGCAGCGTCATGACCTGCGGCTCCTGCTCCATGGCCTCGGCGAGCGCACCGGTCGACGTCGCGGTAAGCGTGAGCCCGTTGGCGCCGTCGGCGACGTCCATGCTGACGCCCTCGCGCGCATAACGCCCGGTGTAGCGCGCCGCGTCGTAGGTCAGGTCGGGGTCCGGCTCCGGCGATCGGATCATCTCGCAGCCGGCGAGCTCGGCGAACACCTCGGTGAACAGGTCCGTGAAGAGCTCGCGCATGTGGCCGCCGTTGGCGAGCAGCGCCACCGCAAGACCGCTGTCCGGCAGCACCCGGAGAAAGCCGCCCTGACCGAGCGTCGCACCGTCGTGGCCATAGACCGCCCGACCACCCCACTCCATCAGGATCCAGCCGAGGCCCCAGTGACTGCCGAGGGTCCACGGGTCGGGTATGGCGACGTGCGGCTCGAGCATCGCTGCGGCCGACTCCTCAGAGAACAGCCGGGTGCCGTCGGTCGTCGTACCGCCGGCCAGGTGCAGCCGGGCGAAGGCGAGCAGGTCGGTCGCCGTCATGTGGATCAGCCCGGCCGGACCGCAGGACCGGAAGATGCCCCATTGCGGGGTGACCATCGGTTCGGGCAGGCCGGGTGGCTGCAAGTGCCCGGTCGCAGCCCCGTAGAGCAGCGCCTCCTCGGGCAGCGTGCCGGCGCTCGTCAGGCCGAGTGGAGCGAGCAGGCGCTCCCGCAGCACGGCGTCCCACGTGGTCTCCCGCAGCACCTCCACCAGGCGGCCGAGCGCGATGTAGCCAGAGTTGCAGTAGCTCATCGTCGCGCCGAGCGGGTGGTTCTGGCCGAGGTCGGCTAACGCGGCGACATAGCGCTCGACTGCGTCGTCACCTCGGCCGGTGTCGAGGAAGAGGTCTCCGTCGATCCCGCTGGTGTGGGTCAGCAGGTGCCGGACCGTGACGGTGCGGGTGACCTCGGCGTCTCGGACCTTGAAGTCCGGCAGGTAGGTGATGACCGGCGCGTCGAGGTCGACCATCCCCTCCTCGACCAGTTGCATCACCAACGTTGCTGTGAAGACCTTGGTGATCGAGCCGATCTGGAAAAGGCTCTCGGTCGTCGCCGGCTGGCCGGTGCGCGTGTTGAGCACGCCGCTCACGGCCGCTCCGAAGTCGTCCCCGTGCGAGATGGCGAAGGTGGCACCCACCACGCCGTGCTTCTCAGCGAGCGCGTCGAGTCGCTCCTGCCAACGCGATATGTCGACTGCCGTCACGTGAACCCTCCATGAATGGACTGTGGGACACATCCTGATCCCTGCGGCTGCGCCGCTCCTCGTCGCACCGGCCGAACGGTCCGAGCGTCCGTCGTGCAGGCGCACCAACACCAGCGTCGAAGACAGGGAAGAGAATGCTCCAAGGAGGTCCCCATGGTGAGCAGGTTCCGGTTCCGTCGCGTAAGCGCGGCCGTCGCGTCGATCGTCGCCCTCTCGGCCTGCGGCTCCACTGTCGCGGCGCGTCCGGGCAGCGGCGGCGCTGTGGATGGGGGCCTGGCTGTCGCACCCGGGGATGCCGGCGCGGGCCAGGGCGCCGCCAATGAGTTCGGTGGAGGCACGGCTGTCGGCGTACCCGAATCCGCGGGCTTCGGGGAGAGCCCGGGGTCAGGCTCTAGCAGCTCCGGGTTCGGCGGGTCCGGGTCGGGCTCGACCGGCTCCGGTGGGTCGAGCGGATCGAGCGGAACGAGTGGCGCATCGGCCGGCACGAACGTCGGAAGGAGCGGCACCAGCTCGACCAGTGGTGCAGTGGGACCTGGCATCACCGCCACGAAAATCTTCTTCGGGGCGCCGTACAACTCCGACGCTGCGGCGGGCAACGCCGCGCTCGGCGCCGACGCCGACTCTGGTGACGAACGGGACTACTGGGCCGCCGTCCTCGACGACCTCAACAAGCGCGGCGGCATCCTCGGCCGCAAGCTGGAAGTCATCTTTCACGAGTTCCGTGCGGCATCGAACGAGCCGGTGGAGCAGCAGCAGCAGGCGGCCTGTGACAAGTGGACCAAGGACAACAAGGTCTTCGCCGTCTACGGCGGCGGCGGGGAGATCATGCTGGAGTGCACTCGCAAGGCCGGGGTGCTCGCCACTAACGGCGGCAGCTCGACCGGACCTATCTACCAACGCAACCCACATCTCGTCGACGTGTCGGGGATCCGCTTCGAGCGGCTCGGCCAGACCAGCGTCGACGGCCTAGGCCGGATCGGCTTCTTCAAGCCGGAGCCGCGCTGGCCCAGCGGCAAGGTCGGGTTGATCAGCTGGGACGACCCCAACTTCCGCTACGCCTACGACAAGGGCTACCTGCCGGCGCTGAAGCGCCAGGGGATCCCCCTCGAGGAGACGGCGTGGGTGGCCATACCGTCGGACGCCGGCTCGATCGGCGAGGCCAGCGCGGCGATCAGCTCGGCGGTTCTGAGGTTCCAGTCCGAAGGTATCGACCACGTACTCATCCAGGACGGGCCGGCCGGCGTCTTCCGCGGCGGCGCGCTGACCCTGCTCTTCCTGCAGACGGCGGAGTCGCAGAGCTACCGGCCCCGCTACGGCTTCAACGCCAACAACTTCCCGGGCAACCCGAACTTCCCGCCCCAGCAGCAGTCCGGGATGCTGGCCACTGACTACGGCGACTATCAGGCGTCGCAGGACGACGGCATCGCCCTCAACCAGCACCGCGAGCGATGCTTCGCCCTCATGACGACGAGGGGCCTCTCGGTTGCCGACGAGCAGAAGCGAGCCACTGCGGCCGGGTTCTGCGAATTTGTCTGGTTCCTAGAAACCATCCTGAAACGCGCGACCGTGCCGACCCTCGCGGGCGCGATCCGGTCGGCCGAGGGCCTCGGCACGAGCTTCGGCTCGCCGCTGACCTACGGCACGCGTCTCGCGCCGGGCCGCCACGACGGCATCGAGTTGGTGCGCGCTGCCCGATTCGACGACGCGTGCGCGTGCATGCGTTACATCTCCAAGCCCTACGTGCCCTGACGCGCGTGCTCGCGGCGACGACCGGCGCGTCCGGCGCGTCCGGCGACAGCCCGTCACGGTGGTCAAGTCAGTCGTCGGTGCTGTCATCGGCGACCTCCTCGAGGTCGCCCGTTCAAGCCGGCTCAGCGCCTCAGATCTCGCGATGGCCTTCAGCGGGCTGGAGTATGTCAAGCGCGACGGCTGCCGTAGCGTGGCGTCATGAGAATCGACACAGCGGACCAGCAGCCTGACCTCGTCGACCTTCGTCGCGCATTGCACCGCATCCCCGAGGTCGGGTTGCAGATCCCGCGCACCCAGGAGCGGGTGCTCGCCGCGCTGGACGGGCTGCCGCTGGAGGTGAGCACGGGTACGGCGACGACGTCGGTCACCGCCGTGCTGCGGGGCGGAGCCGCAGGTCCCGTCGTGCTGCTGCGCGGCGACATGGACGCGCTGCCCGTCGTCGAGCGCACCGGGGTCGACTTCTCTGCCACCGGCCCGACGATGCATGCCTGCGGCCACGACCTGCACACGACGATGCTGATCGGCGCGGCCCGGGCCCTGGCCGCGCGGAGGGACGAGCTGGCCGGTGATGTCGTCTTCATGTTCCAGCCCGGCGAGGAAGGCTACGACGGCGCCGGCCGGATGATTGACGAGGGCGTGCTCGACGCCGCCGGTCGCCGCGCCGATGCGACGTACGCCCTGCACGTCACCTCGGCCATGCTGCCGTCCGGAGTGTTCGCGACCCGTCCGGGCCCACTGATGGCCGCGGCCGGGAAGCTGCAGGTGACGGTGCGTGGCGCGGGCGGCCATGGGTCGGCGCCGCACCGCGCCAAGGATCCGGTTCCCGCGGCCTGCGCAATGGTCACGGCGCTGCAGACGTTCGTCACACGGCGCTTTGACGTCTTCGACCCGGTAGTGCTGACGGTTGGAGTCTTCCAATCCGGCACAGCGCACAACGTGATCCCTGACGACGCGTTCTTCGAGGCGACGCTGCGATCTTTCTCGCCCGTCGCACAGGCCCGGCTGCTCGCCGAGTCGGTGGAGGTCGTGCGGGGAGTCGCTGCTGCGCATGGCGTGGACGTCGATGTCGTGGCCGAGGAACTCTTCCCGCTCACCACTAATGACGTCACGCAGGCCGGCGTGGTCGGCGACGTCGTCCGCGAACGCTTCGGCGAGGAGCGGTTCGCCGAGCTGCCTCATCCGCTGACCGGTTCGGAGGACTACTCACGCGTGCTCGACGCCGTACCTGGCGCGATGGTCTTCCTCGGCGCGACGATGCCCGGTGCCGACCCCGCGACAGCGCCCTTCAACCATTCGCCGCTGGCGGCCTTCGACGACTCCGTGCTCGCCGACGGCGCTGCGCTGTATGCCGAGCTCGCCGCGCAACACCTCACGACCTGAGCCGGCTTAATGCCAACGTCATTGGTGATCCGCGGCGGGACGGTCTTCGACGGCACCGGCAGTGCTGGACGACGCGCCGATGTGGCAATCGATGGCGATCGCATCGTCGGAATCGGTGACATCGATGAGCACGTCGATGCCCCCGCCGTCGATGCGACCGGTCTGGCAGTGTGCCCCGGCTTCATCAATGTGCTGAGTCACGCCTGGGGGTCACTGCAGGTCGATGGATCGGGTGCGTCGGACACCGCGCGGAAGGTCATCGACACCGCGACGTACGACAACCCGCACAGCCTCGCCGTGGGGATCCGCCATATCGCGGTCAACGGCGAGCTCGTGGTCGTCGACGGTACGGTGACCGACCGCAGGCCAGGGCGGCGCCTACGCCGAGCGCGTTGATAGCCGGGTTCAGCGACGCAGTCTGATCGCGGTCGCGTCCAGAGCTGCGGGCTGGCGTGTCATCTACGACACATGAGCCCGCAGCCTCCCTGGTCATCGAGGGCCGGCGCGGCCTATCCGGTAGCCGGGGCGGCGACTACTCCCGGACGGAGGACGCCGACCGGGTGCACGACGGCCGGCTCGACTGATCGACCCAAGCACTAGGTCGAGGGCCGCAAGGGATCCCAGCGACTTGGTGTCGGGCCGACAACGGCGGCCGTCAGCTCGCGGCGCCGAGCCCGTCGAGAGCAGCCATGTCCATAGCGGAGAGCTCGAAGCCGGCTACATCGGCGTTAGAGACGATGCGCTCTCGCACTTGTGACTTCGGAATCGCGACCACCTCGTGCTGGAGGTGCCAGCGGATGATCACCTGGGCCGGAGTGCGACCGCTGCGCTTGGCGATGTCCACAATGACGGGATGCTCCAGCGTCCCACCACGCAGTGCGCTGTATCCCTCCAGCACCACGCCGCGGCTGCGATGGCCGTCCTGGTGAGACTGGTCGAAGAGCTTGGGACTCCATCGGATCTGGTTGACCGCAGGCTTCGGACCAGAGGCGGCGAGCTCGTCGAGCTGGTCGAGGCTGTAGTTGCTGACCCCGATGTCGCGAACCAGACCCTGCGCCTGAGCCGTCGCAAACGCCGACCAGATGTCACGGCCCGCGCCCTCCGCCGGAGGCCAGTGAATGAGCCAGAGGTCGACGTAATCGGTGCCGAGCA
>JBKJUS010000107.1:0-107101 GCA_046590575.1 Mycobacteriales bacterium | reverse complement strand
CTGCGGGAGGCTGGTGAGCATCATCCCGCTGGTCACGAACCTCGTGCCCTCGCGGTAGCCGTGGATCCACGCCTGCCCGCCGTGCATCTCGACGTGGTTGGCCTTCCAGACCCCGTGCTCGCCCGGGAGTCCGTCGTAGGTCCCCCAGCGGCTGCGGTTGAGGGCGCCGTTGAAGTCCTCGCGCAGGGTCTGCTTCCAGACGCCGCGGTCACCCGCCGGGGACACGGTGTTGGCCTCAGCCATTGACAGGGGGACGAGCAGCGAGGTGCAGGTGGCCAGGACGGTGGTCACGAACGTACGTCGGCGCCGAGCAGGGTGGATCCGGGACACGGGTCAGAGCACCGATCGGTGTAAGGGGGGAAGCAGGCTGGGAGGCGCAGGGCTGGTCCGAGGGTAGCCCGATCGGGCTAGTCACCGATCGCCCACGGACGATCGTGCGCTGTGGCATGACTCACCCCAGCGCCCGGCAGGAAGCGGGCTACTTGGCCTTCTCCTCGCCCGTGGACAGCGCGGCGATGAACGCCTCCTGGGGGACCTCGACGCGACCCACCATCTTCATGCGCTTCTTGCCCTCCTTCTGCTTCTCCAGCAGCTTGCGCTTGCGGGTGATGTCGCCGCCGTAGCACTTGGCGAGCACGTCCTTGCGGATCGCCCGGATGTTCTCGCGGGCGATGACCCGAGACCCGATCGCGGCCTGGATCGGTACTTCAAACTGCTGGCGAGGGATGAGCTCGCGCAGCTTGCTGGTCATCGCGGTGCCGTAGGCGTAGGCCTTGTCCTTGTGGACGATCGCGCTGAACGCGTCGACGGCCTCGCCCTGCAGCAGGATGTCGACCTTCACCAGATCGGCCGCCTGCTCACCGGCCGGCTCGTAGTCGAGTGACGCGTAGCCGCGGGTGCGCGACTTCAGCGCATCGAAGAAGTCGAAGATGATCTCGCCGAGCGGCAGTGTGTAGCGGAGCTCGACACGGTCCTCGGAGAGGTATTCCATGCCGAGCAGGGTGCCGCGCCGGCTCTGGCAGAGCTCCATGATCGTGCCGACGAAGTCGCTGGGCGCCAGCACCATCGACTTCACCACGGGCTCGTAGATCTCCTCGACCTTGCCACCCGGCATCTCACTCGGGTTGGTGACGATGATGTCGTCGCCGTTCTCCATCACGACGCGGTAGACGACGTTGGGCGCGGTGGAGATGAGCGAGAGGTTGAACTCCCGCTCGAGGCGCTCGCGGACGATCTCCATATGCAGAAGGCCGAGGAATCCGCAGCGGAACCCGAAGCCCAGAGCCACCGATGTCTCCGGCTCGTAGACGAGCGCGGCGTCATTGAGCTGCAGCTTGTCCAGCGCCTCACGCAGCACCGGATAGTCGCTGCCATCCATCGGGTAGAGCCCGGAGAAGACCATCGGTTTGGGGTCGCGGTAGCCGTGCAACGGCACGTGCGCCTGTCGGCTCGACGCGGTGATCGTGTCGCCGACGCGGGCCTGTCGGACGTTCTTGACGCCAGGGATGACATAGCCGACCTCGCCGACAGAGAGCACATCGGTCTTCGTGGGCTCCGGCGAGATCACGCCGACCTCGAGGGTCTCGTGCGAGGCACCGGTCGACATCATCAGGCAGCGCTCGCGCGTCGTGAGCTGACCGTCGACGACGCGCACATAGGTGATGACGCCGCGGTAGGCGTCGTACACGCTGTCGAAGATCATCGCTCGCAGGGGACCGTCCGGGTTACCGGTCGGGGCCGGCACCAGCCGGACGATCTCGTCGAGGAGATGCCGCACCCCCTCACCCGTCTTGGCGCTGATACGCAGGACGTCGTCGGGGGTGCAGCCGATGATCTTCGACAGCTCGGCGGCGTACTTGTCGGGTTGCGCTGCCGGCAGGTCGATCTTGTTGAGGACGGGGATGATCGTGAGGTCGTTCTCGATCGCGAGGTAGAGGTTGGCCAGGGTCTGCGCCTCGATGCCTTGAGCCGCGTCGACGATGAGCACCGCGCCCTCGCAGGCGGCGAGTGACCGGGACACCTCATAGGTGAAGTCGACGTGGCCCGGCGTGTCGATGAGGTCGAGGACGTACGCCGAACCGTCGACGGTCCAGGGCAGACGCACGTTCTGCGCCTTGATGGTGATGCCGCGCTCGCGCTCGATGTCCATCCGGTCGAGGTACTGCGCCCGCATGTTGCGCGCGTCGATGACGCCGGTCATCTCCAGCATGCGGTCGGCCAGCGTCGACTTGCCGTGGTCGATGTGGGCGATGATGCAGAAGTTGCGAATGATCGACGGGTCGGTGGCGGGCACGCCGTTAGGCCTCGTTCGGGGCTAGGGGACTCCAGCGGGATCATCCCATGTCGGCCGCGGCCTACCGTGCACACCATGTCTGCTCGGCCACGATTGGCTCAGACGCCTCGGCTGCCGGCGCTAGAGGCGAGTCAACTGAGCCATGGGCGAGTCATGAGGACGTTGCGCCGACCGAGCGGGCCCCCAGCGGCCCGGGCGCGCGTGGACGGCGTACGACGGTCGCTGGTAGGCTCTGCAGGTTGCCTGGCCTCCTGGCCGGAGCGCGCTCCACCACTTCCCGACCGACGATGAGGGCTTCTTCGCGTGGCGAACATCAAGTCTCAGATCAAGCGGATCAAGACCAACGAGAAGGCTCGGCTGCGCAACAAGGCGGTCAAGTCCTCGCTCAAGACGTCGGTACGCCGATTCCGCGAGGCCACCGCCGCCGGAGACACCGAGACCGCCCTCGCCGCTCTCAAGGACGCCTCTCGCGCGCTCGACAAGGCAGCGAGCAAGGGCGTCATCCACGCCAACCAGGCCGCCAACCGCAAGTCGGCGATGGCCAAGGCCGTCAGCAAGGTCTGAAGCTCCGCCCGACTGCCTGGCACTGACTAAGCGTCCGGACTCGCCCCGAAGACTCGTCGTACCAAGCCACTGCGCCGACCGGTCAACCGGGTCAGCTCCCCGACGACGACCTGCCCGCCGGCTCCGATCCGCCGGTACGTCGCCGTCACCCGCTCCCTCTCCCCCTCGGCGTGCTCGAGGTCCAGGTGTACGGCATCGCCGGGCGCCTTGCCCGGAATCGCGACGTCCCGTCCGACGGCCACAGCGCGCAGGCTTCGACGATCATTCGCTAGTTTCGCGAGGGTGCCCGCGACGGCGTCGTCAGCGCTTCGCCCGCCAGGCCCGTACTGCAGCGGCACGACCGATACCTCGCCGGCGTCCGCCAAGGTGAGCACGAACGTGTCCAACCCGCCTCGGCGCGTGAGCTCGTTCAACGCGCGGTCAAGGCCGGCTGCGGTCAGCAGGTCGAGATCGGCGCGAACGCGCGCCGGCGAGACTACGGCGCGAGCGGTCGCGCGACGCTGCTGCGGCACAGCACTCGGCTCCTCCAGAGACACCGCCGCGGGCACAGACACCGCCTCCGACACAGGTACCTCCGGTGGCACGGGCCCGGCAGCCGGAGTGGGCGGAGTGACAAGAGCCGGCAATGCGGGCTGCCCCCCGACGTAGGCGACCCGCGATACCTCAGGGGTAGGCGGCGGCTCAGCGACGCGTGGGCTGAGGATTCCGGTGAGCACATCGTGGAACTTCACGACCGCCGCCACCGCCACCGGCAGCACGACAGGGGTCCACGCGGTCACCTGGTCGGCCAAAGCGGCGACGGCTCCGACCGCGATCGAGCCCTCCACGAGCGCCGCCCGCTGCCAGGCCGAGAGATGCAGGTGCTTCAGTCGCAACAGCTTCGGATAGAGCGGACCGGACAGGCCGCCCCGGACAGGCACAGTCGCCAGCGGCCGGTTCAGCAGCCGGCGGCGGGTGGACTCAGCGCTCGTCACCGGCCGGCTCCGAGCTCAGCGACCTGGCGTACAGCGCGTTCGACCGCGAAGGCCGGGTCGGTGCCGCCGCCTTTGACCTCGGCGTCAGCGATCGCGACGGCCGCATGCGCGGCAGTGAGCGACTCGGGCGACCAGCCCCGAGCCTGCTTCTGCGCCTTCTTCACCGCGAACGGGTGCAAGCCTAGGCGTCGGCCGATGTCGTCGGGTGTGCCCCGACCGGCCGAAGCAACGCGGGCCACGGCGCGCAATTGGCGACCGAGAGCGGCCACCACGAGCACAGGGTCTAAACCGCCCTGGAGCGCGATGCGCAGCTCGACCAGCGCGGCGGTCGCGTTGCCTTCGGCAGCGCGGTCGGCCAGGTCAAACCCGGTGACCTCGGCCCGGCCGCGGAAGTAGCGGCGTACCGCAGCCTCGTCCACAGCGCCGCCAGTGTCGGCGCAGAGCTGCGAGCAGGCTGCGGCCAGCTCCCGCAGGTCGCTGCCGACCGCATCGACAAGTGCGGCGACCGCGGTCGGCGGCAGTCGCTGCCCGAGCGAGTCCATCTCCGACCGAACGAAGGTCTGGAGGTAGTCGGCGAGCTTGGTGCTCTTGAGCCCGCTCGTCCCGCTGCATGAGATCGATGCGGCGCCGGCGGCCTTGCAGGCATCGACGACTCGCTTTCCGGTGTTGCCACCCGGGTGCACGACCACCAGGGCTAGACCGTCTCCGGCAAGCTCGAGGAACGCCAGCACCGCGTCCCGCACCACGTCGTCAAGCTTGGCGTCGAGTCGGAGGACCACGACTCGCTGCTCACCGAAGAGCGACGGCGTGGCCAGATCCAGCAATGTCGCAGGGTCGAGCGACGCCGCCTCGTGGTCACAGACGTCGACGTCAGGGTCCGTGACGCGGAACGCGCCGACGATCGTCGACAGTGCGCGGGTAACAAGGAGTTCCTCGTCACCGGTAATGAGGGTCAGCGGCGCCATCGACACCCGTCAAGGATCGCACGCTGCCCGGCGTACGGCCGCGACGACGGTGGACCCCGCGGTGTTCGGCAGAAGAGCTCGGGTGCGGCCGCCCGCCGCCCCGCCTGGAACAGCGACATCCCACGCGGCGGAAAGTCAGCCGGTTTACCCCGACGGGTCGCCGCGAAGAGCTCACCTGCGCGACCCCGCCCGACGACCACATCGCCGTGCCGATCCGTGCGAAAGCTGCGGAGTCCTAGGGCATCGAGTGCCGACATGGTCGCCTGCGCCGGATGGCCGTAAGGGTTGTCGGCACCGACTGAGGTCACGGCGACCGACGCCCCGACTTGGGCCGCAAATCCCTCCACCTGACGGGAGCTGCCGTGGTGTGCCGTCTTGAGCACGTCGGCCCGCAGCTCCGCCGGGGACGTTGCGGCGAGCACTGCCTGCTGCGCCGGTGTCTCAATGTCCCCGGTCAGGAGCAGTCGGGTGCCACCGACCTCGACGGCGAGGACGAGAGAGGAGTTGTTGGGGTCCGAAGCGGTCCCGCGGTAGGCGGCCGCCGGACCCAACACGGTCACGGTGATGTCGCCGACCGCCCACCGCTCCCCTGCCGCAGCCCGCCGGATCACGACCCGCTCGTCACCAGCCCATCGGCGTACCCGGATCCACTCCTCGACCGGCTCGTCGAGCGGTCCAGTCACGATCTCAGCCACCTCGCGGCCGCCGAGTGCGCCCGGCAGTCCCTCGACGTGGTCGGCGTGCAGGTGCGTCAGCACGAGCGAGCTGATGTCACCCACTCCGAGGTCGTCGAGACACCTGCTGATCGCGTCGGGCTCGGGGCCCGTGTCCACGACGAGGACCGCCGAGCGGCCGCGTACGACGAGCCCGTCGCCTTGGCCGACATCGCACGCAGCCAGCAGCCAACCTGGCGGCGGCCATCCTGGGAGGACGGCGCGAGCGGCGGCCAAGGCGAGCAGCACGGCCGGGAGTGCGGTGGCGGTCACCCGGCGCGTCGTACGACGTCGCCAGGCTCGCGGCGCCCCCGTCAACAGCGCGCACATCAACAGCGCGCCGAGCAGCCCCGTGGGCCACGGCGCCCGGGCATTCGGCACCGCCGCGAACGTGCGAGCCACCCAGGCCAACCAGAGTGTCGGAGCGGCCGCCACCAGGGCGAGCAGACGCGCCACCGGGAAAGCGACGGGTGCGAGCAGCGCGGTGACCACGCCGAGCACCGTGGCGAGCCCGACCGCCGGAATGGCGAGCAAGTTGGCTGGCACGGCGACGAGGCTGACCTCACCGAAGAGACCGACAAGCACAGGGAGGCAGGCAACTTGCGCGGCCAGAGGGACGGCAACGGCATCGGCCAGCCACTCGGGCAGCCGGGCGGCAAGTCGGACCCGCCACCTCGGTGCCAGCAACACGAGCCCGGCGGTGGCCGCGCTCGACAGCGCGAATCCGGCGGAAAGGGCGAGCCCGGGGTCGACGAGCACGAGCACCAGCGCCGCGCCGGCCAGCGCCGGGAAGCCGGCTCGACCCCGGCCCGTGACCAGGGCAACCAGGCCGATGCCACCCATCACCGCCGCACGCAGCACGGACGGGGACGGGCGGGCCAGCACCACGAAGAAGACGAGAGCGAGTCCGCCGATCACCGCCGTGACCACGACGGAGGCGCCGGTACGCCGGGCGAGCAACAGCGCGAGCGCGAGGAACAGCGCGGCGTTGGAGCCGCTGACGGCAACAAGGTGTGTCATGCCGGTGACGCGGAAGTCCTCGCGCAGATCGTCCGGCAGCCGCGACGTATCGCCGATGACGAGGCCCGGAAGCAGCCCGCGCGCATCAGTCGGAAGACCGTCGGCGGCATCGCGTAGGCCGGTCCGCAGGCGACCGGCGACCCGCTGCAGCGGTCCGGCTCGGGCGAGGCGTACCGGTGCTCCATGCGCCCGCGCGACCGCGGCGACCGGGTCATGCTCCCGAGCAGGCGCGAGCCGAGCCTGGACCCGCAGCCGCTCGCCGGGCAGCCGGCCGAGCCACCCGTCCCCTCGAGCGAGCAGGGTCACCGGATGCCGGAGGCTGGTCGCCTCTGCGCCGATCGCGACCACCTCCGCTCGCACCGGCAGCAGGAGCCCGCCGGTGAAGCGGTGTGCGCCGCGCACCGAGCCGTCCAGCGTCACCGGGTCACCGGTCACCACGACGTCGAGCGAGACCTCCGCACCGCGCGCAGCAAGCCGGGCGAGCAGGTCATCAGCCCGTACGACGGCGCGGCTACCTGCCCCGACGAGAGAAGCGGCACCGCAGACGCAGCCCGCCACGACCACCCATCGGGCGGGCAGCCGGGGTCGCACCGCGGCAGTGATGCCCAGGGCGAGCAGCGCGGCAGCGGCACCGAGCCAGGTCGGGCGCGGCAGCCGCGCACCGGCGACCGCACCGAGCCAGGCCGCGACAAGGGCTGGCACGAGCCGCAGGTCGGTCACACGACCACCAACTCGCGCAGCGACTCGAACCGCTTGTCACCAATGCCTTCGATCTCGCGCAGCTGGTCGACGGTGGCGAATCGACCATGCTCGGCCCGCCAGGCCAGGATCCGCCGCGCGGTGACCGGCCCCACCCCGGGCAGCGCATCCAGCTGCTCGAGCGTGGCGAGGTTGAGGTCGAGCCGGCTCCCCGACCCGACGCCGGACTCGGCACCGCTCCTCGCCGACGGGGCCGGCGTGGCGCCAGGTGGCAGGACCACGACCTGCTCGCCGTCAGTGAGTCGCCGCGCCAGATTGAGCCCGGCCGTCGTCGCACCCGGACGCATTCCGCCCGCCGCGGCGATCGCGTCGGCGACGCGAGCACCCCCCGGCAAGGTGACCAGCCCCGGTCGGCGTACGGCGCCCTGCACGTCGATCACGACCTCGGCGGCAACGACCCCGGCCGAGGGCACCACCGTCGGAGGAAGCAGGGTGACCGGGCGCGGTCTCGACCGCCACACCAGCCCGCCAGTCACGACTGTCGCGAGCAGTGCGACGCCGGCCAACGCGAGCGCGCCCCGCCGGGCCGGGTCGAGCAGCACCGGGGAACCGAGTGGACCAGTGGGCACGGCGTCCGCGCCTGTTTTGTCCGCGCCTGTTTCGTCCGCCCCTGTTTCGTCGGTCTTTGGGCCGGTTGGGCCCGCGGCCGGGCCGCCGAGCAGCCGGGACAGCCGGTCACGGGCCTCGGTGGCCAGCTCCAGCGGTGCCGTTCGGCGTAGGCGATGAAGAGGGTTGGACACCTCTCGACGCTACGAGCGCGCGGTGCGCCGTGACCCCGTCACCCTCCGATCTGTGGATGGCGACTCCGCCCTCGTTCGACTCCGCGGTACGACGCAACACTCGGCGCGTGTCACCGTCGTACCGCGGAGGTGAGCGTGGCGGGTGCGCACGCAGCCGACTAGCGCACTGCACTGGTACGGCGGCCCGCCCACCACCGCGTGACGTTGCGGCGATGGCGCGCGACTACGAGGACGGCGATGGGCGCCGCCCAGGCCAACTCAACCCAGGTGCGGTCGGCGACCAGCACGACCACGGGCAGGGTGAGCGCGGCGCAGATCGAGGCGAGTGCAACCCATCGGGTGGTCAGCGCGACGACGATCCACACGCAGATGACGACGGCAGCCCAGAGTGGGTGCGAGCCCAGGATCGCTCCGCCCGCGGTCGCCGCCCCCTTGCCGCCGCGGCCCCGCAGCCACGGCGAGGTCACGTGGCCGACCACGGCAGCCGCGCCGGCGGCCAAGCCCGCCTCATGAGCGGCCAGTCCGAACAGCGCGGCCGGCAGCGCACCCTTCGCGACGTCCAGCACCGCGACCACGATCCCGAGCCGGCGGCCCAGCAACCGGCCCACGTTGGTGGCTCCAGGATTGCCCGAGCCGCCACCGCGCAGGTCTACTCCCCGGGCCCGGGCGACCATCGAGGCAGGTGAGGTCGACCCGACGAGATAGCCGACGGCGACGGCCAGGACGAGCACGGTCACCGGCGGTGGACGACCACGCCGAGCAAGCCGGGCCCCACATGCGCCCCGACGACCGCTCCCACCTCGCTCTCGAACAGCGTCTGCACCCCGGGCACTGATGTGCGCAGCCGCTCCGCCAACAGCCCCGCGCGCTCGGGTGCCGCCAGGTGGTGGACCGCGATGTCCACCGGTCCGTCACCTGCCTCTGCTCTGACCAACTCCTCGAGACGCGCAATCGCTTTCGCCGAGGTGCGCACCTTCTCGAGCAGGTCGATCCGGCCGCCCTTGATGTGCAGCAACGGTTTGACCGACAGAGCCGTCCCCACGAGCGCCGCAGCCGCGCGGACTCGACCTCCTCGCCGGAGGTGGTCGAGGGTGTCGACGTAGAAGAAGGTCCGAGTGCCAGTGACCGCGCGCTCCGCAGCCGCCACGACCTCGTCGAGGTCCGCGCCAACAGCGGCGGCCTCTGCCGCGGCCAACACGGGAAAGCCCAGGCCCATCGCCGTGGACATGCTGTCGACGACCCGAACCTCTCCGTCGTACGACGTCGCCCCGACGCCCGCTGCGGATACGGTGCCGGACAGACCCGAGGACAGGTGGATCGAGACAATGCCGTCGGCAGCCGACCGGTGCCATGCGTCGTGAAACGCCGCGGGCGTGGGCTGGCTGGTCGCTGCGACTCGCCCCGGGGCGCTGATCCAGCGCGCGAACTCACCGGGCGAGAGATCGACCCCCTCCAGCGCCTTCCGGCCGCCGAGGCTGACCTGCAGGGGCACGACTTCGACGCCGTACTTCTCCGCGACCCCCGGGGGGAGGTAGGCGGTCGAGTCGGTGACAACGGCGACGCGGCGGCGGGCGGCCATGACGGCAGGGTAGGCGATCGGCGTGTTGGGCAGGAGTCCGGCGCCTCCGTGCAGAAGAATCGGACAAAACCCCAAGCGACCTGAGGTGCCTGTGTCCCGTCGGCTGATGTCTCGTCGATCGCTCGCCTCCGCGAGCATCCTTCTCCTGCCGGTCGCCTTGGCGACGATGCCGCTGCCGAAGGTCGGCGCCGACCGGGTGGCGACGGCCACTCCGGTGGCCGACAGCGACGCTCTCTACACGGTCTGCGGCCGGGTCTTCCCCGACCCGCAGGCCTTCGCCCCCTCACCGTCCGCGCTGCCCGGCGAGTCGCCGTACGCGAAGGGCAACGCGGTCTGCCGCGCGACACAGTTCATCCAGTACGCCGAGGCGATCAGCGGGCTGAACTACCTCGAGAGCAGGTACCCGGACTTCGTCGAGATCTACGACCTGTCGTCAGACTTCCCCGACATCCTCAACACCGCCGAGGGCGAAGGCATGACAGCCGGCGTGCCGCTGAGCACCCTCGAACGGTCGAAGTCGCCGCTCACCCTCGTCCGCATCACCGATGAGAAGTCCTCGGTGCCGGAGAAAACCAAGGAGCACTTCGTCTTCCCGCTGTCGATCCACGGCATCGAGCGCGCCGGCATCGAAGGCGGGCTGCGCGCCGCCGAGGACCTCGCCACGTGGGGCGCGACGACACCCGAGCAGCCGGTGATGGAGACCGACGACACGAGCCTCCCGACCGGCGAGGTGCTGCGGAAGTCGAGCATCTACTTCGTACTGGCGAACCCGGACGGCTGGCGTCGCGGTGACCTGACCAACGCGAGCCCGTCGTTCCAGCGTTACAACGGCAACGGCGTCGACATGAACCGCGACTGGCCCGCGGTCGGCTGGACCCGCAAGGCCTACACGCCGTGGTCGGAGCCGGAGACCCGCTCCTTCGGCAAGGTGCTGCAGGCCATCGGCCCGAAGGTCAACGGCAAAGCCAAGTGGACGGGCGGCATCGACCTGCACGGCCAGCTCATCGACCGGGCGTTCTCCTTCACCCTCCTCGGCGGCAGCCAGCGGCCCTACGGCAAGGACCGCAGGACGCTGCAGTTCACCAAAGGCGCCTGGGCTGACGCTGAGACTCGGTTGGCCTGGAACCCGATCATCAAGCCGAACGACCAGCCCCCGTCATGTGCGTTCGTCGGCGACCCCACCACCGATGAGTGTGACGAGACCGGACGCATCTACGGCGTCCAGTGGGGCACCATCTGGGACACCATCGACTACACGGTGACTGGCGCCTTCGGTGACTGGATCGACTCTCCGATGGGCCTGGACGCCGATGGCATCGACAACGAGATGTCGTTGTCCCACCTGGCCAACTGCGGCACCGGCAACTGCTACATCCAGACCGCGGAGCAGCTGCACGTCGACGGCAACAAGTCGCTGATCTACTCGATGCTCAACTTCTCTCTTCTACCCGAGGACCAGACCTTCCGGTTCAAGGGCCGTGCGGCCTACCTGACGAACCCCAAGCGGGTGACCCAGGCCGCTCGCCCGTCGCCGGTCGCACCCGCCGGCCTGCAAGCGCAGGAGGACCTCACCACGACGCTCGCGCACTCCGGCAGCGGGGCGACGACCTACGAGTTCGCGGTCAAGGGCCCTGCTGACGGGTTCTACAACGGGGGCATCGCGGCGCAGACGACTTACGGCAGCCTCCAAGGGGTAGGAGGCGGTGCGACACTCAGCGTCTTCATCGACCGGATGGACAACGGCGAGTGGGTCGAGCAGGTCCGCGACTTCAACCAGTCGCCCCTCTATCTGCAGTCCGGCATGAAGGTCGATCTCAACTTCCCGGTGCCCGGTGACTACCGGGTGCGCATCACGGGGCCAGTGCCGACCCCCATCAGCCTCTTCGTCGACTTCACTCGCGCGCCGGCCTGGCCCGACCCGGGTCAGAAAGCCGTAAACGCGTCGAACATCGACTTCTTCGAAGAGCTCAAGCCGTTCGTCGCGAGCCCGGACCAGCTCACCCCGGTGTCTCCCGAGCAGGTCCGCTCTGGTGCCGTCGACCTAACGAAGTTCGACACGCTAGTGGCTGCAGACAAGACGGCGATCCAGACCGACCGCGTGATCGCAGCCAAGGCGAAGTCCTTCGTCCAGCAGGGCGGCAACCTGGTCCTCACCGACGGCGCGCTCAGTGCTCTCGAGCTGATGGGTGTGGTGGCGGGCGGCTCGGTGACCGAGGGCGCGGTCTACGCCGGCCATGTGGAGTTCCAGCGGGAGTTCGAAGGAGTCCTCGAAGTCACCTACGAGGACCCGCTGGCCGCCAACGTCAACCAGCCGGGAGCCGCCGAAGGGGCCAATAACCGCCATCAGGTGACCGAGCCGGTCCCGCTGGGCTTCTCCCTCCCGGGCGAGGCCGAGAACGGCGTCACCATCCCGCAGTGGAGCATTGCGCCGGATGCTTTCGAAGGAGCCGGCGGTCGCGTGGTGGGTCGCCTCGGCGGTGCGGACATCACCTTCGGCGAAATCCCGCTTGGCCAGGGGCAGGTCCGCGTGCTCGGCTCGCTGCTGCCGATGCCAACACTGGCCAACGACCACCGCTTCGGGGTCGCCGACTATGCGCTGACCTACACCGGCTACGAGCTCGCGCGGAACATGTTCGACCACGTGAACCCGCGGGGTACGACGAAGGCGCCCCTCCCGGCGCCGGCGCCGGCGCCCGCACCGGCACCGCGACCCGCACCGCGACCCGCACCCGCGCCGCTGCCGGCTACGGGCGGCAACGCACCGTGGCTCGCTCTCGCCGCCGCGGCGCTCGGTCTCGCGGTCGCGGTGCGCGTCCGCCGCCCCTCCGGTAGCGCGGTCATCTGACGTTGTGGGGACGATTGCGGTCGCTCTAACGACCGGAATCCTCCCCACAACGCAGAGCGGCGAGTGCCAGCGGCCGATCGAGGCGGTCAGCTCAGCCGAGGACGATGTTGACGAGCTTCGGCGGCCGTACGACGACGGTGCGGACGGTAGCTCCAGCGATCGCCCGCTGAGCGCCCTCGGTGGCCAGGGCAAGTTCGCGCAGCGGCGCCTCCTCGATGTCGGGCGCCACCTCGATCCGGTCGCGGAGCTTGCCGTTCACCTGCACGACGCAGGTCACCTGTTGGGCGACAGACAACTCCGGGTCATGCACCGGCCAGCTCTGCTGGTGCACCGACGGCGCGTGGCCGAGCCGCGACCAGCACTCCTCCGCGGTGTACGGCGCGAAGACCGCGAGCATCGTCGTCAACGCGGCCATCGCCTCGTTGACCGACGGTGCCCCGAGATGGCCGGCGTCGACCGACTTGCGCAAGGTGTTGGTGAGCTCCATCAGCCGGGCGATCGCGACGTTGAAGCGATGATGCTCGACCAGCCGCGAGACTTCGGCGATCGTCGCGTGCGTCGTACGGCGCAGCGGCGGGTCCTCGGCCTCGTCGACCTCTGGCGCACTGCCGATCTCGCCAGCGAGACGCCACACCCGGGAGAGCCACTTGAGCGCGCCGGTGGGTGACACGTCAGCCCAGTCGATGTCCTCCTCGGGCGGTCCCGCGAAAAGCATCGTGACGCGCACCGCGTCGGTGCCGTGCGCGGCCAGCTCGTCCTGAAGGTTGACCAGATTGCCGCGGCTCTTGCTCATCTTCGAGCCGGCCATGATGACCATGCCCTGGTTGTAGAGAGACGCGAACGGCTCCTCGCAGTCCACCAGACCGAGATCGAAGAGCACCTTCATGAAGAAGCGTGAGTAGAGCAGGTGCAGGATTGCGTGCTCTTTGCCGCCTGTGTACTCCGCCACCGGCATCCACCGGCGTACCTGCTCCGGGTCGAAAGGCCCGTCCTCGTACGCCGGCGAGCAGTAGCGCAGGAAGTACCAGCTCGAGTCAACGAACGTGTCCATCGTGTCGGAGTCGCGCTGCGCGTCCCTCCCGCACTTCGGGCAGGCGACGTTGAGCCACTCGGGCGCGGTGGCCAGCGGCGAGACTCCCTTGGGAGCGAGGTCGACTGCGGTCGGATCCGGCAGCTGGACCGGCAGCTGGTCGTCGGGCACCGCCACCTCACCACACTCGGCACAGTGCACGATCGGGATGGGCGCACCCCAGTAGCGCTGCCGCGACAACAACCAGTCGCGCAGGCGAAAGTTGATCGCCGGCTTGCCCTTGCCCTGCCGCTCAAGATCTGCGGTGATACGCGCGATCGCCTCGTCCTTGCGCAGTCCGTCGTACGCACCACTGTTGACCAGGACGCCATCTCCCGGCATCGCGGTGCCCGACTCGACGGTAGAAGGCACCCCGCTGTCCACGACAAGGCGCACCGACAGGTCGAACTCGCGGGCGAAGTCGAGGTCGCGCTGGTCGTGCGCAGGAACGGCCATGATGGCGCCAGTGCCGTAGTGGGCCAGTACGTAGTCGGCCGCCCAGACCGGCAGACGCTCGCCGTTGACCGGGTTGATGGCGTACCGCCCGAGGAAGACGCCGGTCTTGGGCCGGTCCGTCGCCTGCCGGTCGATCTCGCTGATGCCCGCAACCTGCTCGCGGTAAGCGAGGTACGCCGCTTCGTGCTCACTGCCCGCAGCCAGCTCGGCAGCCAGGTCGCTGTCGACCGCGACGACGAAGAACGTTGCGCCGAAGAGGGTGTCTGGTCTGGTGGTGAAGACCGTGACCGGCGCATCGTGGTCCTCGATCTCGAAGGCGACGTCCGCACCGACCGACCGGCCGATCCAGTTGCGCTGCATCGTCAGCACGTGGTCGGACCAATGACCCTCGAGCTCGACCATGTCGTCGAGCAGGCGGTCGGCGTAGTCGGTGATGCGGAAATACCACTGGGTCAGGTTGCGCTTCGTCACTTCAGCACCGCAGCGCTCGCACTTGCCTGCGACGACCTGCTCGTTAGCCAGCACGGTCTGGTCATTGGGGCACCAGTTGACCGGACTAGCCTTGCGGTAGGCCAACCCCTTCTCGAAGAAGCGCAGGAAGAGCCACTGTGTCCACCGGTAGTACCCCGGGTCACTGGTCGCCAGCTGCCGGCTCCAGTCGAAGCTCACCGCGAACTTGCGGTAGCCCTCCGACTGGGTCTCGATGTTGGAATAGGTCCAGGCCACGGGGTCAAGCCCTCGCTTGATCGCAGCGTTCTCGGCCGGCAGCCCGAACGAGTCGAAGCCCACCGGGTGCATCACGTTGTAGCCGCGCATCATCCAGTAACGCGCGCCGACATCGCCGATGGAGTAGACCTCGGCGTGCCCCATGTGCAGGTCGCCACTTGGGTAGCTGAACATGTCGAGGATGTACTTACGCGGTCGCGGGTCGTCATCCCCGCCGGCCCGATAGAGCCCGATCCGATCCCACTCGGCCAGCCACCGATGCTCGGCCGCGTGTACGTCGTAGCGGTCGTCAGACTCAGCTCCGTCAGCACCGTCAGCGCCGTTCGCGCGGTCCCCCACGGTCTCGGTCATCACTGTCTCCCGGGTGTGCATCGTGCGCCGAAATAGAAAAGACCCCTCGCCGTCCACGAGGGGTCGCCGCGCTGCGCAGTGCTCTGCTCAGCGCGGCTCGGGAAGAAGCGGGCGTACGGCGTCGTGCATGGCGCCGATCGTACACACCCGGAGCCTCGTCACCCCGCCGATATGTCTGGCACCGCACCCTCGGCGAGCAACCCCGTGACCAGCCCGACGAGACAGGCTGGGTGGAAAGTCTCGGTCGTCGCCGCCAAAGACTCGAGCGTCCACCAGGCGAGGCCGCGCACACTGCGCGCCTCGTGCGCCTCGAAGGCCACCGGTGCGGCGGTGAAGCACGGCACCCGCAACAGGAAGTAGTCCTGGGACTGCTCGTAGGTGCGACCCTCGAACGAGAACACGGTCACGTCGTGCCAGACCGGCGAGCCCAGGTCGGTGGGCGACACTGCGAAGCCAGTCTCCTCGCCCATCTCCCGCACCGCCGCCTGCTCCATGGACTCGCCGGGCTGGAGACCGCCTCCGGGCGTGAACCAGTAACCCACCGACGGCTTCTGCGGGTCGAAGCCGTGCATCAGCAGCAACCGCCCGTCGGGGTCGACGACGAGGACCCGCGCTGCCCTTCGACGCACGAGGTCGGGCATGGCGCCATCCTGCCATCGGGCTAGTCCGCCAGCGCGGCGGCCACCGCTCGCCCGACGTCAGCGTGGGCGTCCCAGCACCAGTGCAGGCCGTCGGCGTTCAGCCGGCCCGCGTCGGCGTACGGCGTGATGATCGCGTCGAGGTCGATCAGCGGAACCCCCATCCGAGCTCCCCAGTCGCGGTGGGCGGCAACGGCCGGAGCGTGCGTGACGACGAGGTCGCCGTGATAACCCGACCGATACGGCGACGGGACGATGCCGAGCACCGGCAGGCCCGGACGCACGAGTCGTAGCGCCTCGACGCACCGCGTCAGGTAGGCATCCGTAGCAGCCTGCGGCAGCACCCGCAGCCGCCCGCCGAGCAGGCGCACGCCGTGCGGGTGCGCCTGGTGGTAGACCCGCTTCACCCACCGCCGCAGCGCTCCGGGACGCAGGTAGGACAGTCCTTCCCGCAGGTACGTCGGCACCATGGCCGGCAGGTGATCCATGCCGCCCACGGCCAGGATGACAGCGTCGGCGCGCGGAAGCAGCAGAGAGTAGACGACCGGGTCCTTGGTCAGTGCCCACCAGGCCTCGCGCGCGGTCCAGCCGAAGCCCACCGACCAATCGACAGCAGCCCCGAGCTCACGTGCCATGACGTTGGGCCAGAGCGCCGGCTCGGTCAGGAGCTCGGGCCGTTCCGGGCCGTGGAAAGCGAGCGAGTCGGCGACGACCAGCACCCGACGCACGTCACCCGACACGGGCAGAGCCTCGCACAGGCGCCAGATCCGGTAAGAGTGGAGCTTAGGAGACTCGAACTCCTGACCCTCACGCTGCCAGCGTGATGCTCTACCAACTGAGCTAAAGCCCCGTACCGCGGACCACTCTAGACGAGGCTGTGCTCCGCGGAAAACTCGCTACTTCGTGAGCGTCACGGGGATGTCCAGCCGTCCCCCGGTGAGAGTCTTGCCCGCGAGCGACCCAGTGGGGGTGGCACCCGTCAGGATCGCGTTCTTGATCTGCGCGGCAGAGGACCCAGGCTTCGCGGCGGCATATAGGGCGACGGCGCCGGTCACGTGCGGAGCCGCCATCGAGGTGCCGTTGTACGACGAGTAGGTGTCCTTCGCCGTCGTGGACCAGACGCCCACGCCAGGAGCGCCCAAGTCGACCTGGGCAGCGCCGAAGTTGGAGAAGCTCGCCAGGGCGCCGTTGACATCGATGGCCGCAACGGCGATGACGTTGGCCACGTTGTAGCTGCTCGGGTAGCGCAGGGTGCTGTCGTTGCTCAGGCCGTCGTTCCCAGCCGCCGCGACGAAAAGGATGTTGGCAGCATTTGCCCGGCTGATGGCGTCGAACAGCGACTGTGAGAACCCACCGCCGCCCCAGGAGTTGTTGGTGGCCACGATATTGAGGCCGTGCCGCGTCTTGAGGTTGGTGAAGTAGTCGACCGCCTTGACCGCGTTGGCGAGGGTGCCGCCGGTGCGGCCGAGGAACTTGCCGGAGATCATCGTGACGTTCCAGTTGACGCCGACGACGCCGCGTCCGTCTGCCTTCGCACCGATCGTTCCGGAGACGTGCGTGCCATGGTCGTCCTGCGTGCCCTTGTTGCCACCGTCATAGATCGTGTTGTTGTTGCCGGCGAAGTCCCAGCCATGGATGTCGTCGACATAGCCGTTGCCATCGTTGTCCGCACCATCGGCCGCGTCGAACGGGTTGGTCCACACCTGGCCGGCCAGGTCCGGGTGGGTGAATTGGATGCCCTCGTCGATGACACCGACGTACACCGACGCGCTGCCGGTCGAGGTTGTCGCCCAGGCGGACTCAGCGTTGCTGCCGAATCCACCCTTCATGCCCCAGAGCTTCCCGTCGGTGAGATATGGGTCGGTCGAGACTCCCGTCGCGTCCTTGGTGACCACGTAGTTGGGCTCACTGAAGGCAACGACCGGGTCCGCCGCGATGTCCCGCTGCGCCTGAGACCGGTCGGTGCTGGGCGGCACCCGGACGAGCTCGACCACCGTCGTGTCGATGTCCCCTGCCACGACCGTCTCGACCAACTCGGCGCCCGCGCGACCGCGCGCTCGGGCCCGGTCACTCGCCGACGCACCCGCGTCGTACCCGACCAGGATCTCGCCGGGCACCGCTCGGTGCCCATCAGCAGCATGGCTCGGCGGGGCGGCTGCGGCCGGTCCGCTCGGCAGTCCGGCCAGCGCCCCAGCGAGGGCAAACGCAGTCACGCAGGGCAGCAGGCGAGCGATCACGGCGAGGGACCTTTCGGCTCAGCCACGACATCCGCGGCCCGGTGTGACGCACAGCGTCTCATCCGATCCGGCATCCGTCAGCCGTTTGCGCAATTGGCCCACAGCCAGTACGCCAACTGGCTTCCACCGCCGAAGGTGCATTCACCCAAGATCACAGCGGTCAACGGCGGGCGACATCATCGCCGAAGCCGGCGATCGCGCGTTCGTCGATCCCGACGTTGTGCTCCGACAGGCGCCACCCAGCGCCGTCCGGAGTGGCACTGAGCCGCGACCATCGAGCGTTGCCGAGCGGGCCGAAGCGTCGACGAACCTCCCAGGGCAGCTCGAGGAGCTCGACGAGCGCGCTGAGCACAGTTCCGCCGTGGGTCACGAGCACCAACGGTCCCGCGTCCCCCTCCAAATCGGCCAGGTTCTCGTTCACGACCGCCGCAGCTCGCCGACCGACCTCCGCGAACGTCTCGCCACCGCCGCGGGTGATGTCCTGTCCGGTCTGCCAGGCGGCGAACTCGTCGGGGAACTGCGAGCGCACCTCGTCACGGGTGAGCCCGCTCCACTGCCCTAGGTCGACCTCGCGCAGCCGTGCGTCGTAGCGGACCTCGAGACTGGCGCGGTCGGCCAGCGCCGCTGCGCTGTCGACCGCTCGCCTGAGGTCAGAGCTCACCAAACGGGCCGGCTTGAGCTCAGCCAGCGGTACGGCGGCCTCGGCCACCTGCCGGCGACCTGTCTCATCGAGATCGGACTCCAGCTGCCCTTGAAAGCGACCTGCGGCGTTCCACTCGCTCTGGCCGTGTCGCCACAGGACGACCTCGACCTTGGCGGTCACCGACCCGCGCCCTCGGCGACATCGCGGGGGGCCGATAGGGCGGCCTCAGTGAAGGGGATGGTTGGGCAGTCTTTCCAGAGCCGCTCAAGCGCGTAGAACTGTCGCTCCTCAGCGTGCTGGACGTGCACGACGATGTCGATGAAGTCGAGCAGGACCCACCGACCCTCACCGCTTCCTTCACGCCGGACCGGCTTGGCGCCGATCTCGCGGAGCTGGCCCTCGACCGCGTCGACGATGGCGCCGACAAGTCGCTCGTTGGGCGCGGAGGCGATGACAAAGCAGTCGGTGATGACCAGCTGCTCACTCACGTCCAACAGGACGATGTCGTGGGCCTGCTTGTCGGCGGCCGCCTGAGCGGCGGCCAGGGCAAGCTCGATCGCGCGTGGCTGTGCAGACAAGGGCAGTCCTCGAGGTGAAGTGACGTCGTCACTAGGGTGACACATCTTTCGAAGGGCAGCCGACCCGGTCCACGCCTACCGCTTGAAGTCACGTCCCAGAATCACGATCACGTCGGTCACGGTGTTGCGCTGGGAGTTGACTCGGATGGCAGAAACCCGGAGGCCAAGGGCCCGAGCGACCTCGGCGCCGAGCTGGTTGGAGGCGGCCGTCGCGTCCTTGACGAGGATGACCGACGCGGCGTAGTCGAAACGGTTGGCATTACCGGTGCGCACGATGTCGAACCCCGCGGCGCTGAGCCTCTGCTGCGCGGTCGTGGTGAGCGCAGGCGAACCAACACCGTTCTGGATGATGACCCGCTTGTCCCCCTCGAATCGACCGGGCGGCACGGACTCCGCCAACACGCGCTTGACCAGCTCCAGGGCAGGGACCTCGTCGAGGCGGTAGCGCAGGCGAGGGGCGCCACTGTCGATGGGCACGACCGGCAGGGTGGCTACCGAGAGATCGTCGGCACGCCGGCTGCCCGCAATGCCGACAAGCAGCTCGGCGAGCCGCGGTGGCGACAGCGACGAAGGAGCGGCCCGGCTAGTGGCCTGGAGCACGGGGGTCAGCGCAGGGGCCGTGTCGATCGCGCCCAGCAGCCCGACGAGCACCGCCTGCAATCGCGGGAACGCGCCGAGCTGGTCCTCGCCCGGGGCCAGGTACGTGGCGAAGGCGAGGGCCCGAGCGCCGTCGAGCGCTTGGTTGGGACCGGGCGGGACGAGGACGACTTTGCGCCCCCCTCCGACGGGTACGACGACGTCCACGTCCACATCCGCCTGGATGCCGCCCAACCGGTCAATGAGGCCGATGAACCCGGCTTCGGTCAGCGTCCAGTCCTGGTCGACAGTGACGCCGAGCAGGTCGGCAAGAGCTCCCCGCGACGCCGCCACGCCACGTAGCTGCAGGGCCTCCTCGAAGGGCACGGTCCCGAGCCCGGGTGCCTGGGCCAGCACACCGGGCGGCACGAAGGTCATCGACGCGCGCCCGTTGGCTGGGTCGTGGGCCAACAGGACGCTTGAGCGGGCGAGCTTGGTGACGCCCTGAATCTGCAGCAGAAGCGTTCGCTGGGTTCGGGCAGCCGGCTTGACCGCGGGGTCGTCGGTGACAGCCGTCCGGACGAGGAATGCCGCGACGAGGACGACTACCGCGCCGAGAGCTACCAGCGCACCTGCTCCGCCGATGCGACGCTTGCGGACTCGGTCCTGTCGCTTCTGGAGCCGCGTCGACCCGGTGGACGTGAGCGCCTGGTTGAGCTGCTTGTCCGGTGTGCCTGGCGGACGAGCACCGCTGAACCTCTTCTTCCGTCGACGGCCGCGACTCGACGCGCCGGGCGCGCTCACGCCGGCACCTGTAGGTAGAGGCGCTGCTTGTCGATGTAGCGCACGACGCTGTCCGGCACGAGATACCAGATCGGCGCGCCCCGGCGTACCCGGTCACGGCAGTCGGAGGAGGAGATCGCGAGCGCCGGGATCTCGACCAAGCTCACCGAGTCCTGGGGCAGAGCATGGTCACTGAGCGCATAGCCAGGACGGGTCGCGCCGACGAACCGGGCGAGCGAGAGCATCTCCTCCGGGTCCCGCCACGAGAGGATCTGGGTGAGCGCGTCAGCACCGGTGATGAAATAGAGGTCAACGTCGGCACCGCGCTCCTCGCGCAGCGTGCGCAAGGTGTCGATGGTGTACGTCGGTCCGGTCCGGTCGATCTCCATCCTGCTCACCGTGAACATCGGGTTGGTCGACGTCGCGATGACCGTCATGAGATAGCGGTCCTCAGCGGGGCTCACCGGGCTCTCGTGCTTCTGCCAGGGCTCGCCGGTTGGCACGAAGACGACCTCGTCGAGATCGAAGAGGCTAGCCACCTCGGATGCGCACACGAGATGGCCGTGATGAATGGGGTCGAACGTGCCCCCCATCACCCCGAGCCGCCGCCGCCGTCCCTCCACGATCCGACCCTATCGGCGTCAGCGCAGCAGAGTGCGCATCCACTCCTCGAGCTGAGTGGCGTTGCGACACTCCACCATCTGGTCAACGAGCGGCTCGTAATCGCGGACGGCTGAGTCACCCGTTCCCCAGTAGGTGCGCGGCTCAGGATTGAGCCAGTAGGTGTGCCGCGACTGGTTGGCCAGCCGCCGCAAGGTCGCCCCTCCGGTCGCCCGGTAGTTGTTGCGCGCGTCACCGAGGATGAGCAGCGAGGTGCGCGGGCCGACGGCGTCCGGGTAACGCTCGGCAAAAACCTCGATCGAGTGTCCATAGTCGCTGTGCCCGTCGAACCAGACGAGCTTCGCCTCCTCGGTGAGCCGGCGCATGGCGTCGCCGAAGTCGTCACCGGCGAAGAACTCGGTCACCTCATCGCAGGTGTCGACGAAAGCGAAGGCGCGCACCCTGGCGAACTGCTCTCTGAGCGTGTAGGCGAGCATCAGGGTGAACCGAGCGAACGCGCTGACCGAGCCGCTGACGTCGCAGAGGATCACGAGCTCGGGCCGGTGCGGCTTGTGCGGCCGATGGTGGGTGACGACCGGCACCCCTCCGGTCGACAGCGACGCCCGGACCGTGCGCCGGAAGTCGAGCCGACCACGGCGCCCCAGCCGACGGCGAGCGGCAAGTCGGACGGCGAGCCGGCGGGCCAGTGGCAGCACGGTACGGCGCAGCTCGGCGATGTCCGCCGCCGTCGCCCGGATGAAGTCGACGTCTTCAGGCAAGGTACGGACCGCGGTGCGGGCGACCTGCACCACGCCCTTCTCCTCGGCGAGCAGCCGGCGCACCTCTGCGTCGACCAGCTCCTCGAAGCGCTTCATGCGTTCCGACACCGTGCGGCGCGCCACCTGTTCAGCCAGGCCCCCGCGCTGGTCCGGCGTGAGCATCGACTGGAGCAGTCCGGCCATCAGGGTTTCCGGTGACAGCGCCCGCAGCACCCGGTAGGAGAAATAGCTCTGCCGGCCAGGCTGGGTGTCGGCCCGACCCAGGGTGAGAACCGCCTCCCGGGCCAGCCGGCTCAAGGCCTCGTCGTCACCGGCCAGCAGCACCCGGTGCAGCGCGGCGCGCAGCCGCTCCCGAGCCAGCTCTCCGTCGACCGGACGGCCGGCGGTCCCCGGTTCGTCGTCAACGTCAGCATCGGCGCCAGACAGAACCAGCTCCGCCAGCACCCCGGCGCCGACTGCTGGCGGAAAATAGAGGTCGAAGAGCGTGTCGAAGGCCGAGCGGTGTGCCGGGCGCTTCACCATGGTGGCCGCCAGGCCCGCGCGCAACGCCTCCCGATCGAGGAGCGGGACCACGGCAAGGGCTCGCACCGCGTCAATGTCTTCGGCCAGACTCACCGGGATCCCCACGGCACGCATGGCGGTCACCATCTCGACCGTGCGGTCGACCAACCCGCTCACGTCACCCGCCTTCGACTCCGCAGTACGACGACGACGCGCGCCAGGTGTTGCGTCGTACCGCGGAGTTGAACGACGAGGTCACTCAAGCCTCACCGAGGCGGAGCTCCCGAACCGCTCGGGTGTGATCTCCGACGTGCTTGAGAACGACCCCGAGAGTGTCCCGCACCGCCGCCTCGTCGAGGGTATCGAGGCCCAAGGCAACGAGCGTGCGGGCCCAGTCGATGCTCTCCGCCACCGATGGCGCCTTCTTCAACTCGAGCGCGCGCAACGTGCGAATCGTGCGGACCAGCTGCTCGGCCAGCGCCTCCGCGATCTCCGGCACCCGCGACAGGACGATCGCCTTCTCCCGCTCAAAGGCGGGGTAGTCCAGATGCAGGTAGAGGCAGCGACGCTTCAGCGCCTCGGACAGCTCGCGGGTCGCGTTCGACGTGAGGACCACCAAGGGCTTGCGGACTGCGACGATGGTGCCGAGCTCAGGTATCGTCACCTGGTAGTCGCTGAGCACCTCGAGCAGCAGCCCCTCCACCTCGACGTCGGCCTTGTCGGTCTCATCGACCAGCAGCACCGTCGGCTCAGAGCGCCTGATCGCCGTCAACAGCGGACGGGAGAGCAGGAACTCCTCGCTGAAGATGTCGTCGTGGACAGCGGACCACGACGCCCCGCCTTCGTCTTCGCGCGCGACCTGGATCCGCAGCAGCTGCTTCTTGTAGTTCCACTCGTAGAGAGCTCGCGACTCGTCGAGGCCCTCATAGCACTGCAGCCGGATGAGCTCGGACCCTGTGGCGTTCGCGATCGCCTTGGCCAGCTCGGTCTTGCCGACGCCCGCCGGCCCCTCGACCAGCAGCGGCTTGTCCAGGCGGTCCGCGAGGAAGACGGTGGTCGCGATCGCCGCGTCGGCGAGGTAGCCGGCATCGGCGAGGCGCTGCTGCACGTCGTCGACGGACGAGAACACATTCGCCGGCATGCGCTGATACCTCCGTCGGATATCGACCGAACCTGATTCTAACGCCACCATGCAGCCATGGACGCCCCTGTAGCGCCGCTCGGCGCGCCGATGCACGTGACGATCGACTGCCTCGACCCGCAGCGGTTGGCCAGCTTCTGGAGCGAGCTCACCGGTCAGCGAGTGATGCACTCCGAGGGCCCGTTCGTGTTCCTGGCCGGACTATCGCGCGAGGTCACCGCCATGGCTTTCCACCGCGTCGACGAGCCGACGGCGGGCAAGAACCGGATGCATGTCGACTTCCGGGTCACTGACCTTGACGGCACCTGCGACCTGGTCGAGCGGCTCGGCGGAAGCATCGTCGAGCAGCGCACCGAGATGGGCGCACGGTGGCGGGTCGCCGCCGACCCTGAAGGCAACGTCTTCTGCTTGGTCGAGACCAGGAGCAGAATCGCGGCATCAGCCGAGGGGGGCTAATGCAGATCCCGACGACGCATTACGTCATGTCCGGGAGTGACCGGGTCGCCTACCAGGTCATCGGCGAAGGTCCGCCCGACATCATCCTGGTGCGCGAGCCCACGGTCGGCATCGACCAGCTCTGGGACAGCCCGGACTCGGCTTACTTCCACCGCCGGCTCGCGGCGAAGGGCCGGCTGATCCTCTTTGACACCCGTGGGTTCGGCAGCTCGGACCGGTGGGGTGCCGGGGCCCGCCCGACGTGGGAGATCTGGACCGACGACATCTTGGCGTTGATGGATTCTGTCGGGTCCGAGCGGGCGACGGTGGTCGCGATGGGCCTGTCCGGCATGGTCGGGTTGCTCTTCGCCGGCACCCACCCCGACCGGGTGTCCTCGCTGGTACTCGTCAACAGCTTCGCGCGGTGGTTCCGCGACCGCGACTACCCGCACGGCTACCCTCAGGAACTTCGCGAAAAGCTGCGGCAGACCATGGTTGCCAACTGGGGAACGCCAGAGTTTCTCCGGATGTGGGCGCCGACGCTGTTCAGCGACCCGGTGGCGGCAGCGCAGTTCGGGCGCGCCCAGCGCCTGTGCCTGAGCCCGGGCCAAATGTTGGCAACCGTGGACCCGAACATCGACCGGGACGCTCGCCCGGTGCTCGGCGCGATCCGGGTGCCTACGCTCGTCATGCACCGCGTCGACAACCAGATATTTTCACCGGACAGTGGCCGCTATCTCGCTGAGCACATCGGCGACGCCGAGTTCGTCGCATTACCTGGCGCAGATCACCACTACTGCGTCGGCGACGTCGAGCCGATGTTGGGCGCCCTCGAGGACTTCCTGGGTCGCCGACCGGAACGGGCAACTGCCGGACGGGTGCTCGCGACCGTGCTCTTCACCGACATCGTCGGTTCCACCGGACACGCCACCACGCTGGGCGACAGTCGGTGGAAGGAGCTGCTCGACCGGCACGACGCGCTCGGCAAGGAGCGGGTCTCGGAAGCCCGAGGGCGCCTCGTCGCCTCCACCGGGGACGGACTGCTCGCGACGTTCGATGGCCCGGCGCGAGCGATCCAGTGCGCGATCGCCCTTCGCGACGACCTGAGGGATCTTGATGTCGAGATCCGGGCCGGTGTGCACTGCGCCGAGGTGGAGCTGCGCGGCCGGGACATCGGCGGCATCGGCGTCCACGTCGCGAACCGCATCCTCGATCTCGCCGGGCCGGGCGAGGTTCTCGTCTCGCGCACGGTGAAAGACCTCGTCGTCGGCGCCGACATCGAGCTCACGGATCGTGGCGCTCACCGGCTCGCGGGCGTACCGGAGGAACACCAGCTCTTCGCCGTCACCGGCTGAAGTCGCTCACCCCCGCACGTCAGCGAACGTGGCCATCACCGGTGACGACGTACTTGGTCGAGGTCAGCTCCGATAGGCCCATCGGGCCGCGGGCGTGCAGCTTCTGCGTCGAGATGCCGATCTCTGCGCCGTAGCCGAACTCCGCGCCGTCGGTGAACCGTGTTGACGCATTGACGATGACAGCAGCCGAGTCGACGGCAGCGACGAACCGGCGCGCCGCCTCCTGCGACCGGGTGACGATGGCCTCGGTGTGCTGCGAGCCGTGTCGGCGGATGTGCCTGACTGCGGCATCGAGGTCCGGTACGACGGCTGCGCTGATCTGTAGGTCGAGGTACTCCTCGGCGTAGTCACCTTCCGTCGCCGGGACGACGTCGGCAGAGTGCCTGGCCACCGCCGCGTCGCCGTGGACGACGACCCCGGCCTCGTGGAGCGCGACCAGCGCACGGGGCAGGAACTCGTCCGCGACGGCCGCGTGGACTAGCAACGACTCCGCGGAGTTGCAGACCGAAGGCCGCGAGACTTTGGCGTTGAGAAGGATCGCCAGCGCCATGTCGAGGTCCGCGTCGGCGTCGACGTAGACATGGCAGTTGCCGACACCGGTCTCGATGACCGGCACCGTCGACTCCTCGACCACGCTGCGGATCAGGTCCGCTCCCCCGCGCGGAATGAGCACATCGATCAGGCCGCGCAGCCGCATCATCGCCTTGACCGAGTCGTGGTCGATCGCCGGCACGAGCTGCACAGTGTCGGCCGGCAGTCCGGCAGCGGTGCCAGCAGCGTCGAGGATCTCGACGAGGACCTGGTTGGAACGCGCGGCGCTCGACGACCCGCGCAGCAGCACGGCGTTCCCGGACTTCACACATAAGCCGGCTGCATCCACTGTCACGTTGGGCCGGGCCTCGTAGATGATCCCGACCACGCCGAGCGGCACTCGCACCTGACGCAGCTCGAGACCGTTGGCCAGCGTGCCACCGCGCACGACCTCGCCGACCGGGTCCGGCAGGCCGGCGACGTCGCGCAAGCCCGCCGCCATCGCCGCGACACGCGCTTCTGTCAGGGTCAGCCGGTCGACCATCGACTCCGACGTACCGCCGCTGCGAGCCCGCTCCACGTCAACCGCATTGGCGGCCAGCACCTCGGCTGATCGGGCTTCAAGTGCGTCGGCCATCGCCAGCAGCGCAGCGTCCTTGGCGGCGCGAGTGAGCAGCGCCGTCTCGACCGCGGCCGCACGGGCTCGAGAGGCCAGCTCCACGATGTCGCTCATGCTTGCAGGTTACCTGCCGGTGGACATCGTGGCCGAGAGCATGCCGGACCGTGCCAGGCTTGACGGATGACCTCAGGAACTGTTCGCCTTCGGTCTGGCCATCAACGTCGATGACCCCGAGGCAACGCACTTCGAGCCTGACGTGACTGTCGTACGCCGAGAGTTCGCGCCCATCGACAACGGCGACGTCCCACTCCCGCTGTCGAGGTGCGGTCGCCGTCCACGGCGGGCCGCGACGCCGTGCTCAAGCGACGCGAGTACGGTGAGACCGCGCTGGAGGTCAGTCGGCCGTTCCCGGTGCGGATAGTCCCGGCGAACCTGATCCGGGTGTAAGCAGCACGAGGTCGTCGCGGTGCACGACCTCGCGCTCGTACTCTGCCCCGAGCTCGGCGGCAAGGTCGCGGGTGGATCGGCCGATGACCCCGGGCAGCTCTCCGGCAGAGTATGTCGTGAGCCCGCGCGCGACCGGAACCCCGCGCGCGTCGACGAGCTCCACGGGGTCGCCAGCAACGAAGTCGCCCTCAACGCTGGCGATCCCGGCCGGCAGAAGTGACATGCGACGCTCCACGACGGCGGCCACCGCCCCGTCGTCCAGCACGAGGCGTCCGCGGGGCGCTGAGGCGTGGGCCAGCCAGAGCAACCGCGACCGGGTGCGTCCGCCGGTGGGGTGGAAGTGGGTTCCCACCCGATCACCGACGAGCACCGCCGCAGCGTCATCTGCCGCGCCGACGACCACATGGACGCCACTGGCCGTCGCGATTCGCGCGGCGTCAACCTTGGTAGCCATGCCGCCGGTGGACACTGCTGAACCGGTGCGTCCGAGCAGCACCCCGTCGAGCTCGGCGGCGTCGCGCACCTCGTCCAACCGGTGCGCGCCTCCTTGCCGCGGGTCAGCGTCGTACACGCCGTCCACATCGGACAGCAGCACCAACAGGTCAGCCTCGACGAGCAGAGCGACCAGCGCAGCGAGGCGGTCGTTGTCACCGAAGCGGATCTCCTGCGTCGCGACGGCGTCGTTCTCGTTGACGACTGGCACGACTCCCATCGTCAGCAACCGGCCGAGCGCTCGACAGGCGTTGAGGTAGTGCGCCCGTCGTACGACGTCGTCAGCAGTCAGCAGCACCTGGGCAGCGATGAGCTGATGACGCCGAAAAGACTCGGTGTAGCGGTGCATGAGAAGGCCCTGGCCGACCGAGGCAGCTGCCTGCAGCGTCGCGAGGTCGCGCGGACGCCCGGCCATCCCCAGCGGTCCGATGCCCGCGGCGATGGCACCGGACGAGACGAGCACCACCGTGCGTCCCGCCGCGCGCTGAGCCGCGAGGACGTCCACGACCCGGTCGACCCGGTCGCCGTCGAGGTGTCCATCCGCAGTGGTCAGGGACGACGAGCCAACCTTGACGACGACGCGGCGAGCGGCAGCGATACTGGGGCGGACGCCTTCGGTCATGACGGGTCGAGGCGCCGGTCGGTGCCACGAGGGCCCGGCAGGAAGCCCTCCTCGGTCGCCGGCTCCCAGTCGAAGGTCCAGTCACCGATCGTGACCGCCACCCCAGGCTTCGCGCCAAGACGCTGGAGCTCCCCCTCGATGCCGATGCGGGCCAGGCGGTCGGCGAGGTAGCCGACCGCCTCGTCGTTGTCGAAGTTGGTCTGCATCACCCAGCGCAAGGGCTTGTCCCCGTGGATCGTGAAGCCGTCATCGGTCACCTCGACCGTGAAACCGCTGTCGTCAACGGCCCGAGGGCGCAGGACGATCCGGGTCGGCGCTGCCGCCGGTGCAGCCGCCCGCGCTGCTCGAACGGCGTCGGCCAGTGCGTAGGTGAGCGCGGGGATGCCCTCGTGGGTCGGCACAGACGTCAGGAAGACGTCCAGTCCTCGGTCGGTGATCTGTTCAGACACCATTTCGGCTAACTCGCGAGCCGCCGGCACGTCGACCTTGTTGAGAACGACCAGCCGCGGTCGACCCTCGAGCCCGCCGTACTGCGCGAGCTCGTCCTCGATGGCGTCGATGTCGGACAACGGGTCACGACCTGGCTCCTCCGTCGCAGCATCGAGGACGTGAACAAGGACGCTGCACCGCTCGACGTGACGGAGAAACTCCAAGCCCAGGCCCTTGCCCTGTGCCGCGCCCGGAATGAGCCCTGGCACGTCAGCGATGGTGAAGACGACCTCGCCCGCCGTCACCACACCAAGATTGGGCACCAGCGTCGTGAAGGGGTAGTCGGCGATCTTGGGTCGGGCGGCGGAGAGCACCGAGATGAGCGACGACTTGCCGGCGCTGGGAAAGCCCACGAGCGCGACGTCGGCGACAGACTTGAGCTCCAGCACGACATCGGCTGCGCTGCCGGGCTCGCCGAGCTCGGCGAACCCGGGGGCCTTTCGGCGGGCCGACGCGAGCGCGGCGTTGCCGCGCCCCCCGCGGCCGCCACGCGCGACGATGTAACGCGAGCCAGGTCCGACGAGGTCTGCCAGCAGCTCACCGTCCAGCGACTTGACGACGGTGCCATCCGGCACCGGCAGGACGAGACTGTGCCCGTCCGCGCCATCCTTGTTGCCGCCCTGGCCCTGCTTGCCCGACGTCGCCTTCTGGTGCGGGCGATGGTGGTAGGCGATGAGCGTCGTGACCTGAGGGTCGACGACCAGCACGACGTCGCCGCCGTGCCCGCCGTTGCCGCCGTCCGGCCCGCCGAGTGGCTTGAACTTCTCGCGGTGGATCGACGCGCAGCCGTTGCCGCCCTCACCTGCACTCGCATACATGGTGATGCGGTCGACGAACTCGACGGCCATCGCTGCTGCATCCCCTCTCCCGGGCTCGAAACGCCAAGAGGGCGGGTCCCGGGGTAGTCCCGGCCCGCCCTCTCAAGGCTTACTGACGTCCGACTGGCAGGCTAGGCGTCCGCCGGGACGATGCTGACGGTCTTCCGTCCCCGCTTGAGACCGAAGAGGACCCTGCCTGCGGCGAGAGCGAAGAGCGTGTCGTCCTTACCGCGGCCGACCTGGTCACCAGGGTGGAACTTCGTGCCGCGCTGGCGGACCAAGATCTCGCCGGCGTTGACCGCCTGGCCGCCGTAGCGCTTCACGCCGAGGAACTGAGCGTTGGAGTCGCGACCGTTTCGGGAGGCCGACGCCCCCTTCTTGTGAGCCATCTCTACTTCTCGCTCTCGATGCCGGTGACCTTCAGCTGGGTAAGCGGCTGACGATGCCCCTGGCGCTTGTGGTAGCCGGTCTTGTTCTTGAACTTGTGGATGCGGATCTTCGGGCCCTTGGTCGCAGCGAGGATCTCCGCGGTCACCGCGACACCTTTGAGGACGGCGGCATCGTGGGTCACCGTCTCACCGTCGACCAGGAGCAGTGCAGGCAGTGTGACCGACCCGCCGGCCGCGACCTCGATCTTCTCGACCTCGAGGACGTCGCCGACAGCGACCTTGTACTGCTTGCCGCCGGTCTTGACGATGGCGTACACGGTGGAGCTCCTGACGCGTCTGGTGGGCAGGCGAGCGGGCACGCGTGGAAGCGCGCACGAAAGGTCAGCGTACTGCACCTGCCACCGACCAGCCAACCTGGACCGACCGGGGCCGCCAGGTGGCTGCCAGGTGGCTGCCCCGACGTACTCCGCCTAGACGGTCCGCATGGTGACGCCGAAGCCGGCGGCGTTGGCCTTGGCCAGCAGGCCGGCAACGGTGGGGCCCTCCTCGGTGCAGAGGCCGATACACAGTCGACTGACGATGCCCAACGCCTTGCCGGTCTTGATGTGCACCAGCGGGCCACCGGAGTCGCCGAAGTCGATCGGGCCGATCACGTCGTAGATCTCGCTGTCGTCGAAGCCCATCACCGCGACGCGCTTCTCCTGGGTCAGGGTGGTGAAGCCGAAGCCCAGACCGTGGCCGGAGAGCTGCACGGTGTCGCCGGTCGCAGTGTCCTGCGGGGAGGTCACGCCCTTCGGGTAGGCCGGGTAGCCCTTGACCCCAGCGCTCACGCGGGAGAGGAACTCCGGGCGCACCTCGATGAAGGCGTAGTCAGGCGCGGTGGCGTTCTCGTCACCGATGAAGGCGACGTCGCCGAACACCTCGCCGCTGGCCAGGCTCACGTCATCGCCGATCGCCTTGACACAGTGCGCTGCTGTCCCGATGAAGGTCTTGCCCGCGTTCCCGCCCGTACCGTCGTAGACGAAGTTGAGCGTGCAGGCACCGGTCGCGGTCTCGGAGTATGCGCCCGGCTGGACGAGCTCTCCGGCAGCCCCGACGGGGGCGGCCCAAACGGCTAAGCCGGCGGTGACCGCAGCGGCGACGAGCGTGGCATTGATCCGGTTCAGCATGAAGGGTCTCCTCTTGTCGTGGTGTCTAACTACCCAACGCGGCAAAAGGTTCACCACGTCCCATCCCGGTAGTCATAAAGAACTACCTTCGTCGCCCACCGTTGTGCCCAGTCGTGCCGTTTGCACCCACGATTGCCCGTTAAGGGTAGGTCGACCCGATCAGCGGGTGAGGCGGGCCACGAGCGTGTCAGCGGCGGCGTAGGGGTCGGTCGTGCCGGCGACCACAGCGGCGGCGAGGTCGTCGAGCAAGGACCCGTCATGCAGGTCACCGAGGCGCTCCCGTAGCGCCGTGATCGCGATGGCCTCGATCTCCGCGGCTGCACGCGCCATGCGACGGCGGGCGAGCTCGCCCGTCGTAGTCAGCCAGCGATGGTGATCGGCGATGGCACCGACAACCTCGTCAATCCCCTCCGACCGGGCGGCGACGGTCTTGAGGATAGGCGGGCGCCACCCCGCATGGGGCCCGTCGCCTTGCGACATGGCGTTACGCAGATCCCGCACGGTGTTGTCGGCGCCGTCGCGGTCGGCCTTGTTGACGACATAGAGGTCGGCAATCTCGAGGATGCCTGCCTTCATCGCCTGCATCGCGTCTCCCATCCCCGGGGCCAGCAGCACCACGGTGGTGTCGGCATGGGAGGCAACCTCGACCTCGGCCTGCCCGACGCCGACCGTCTCGACGAGGATGACATCGAAGCCGGCGGCATCGAGCACTCGCAACGCCTGCGGCGTGGCCCAGGCGAGCCCACCGAGATGCCCGCGCGACGCCATCGACCGGATGAAGACGCCACCGTCGGTCGCGTGGTCCTGCATCCGCACCCGGTCGCCGAGCAGCGCTCCACCGGAGAACGGCGACGACGGGTCCACCGCGAGGACACCGACCCGCTTACCGAGCGTGCGGTACGCCGTGACGAGCGCCGCAGTGGACGTGGACTTGCCCACGCCGGGCGAGCCGGTCAGCCCGATGACCTGCCCCCGGCCTGCGTGGGGTGCGAGCGCGGCCATCACCTCGCGCAGCTGCGGCGAGGCGTCCTCTACCAAGGAGATGAGACGACCCACCGCTCGCGCCTCGCCCGCGCGAGCACGCGTAACCAGGTCGTCGACGTTCTGCACGGCGCCACGCCGGGACGTCGGACCTCCGAGGTCGGCCGTCACTCAGCCGGTGACGCGCAGCAGCAGCGCATCGCCTTGACCACCGCCGCCGCAGAGCGCCGCCGCGCCGAGACCGCCGCCACGGCGGCGCAGCTCAAAAGCAAGGTGCAGTGCGATCCGGGCGCCGGACATGCCGATCGGATGACCGAGCGCGATGGCCCCTCCGTTGACGTTGACGATGTCCTCCGTCAACCCGAGGTCCTTCATCGACTGGATGCCGACCGATGCGAACGCCTCGTTGATCTCCACCAAGTCGAGATTGGCCGCAGTCCGGCCCTCGCGGGCCAGGGCCGCCTTGATGGCGTTGCTCGGCTGCGACTGCAGCGATGCGTCGGGTCCGGCTACGACACCGTGCGCACCGATCTCAGCCAGCACCGGAGCGCCGAGTTCCTGCGCCTTGGCCCGTGACATCACCACCACCGCGCATGCGCCGTCGGAGATCTGCGACGCGGACCCGGCGGTGATCGTGCCATCGGCAGCGAAGGCCGGCCGGAGCTTGCCGAGCGACTCCGCAGTCGTGCCGGGCCGCACTCCTTCATCCTCGGTGACGAGGACCGGGTCACCCTTGCGCTGCGGCACTGCGACCGCCGTGATCTCCTCGACGAACCGCCCATCCTTGATCGCGGCGGCGGCCCGCTCGTGGGATCGAGCGGAGAACTCGTCCTGCTCCGCGCGAGAGATGCCGAGCTTGGCGTTGTATCTCTCGGTCGACTCCCCCATCGCGACTTGGTCGAACGCGCAGAACAGCCCGTCGTGCGCCATCGAGTCGAGCAACGTGGCGCTGCCGAACTTGAAGCCCTGACGCGCTCCTGGAAGCAGGTGCGGGGCGTTGGTCATGGACTCCATGCCGCCGGCTACGACGACGTCGTACTCGCCGGCCCGGATGAGCTGATCGGCAAGTGCAATCGCGTCGAGCCCCGAGAGGCACACCTTGTTGATCGTCAGCGACGGCACGGTCATGGGGATGCCACCCTTGACCGCGGCCTGGCGCGAGGGGATCTGCCCGGCCCCGGCCTGCAGCACTTGACCCATGATGACGTAGTCGACTTGGTCACCCACGATGCCGGCCCGCTCAAGTGCGGCCTTGATGGCGATCCCGCCGAGGTCAACACCCGCGAACGCCGCCAGCGACCCTTGCAACTTGCCGATCGGGGTGCGAGCACCGGAGACGATGACGGAACCGGCCACAGGGGCCTCCCTGCTTTTGAGTGGCCCCGCGGGCCAACTGAAGAGCGAGTCGTGGAATGTGCGGCAAGAATACGAGGTCCGCCGTATCCGAGGGAAAGCAGGCAGCCATGCTCACCCGCATCGACCACGTTGGAATCGCCTGCCACGACCTTGAGGAGCGGATCGATTTCTACGAGACGACCTTCGGACTGACCGTCGCGCACCGCGAGACCAACGAGGAGCAGGGCGTTCACGAAGCCATGTTGCTGGTCGCTCCCGGCTCGTACGTTCAGCTGCTGCAGCCCACCCGCCCGGATTCCCCTGTCGGGAAGTTCTTAGCGCGTCACGGCGAGGGTGTGCACCACGTCGGGTACGGCGTCGACGACATCGCCGCGTCGCTCGAGCAGCTCGGCCTGCAGGGTGTGCCCCTCGTCGACCAACGCCCGCGGCACGGCTCGATGGGCGCCGCAATCGCCTTCCTGCACCCCAAAGGCATGGGCGGCGTCCTGACCGAGCTCGTTCAGTCCCGCTGACTTAGCGGACCTGCTCCACGAGCGGCAGGGACACGACGGCATCCTGGAGCAGCCAGGCTCCCGGGGTGCGGCTGCCGTGCATGGCGAACATCTCCGACACCGGTGACAGCGTCAGGAACAACGACTGCCCAGCCGGCACCGAGATGCTCACCGACGGCAGCGTCCAGGTGCGTTGCGCCCCCTGCACCGGCAACAACTCGCGCTGCGGCTGCATGACGCCCTGCACGGTGCGCGCGTCAGCCGGGCTGGTGCCGACGGACAGCGCGGTGAAGACGCGGTTGTCGATGCCGGCCGAGGTGACCAGCGCCTGCAGCGTCGGCGTACCGGCGATGGAGATGGGGCCGTCCGCGACTTTGATCGACACCGGTGCGCCGGCCCCTGCGGTGGACGCGACCATGCCGACCTTGTACGTCGCGTCGGCTTTCACCGAGTCGACAGTGAGGCAGCCAACGCCATCCGCGGTGGTGAGGTGGTACTTCCCGACGCCCTTGAGGCCGGCGGCGAGGCCCAAGAGGTGCGTCTTCATAAAGCGCTGCGCCAAGTCGGTGAAGCTCTTGCTGCCGAGCTTGGCCGAACAGGTGTCCGCCCCGGTGGCCAGGCCGAGCGGGAAGGTCGCGGGCAGCACGTGGCCGCCGTTGTAGCCGGTGAAGATGCTCTTGGCCCGAGCCCGCTTGGTCAGCGCCTGGTCGAAGATCTTCAGCCCCTGGTCAAGCGGGAAGAGCGAGTCGGTGACGCCTTGGCGGAAGAGCACCGGGATGTCCAGCTTGCGGCCCTGCGCCACATGCCAGGCCGGCCCGTTGTTCTCGAAGTAGGACTCAAGGTCGAAGCCGGGCACGGTGCCGTCTGGCCACTGACCTGTGGTGGTGGCGTAGGCCAAGCCCTGGTGCACCGTGGCGGTGTGTGCGTCCGACGCCATGCCTGCGGCGTAGAGGGCGGAGCTCCAGGTGCTCTTCGGTACGGCGTTGGGAGCGAGGCTCTCGGAGAGGCTCCACCAGGTGATCTCCGGCGCCAGGGCGTCGAATCGGGTCTTGCCCTTGGTCATCAGCTCGGTGAAGGCGCCGACGAGCTGGTAGCCGCCGCCGTAGGACCCGCCGATCGCCCCAAGGACGGGGTCGCCCTTGCGCTGCTGAGCCACCCAGTCCAGGCCGGCGACGACGTCGACGATGCGCATGATGTCCTGGCCCTCGAAGTCCGGGTCCTCGACGTGGGCCTGACCACCGCTCTCGCCGAACCCACGCTGGTCGATCGAGAGGATGCCGAACCCCTGGTCGAGCCAGCTGGTGAAGGAGTCAGCTGACTTGTTGCGTGCGCCCGCCCAACCGTGGCTGTGCAGGACCATCGGCACTTTCCTGAGTTTGCTGGCGGTGGCGGGCTTGTGGATCGAGTAGCAAATCCGCACCGGCGCGCCGCCCGGCGTCTCCGGCACCGACTCCAGGCACCCGTCTGTCGTGGTCGGGGCCGGCGCAGCGGTGGAGGGAGCCACGAGGGCGCCGGCCAACAGGGCGACGGACATAGCGGCGAGTACGAGCCGGGGGTTCCTCATTGGGCATCCTTTAGCGGGCCGCATGGATCGGCCGGATCGGAAGTTCCTAACTAACGACCAGAGCGACGCTGGTCCCGGACGACCGGACGAAAGAGGCAGGCGTGACGTTCGCTTCTGCGGACATGAAAGTAGCGACTCTCGAATCGGCCGAGGCGCTCAGTGCCACGGCGCCCGTGCCAGGCGTCCCGCATGGTGCGCAGGTGGTGGTCACCCGCACGGTGCCCAGTGCGCCGTCGTACCAGAGCACCGCCGGAGTGCCGGTCGAGGCCCCGGCCGACTCGCTGACCGAGCCGACGAAGGAGTAGCTCGCACCGGCCAAGTCGACGTCACCCCGAAGATGGGCGGCAACGCCGGCAGAGGTGGAGGAGTACGGCGCCGCCAACTGAGTGACCGGCAGGCCCATCCGACGCAGCTTCGCAGCGAGCCCGCTGCTGTCGGTGACCTGCCACATCACGTAGGCGTGAACGCCTGCCGAGGCGTCTGGAGCGGTGACGAGCACGGACGCCTCGTGCAGGACGGTGGACGAGTCAGCGGTGTCGCCCTCGAACGAGCGGGCCGTCACCACCACGGTGGCCCGGTCGCCGCTCAGCGCGACCTGGTAGCGCGCTGGCACATACGGCGCGACGACGGAGGCCTGGACGGACAGCCGGAACTCTGTGCGGGCGGCTCCACGCTCGGTCCACTCCTCCCGCGGCGGCGGTGGTGGGGTCGAACGTCCACCGCGCTGACGCCGGTGCTCGTCACGGTCCTTCTTGCAGTCCTTGTCCTCGTCGTGCTGGTCCTGACTCTTGCCGTTGCCGCAGTCGTGGTCGGCCCACGCGAGGGGGGGTACGGCGACGAGGCCAACGAGCAAGGCGGCACCGACCCATGGGCGAGCGCGCATCAGGCACCTCCGAAAGTCGGGGCAATGCAGTCGAATTCGCCGTACCGGTGACCATTCCTGCCGGAATCGGTCGAAACCCCGGGTTTGCTACCCCGACCGTACCCATGAGTAACATCGCCGGAACCCAACGGCGTGACCACGGTAGGAGGCATGCACGTGAAGGAGATCCGCGAGGCGATCCTGGCCGGCGACACGACAGGCGAGGAGTACGCGGCACTGGCCATCCCTGAGTCCTACCGAGGCGTCGTGGTGCGCCGCGAGGAGCAGGAGATGTTCGCCGATCTCGCCACGCGGGACAAGGACCCCCGCCAGTCGTTGCACATCGATGAGGTGCCCACCCCCGAGCTCGGCCCGGGCGAAGCGGTCGTCGCGGTGATGGCCAGCGCGATCAACTACAACACCGTTTGGACGTCGATCTTCGAGCCGGTGTCGACGTTCAAATTCCTGGAGCGCTACGGCCGCCTCTCGCCGCTCACCAAGCGCCACGACCTGCCCTACCACGTGGTCGGCTCCGACCTCTCAGGCGTCGTGCTGCGCACGGGACCCGGCGTCCACGCGTGGAAGCCCGGCGACGAGGTGGTCGCGCACTGCCTCTCCGTCGAGCTGGAGAGTCCGGACGGGCACAACGACACAATGCTGGACCCGGAGCAGCGCATCTGGGGATTCGAGACCAACTTCGGTGGGCTGGCCGAGCTCGCCCTCGTCAAGGCCAACCAGCTCATGCCCAAGCCGGCTCACCTGACCTGGGAGGAATCAGCCTGCCCGGGCCTCGTCAACTCCACGGCGTACCGGCAGCTGGTGTCCGCCAACGGGGCGAACATGAAGCAAGGCGACGTCGTCCTCATCTGGGGCGCGAGCGGCGGGCTCGGCTCCTACGCCACGCAGTTTGCCCTCAATGGCGGCGCGATCCCGGTCTGTGTCGTCTCGTCGCCCGAGAAGGCTGAGATCTGCAGACGGATGGGCGCCGAGCATGTGATCGACCGCAGTGCGGAGGCGTACACCTTCTGGAAGGACGAGCACAACCAGGACCCGAAGGAGTGGCAGCGCTTCGGCGCGAAGATCCGCGAGCTCACCGGTGGTGAGGATCCCGACATCGTGTTCGAGCATCCGGGTCGGGAGACCTTCGGCGCGAGCGTCTACGTGGCGCGCAAGGGCGGCATGATCGTGACCTGCGCCTCGACCAGCGGCTACCTGCACCAATACGACAACCGCTACCTCTGGATGAATCTCAAGACCATCAAGAGCTCGCATTTCGCCAACTACCGCGAGGCGTGGGAGGCCAACCGACTCATCGCCAAAGGCGCCATCCACCCGACCCTGTCGAGGGCCTATCCGATGGAAGAGGTGGGGCAGGCGGCGTACGACGTCCATCGCAACGCCCATCAGGGCAAGGTCGGCGTCCTCTGCCTCGCGCCCGAGCCCGAGCTAGGCGTACGCGATGACACGCGTCGCGCGCTACACCTCGACGCGATCAACCGCTTCCGCGACGCCTGATCGCCGAGATTCCCCGGCGTCGCGATGGAGATCACTACCTTTTCCGACGCTGCTGAGTACGCCGCCCGCGTACTACCGCGTCTCGTCGCCGACGAAGCGCGGTTCAACATGGCCCTGACCGTCATCGACTCGCTGCGGACTGGCCGGCTGACCCCCACCGCAATACCGCTGCTGGCCGTCGTGAGTGATGGACCGGACGAGTTTGCTGTCCTGCACACCCCGCCACACGGGCTGCTCCTGACCGGGCTGCCCGGCGGTGCCGCCGGCCCTCTGGTCGACGCCGTTCTGGCTCGTGGCTACACCCCGCCGCTGGTGATCGGACCACCGGAAGACGTCGACCTGGTGGTCGACGAGTGGCGCCTGCGCACCGGTGCCGGAGTCGACCGCGTCCGCCGCCAGGGGATCTACGCCGTCCGGGCGCTCACTCCGCCAGCACCCGTGCATGGCGCCGCCCGAGTGGCGACCGACGCGGACGGGGACCTCGTCTTCGCCTGGTTCACGGCCTTCCACGACGAGGTCGGTCTGGGTGCCGCAATTCGACGGGAGATGACCGCGGCCCGGATCGCCGCCGGAGACATCGTGCTCTGGTCCGTCGACGGGGTTCCGGTGTCGACGGCCGGCGTCGCCGGGCGCACCCCTCGCGGCGCGCGCGTCGGTCCGGTCTTCACGCCGGAGCAGTACCGCGGGCGCGGGTACGCCGGCGCGGCGACCGCCGCGGTTACCCGGCGCTGCTTCGACCAGGGCGCAGAGCGTTGCTTCCTCTATACCGACCTAGACAACCCGACGTCGAACGCCCTCTACCAGCGGCTGGGCTACGAGTGGGTGACCGAATCGCGGGAGGTGACGTTCACCAGCGCCAGCGCCTGAGCGACTACGGTAGCGCCCCCGAGTCATGACCAGGAGCGAGCACGTGGCGACCCGCAAGGACAGGATCAGTAAGGCCGAGGACGAGGTCAGCCTGGCCGCCGATCAGGCGAGCAGCGCCTCCGTTGACGCCAAGGACCCAGATGTCGGTAAGGCGCGGCGAAAGGTCGCGGCGAAACGCGCCACCTCTGCTGCCGGCACCGCAAGCAGCAAGGCCGCGAAGATCCCGACCGTCGACGCGGAGGACGAGTCCCGACGGGCGGCGGCAGCGGCGATGCGGGCTGAGTCCGACGCCGACGAGGACGACCCGCTGCTGGACACGGCGATCCGCCAGATCGAGGCTGGCGCGACCGAGGAGAAGCCGTTCGGAGAGCCCGGCCGACCGATCGCGCCGCGCTCCCCGTTTCGCATCGCCTTCTCGGCCGCCCTCGGCGTCGCGCTCGCCTACGCGTTGCTCACCGCACTCGTTGCCGTTCGCCAGATTCTGGTCCTGATCCTGATCGCCGCTTTCCTCGCCATCGGCTTCAACCCCGTCGTCGAGTGGTTCCAGGCTCGCGGGTTACGCCGCAACCGAGCGGTCCTCGCGGTCTTCGCCGGGATCCTGTTGGTCTTCATCGGCTTCGGCGCTGCGGTCGTCCCGCCGATCGCCGATCAGGGCACGGGTCTGTTCGAACAGCTGCCGGAGTACGGCGAGCGGCTCCGCGACAACAAGCAGTTCCGAGAGCTCGACGACAAGTACGACCTCGTCGCGAAGCTGCAGATGCAAGTAGATAAGGCGCCGGAGAACGGCATCGGGCTCCTCGGGGGCGCCTTCGGCGTCGTGAAGGGCATCTTCAACGCCATCTTCAGCATCCTCACGGTGCTGATCCTGACGCTCTACTTCCTGAGCTCCTATCCGAGCATGAAGCGGTCGGCGTACCGCGTCGTGCCACGGTCCCGACGTCCGAGAGTGGGGCTGCTCGCCGACGAGATCCTCTCCCGGGTCGGCGGCTACGTTCTTGGCAACATCGCGACGTCTCTCGTCGCCGGTGTGGTCGCCTTCGTCTACCTGCTGATCGCCGGAGTGCCCTATCCCGTGGCCTTGGCGGTGCTGGTCGCATTCCTCGACCTGATTCCGCTCATCGGCGCATCGCTCGCTGCGTTGGTCTGCGTCGTCGTAGCCTTCTTCGTATCCGTGCCGGTGGGCCTGATCACAGCCGCCTTCTTCCTGACCTACCAGCAGTTCGAGAACTACGTGCTGGTGCCGAGAGTGATGCAGCGCACCGTCGACGTCTCGCCGATCACCACCATCATCGCGGTGCTCATCGGAGGCAGCCTGCTCGGCGTGATCGGCGCACTGCTCGCGATCCCGGTCGCCGCAGCCGTGCAGCTCATCAGCAATGAGGTCGTGCTCCCCCGACAGGACGCCATGTGACGGCCATGATGGAGGCCGTCCGGCTGCACGCAGTGGGACAGAGACCGACGCTGGACAAAGTTCCCGTGCCGGAGCCCGGCCCCAACGAGGTACGCGTCGCCGTCCGCGCGTGCGGTCTGTGCGGCTCCGACGTGCACATCGTCCGCGGATCGACGCCGACCGGTCCACTGCCGCTCGTCCTCGGCCACGAGCCGGCCGGCATCGTCGACCAACTGGGCGAAAACGTCACGGACTGGTCGATCGGCGACCGTGTATGCATCGCAGCCGGCTACGGGTGCGGCAACTGTCCCGCATGCGACGCAGGGCACAGCAACATCTGCCCGCGCCTGGAGATCCCTGGCATCACTCGGGACGGATCGCAAGCGACCTACGTCGTCGTACCTGCTCGCACCCTCATCGCTTTGCCCGACCATGTCGACTTCGCGACCGGTGCCATCCTGATGGACGCGGTGTCGACGCCGTTTCACGCCATCAAGAGGTCTGGTGTGACCCGTGGGCACACTGCCGCGGTCTTCGGTCTAGGCGGCCTGGGCCTGCATGCCCTCACCATCCTCAAGCAGGTGGTCGGCGCACACGTGATCGGGGTGGATCGCTATCCGGGGGCGCTGGAGCGCGCTCTCCGCTTCGGTGCGGATGACGTCGTCGACGCGACGGGGGGCAGACCGGCCAACGCCATTCGCGTACTCACCGGTGGCGGAGCTGATCACGCCTTCGAGTTCGTCGGCAGCGCCGCCGTGGTCGACCAGGCAGTCAAGTCACTTCGACCCGGTGGCACCTGCACGGTCGTCGGTGTGACGCCGGAGCCGCTCAGCCTGCTACCTCAGGCTCTGCTGGTCGCGAACGAGCTGCGGGTGCAGGGCTCATTCGGGTGCGGACAGGATGAGCTGGCAGAGTTAGTCGCGCTGGTCGCAGGTGGGGCGCTCGACCTGACCGGGACCATCACCCACCGCTTCGGTCTCCAAGATTTCGACCGCGCCTTACGAGTGCTGGAGACCAAAGAGGGAAATCCGATTCGCGTCGTCGTCGAGCAGCCCGGCAGCTAGTCAGGCGGGTTGTCCGCTGGTAGTCCGGCGAGGAAGCCGGCCAACGCCTCGTTGAACTCCGCCGGAGCCTCGATCGCACTGAGATGCCCGGCGTCGGGGATCCGCACGAGCTCGGCGCCCGGCACCGTCTTCGCAATCAGCTCGGCCTCCTCGGGCGGCGAGATGGTGTCTTCTTCGCCGACGACGACCAGAGTCGGCACGGAGACCGCGGCAAGGTCGGCGGTGGAGTCCGGCCGCAGCGCCATCGCCCGCTGCGCCCAGGCGACGGCGTACGGCGGTGCCTTCTCGAGCAGCGCCTTCACTCGCCCGAGCACAAGGGCACGTCTGTCCAACGACGTCCGACCGAGCAGCGACGGCAGCATCTCCTCGACGAGCTGAGATGACGTTCCGGAGGCGATCACCTCACTGGCGATGCGGCGTCGGTTCTCCGCTGCCTCAGGGGAATCCGCGCCGATCTTTGTGTCAGCGAGCACCAGAGCCGCAACGCGTTCTGGATGCCGACGGAGGAACGCCATCGCCACGTAGCCGCCCATCGACAGTCCGCCGAGGACCACGCGGTCGATCTTGCGCGCGGTGAGCATCGCGGCAAGGTCATCGGCGACCTCGTCGAGTGATGGCTGGTCGTGGCCGAGCTGCGTGCCGCCGAAACCTCGCTGATCCGGGGTGATCACCCGGTGAGTGATCCCAATTGCCTCGCGCTGCGGCATCCACATCGACGCATTGAGAGGGAAGGCGTGAAGCAGGACGACCGGGCGGCCTCGGCCGGTCTCGATCACATAGGGCTCGACCCGCACAACGCCTCCTCAGGCCGCACCATAGTCCGGGGTCACCCTGCCGTCATGCCACCGTCGACGATCAGCGCCTGGCCGGTCATGTACGACGACGCGTCGCTGGCGAGAAAGAGGGTCGGACCCACCATTTCCTCGGCGGTCCCCCAACGTTGCAACGGCACGCGCTCCACGAACCTCGCCGCCGCAGCTGGGTCCTCCCGAATGGACGAGTTGAGATCTGTCGCGGTCCATCCTGGACAGAGCGCATTGACCCGGACGCCCGCGTGCGCCCACTCCATCGCCAGCGACCTGGTGAGGCTGATCACAGCTGCCTTGGAGGCGCCGTACGGCGCGAGCGCCGGCGTACCACCGAGCCCAGCGACAGAGGCGACGTTGATGACGGATCCCCGCCCACGTTCGAGCAGATGCGGACCAACTGCCTGGCACACGTGCACGACCGACGACGTGTTGAGCGCCATGACCTTGTCCCAGCCGGAGAAGCGCAAGTCGGTGAAGGGCACGATGAACGATGTCCCACCGGCGTTGTTGACGACGATGTCGAGGTGATCAAGTCCCTCGATGGAGCCCGCAACCATGGCGATGACGGCATCGCGGTCAGTCACATCAGCCGGCACCACGACAGCCCGCCGTCCGAGCGCCTCGACCGCCATCCGAGTGTCCTCGAGTGCTTCCGCGGAGCGTGCGTTGATCGCCACGTCGACGCCAGCCCGAGCCAGTCCGACCGCAATCGCCCGGCCGATCCCTCGACTCGCACCCGTGACGAGGGCGGCTTTGCCCTGAAGATCAGCAATCATGAAGACTCCCTTGGCGGCCAGCTGGTAGGCAGGGGGAAGTGGGCCGGCGCGACGTACCGGACGACCTCGTCGAGAACCTCCTCGGCGAAGCCCACGAACAAGTGCTTGGAACCTGGTACCGGGACGACGACTGCCTGTGGCACAGCGGCAAATCGCACGATCGCCGCCGCCGGCTGCAGGTAGTCGTCGTGCTCCGGCACGATCGCCACCAGCGGCTTGCCGGACTGCGCCCACTGCTCCAGATGCTCGTCTCCGGAGCGCTTCAGCGGCGGTGCCAGCAGCACCGCGCCGACAACGGACGGATCGGCGGCGCCGTACATCAGGGCAAGCTCGGAGCCGAAAGACCAGCCCACCAGCCACGGCGCCGGCAGACTCTCGGCCTCGACGACGTCGAGAGCAGCGGCGATGTCGAGACGTTCGGCATCGCCCGCGTCATAGGAACCCTGGCTCGCTCCGGTCCCCCGGGTGTTCAGGCGCAGCACCGCCATCTCAGCGAGAGCTGGCAGCCGCCACCCCATCTTGCGCAGCAGGTGGCTGTCCATGCTCCCGCCGTGCGTAGGCAACGGGTGCAGGCAGACGACGGTGGCAACTGGAGCTGCAAGAACCGGGAGAGCAAGCTCACCCTCGAGCGAGAGGCCGTCTGCCGTGTGCAGAGTGACCGGGCGACGATCCGCCGGCAGGACGGTGTTGGCGCGAATCTCGGTCACGGGAGCACCCTCTCAGTAGCGCGGCGCACCGCGACCCCGGAACTGCTTCGGGCGCCGACTGCCCCGAGTACCCCAGCACGCCGTGTGCCAGTGCCGGCGGTCCGCTACATCCGCCACCGGCCACGCGACGACGTGAGGTGTTGTCGGCCGGATCTGCTGATCACAACCCGGGCATCGGTAGGCCTTCGTCGATGCCGCTCCGGTCACCCGGCGCTCGACGTACTCCCGACCGTCGGGCCCGTCGACAAACTCGTCCTTCACCCGCGAGAGCCCTCCGGTCGCGCTGGCGTCGGGTCCTTGACGACCTCCCCCTCCACGACACTCGGTCCGCTCTGGCCGGGACCGGAACGACCGGCCAGCCCGCCCAACGCGAGCCCAGCGAGAAGCCGTCTGGGGTTGAAACCAGCCGACGCGATCTGCAGGAGCACCTCCAGCCCGCGGTCGCTTCCGTGCCAGTGCTCCCGCAAGATTCCTTCGCCCGCTCCCAACAGCAGTCTCCGCACTGCCCAGCCGATGACCGCCACGTCGTCCAGCTGGCCGATGCCGGGAAGGAAGTCCGGGATGACGTCGATGGGCATCAAGAGGTAGCCCGCGGCCAGACCGACCTCGACCTTCACCCGGCGTGGCACCCGCTCGTCACGAGCTACATCACGGAAGAGCCTGACAACATCAGGCAGGAACGCTCCTGCCTCGCGAGCCAGTGACCTTAACCGCGCCTTGTCCATTGCCATGACGAGGTCCTGCCCGTCAGCGTGCGGAGTAGTCGCGGAACCCGCGACCGCTCTTGCGCCCCAGGTAGCCGGCGGTCACGAGGTGCTCCAACAAGGGCGCAGGCGCGAATCCGGGCTCACGGAACTCCAGGTAGAGAGTCTCTTCGATCGCGAGGGCGACATCGAGGCCCACGACGTCGAGCAGCTCGAAGGGACCCATCGGGTGCCCGCACCCGAGCTTCATCGCGAAGTCGATGTCGTCGACAGTGGCGTAGTGCTCCTCCAGCATCTTCACGGCGTCGTTGAGGTAGGGAAAGAGCAGGGCATTGACAATGAACCCGGCCCGGTCACCGCACACCACCGCATGCTTCCCGGCGGTTGCGCACACGCTCTTGATGGTGGCCACGACGTCGGGTGCCGTCCGGACGGTGGGCACGATCTCGACCAGCTTCATCAGATTTGCCGGGTTGAACCAGTGCATCCCGACGACGTCAGCCGGGCGACTCGTCGCAGCGGCGCACTCGATGACGGGGAGACTGCTGGTGGTCGTCGCAAGCACCGCGCCTGGCTTGACGACCTCGTCCAGCGCGGCGAAGAGCGCGCGCTTGGTCGGCAGGTCCTCGACCACCGCCTCGACGACGAGGTCACAGTCGGCGAGGTCGTCAAGCTCGACTGTGCCGACGATGCGCCCCAACGCAGCACCACGGCCGACTTCGTCGAGCTTGCCGCGCTGCACTGCCTTCTCGAGGCTCTTCTCGATCGCGGCGCGGACGGCGGATACCTTATCGGCGCTCCGGGCCCGGTAGACCACGTCGTACCCCGCCTTGGCGCATACCTCGACGATGCCGGTTGCCATCGTGCCGGTGCCGACGACGCCGATCCGGCGTACGGCGCGTGCCGTCTCGCCGACGTCCTCGGTCGTGGAGGCTGCGTCCACCACGTCGGGCGAGTCGGGGGCGGCGTACACATAGAAGCCGCGACCTGTCTTGCGGCCGAGGTACCCCGCAGTGACCAACTGCTTGAGAATCGGTGCCGGGGCATGCAGGTGGTCGCGGCTCTGGTGGTACATCGTGTCGAGGATCTCGTACGCCGAGTCCAGTCCGATGAGGTCGAGCAGCGCCAGCGGACCCATGGGGTGCCCACAGCCGAACCGCATCGCCGCGTCGATGTCCTCGCGCGTCGCATAACGCGACTCGAGCATCCGCACGGCGTTGTTGAGGTAACCGAAGAGAAGCGCGTTGGCGATGAAGCCGGCCTTGTCGCCCGCGGTGACATCGGTTTTGCCGACCTTCGCGACCAGAGCCTCGACGTCGTCGACAACGGCTTGGTCGGTCACGACAGTGCGGATGATCTCGACCAGGCCCATGACCGGCGCTGGATTGAACCAATGCATCCCCAGCACGCGGCTCGGGCGCTGGGTCGCGACGGCAATCTGGGTGACCGAGAGGGCCGAGGTGTTGGTGGCGAGCACGGTGTCCGGCGGGCAGATGCGGTCCAGCTTGACGAAGAGGTCGGTCTTGAGTTCCAACCGCTCTGGAATGGCCTCGACGACGAGGTCGACGTCGGAGAGCCGCTCGAGGTCGGTCGTGAACTCGATCCGGCCGACTACCGCCCCCTGCTCAGCCTCCGTGAGCTTGCCCCGGCGTACCGCGCGGTCGGTTGAGTGCTGCACGTGACCACGACCTCGAGTGAGGGACTCGTCGCTGACCTCGACCCCCACGACGTCGATACCCGAACGAGCGAGGACCTCCGCGATGCCCGCACCCATCGTGCCCAGGCCGACTACGCCCACCTTGACGAAATCTCGTGCCACGCTTGCTCCTCGCCGTCGCCACTGATGCTGGCAGTCTCTCAGTCGACGGATGGCGCCCGCGAATCCCGGCCCGGCGCGCGGTACCTTGCCTCCCACGGCCCACGACGGGTCGGCGGAGTTCGCACCCGGGGGGTCGATGTGATCGAGGACTCGCTTGCACTGCGCATGACCGAGTTGGGTGGTCTGCTGCTCAGCGAGGAGACCTTAGAGACCACTCTTCAGCGAGTGGCAGACCTGGCCGCCCAGGTCATCGATGGGTGTGATGCGTGCAGCGTGACCATTCGATCCGGCGACGGCTTCATCACCGCGGCCAGCACCAGCTCGACGGCCCGGACCGTGGACGAGGATCAGTACCGCGTGGATGACGGACCGTGCCTGGACGCCATCCGCAGTCGCCGTACCAACCGGGTCGACGAGGTCACCGCCGAGGCGAGGTGGCCAGACTTCTGCCGGCTCGCTGAGCAGCACGGGATCGCCAGCTTCCTCGCCGCGCCCCTTGAGGTGCGAGACCACGTAATCGGCGCGCTCAACCTGTACAGCCGGCTTCCGCGAGGCTTCGACAAGCTCGACGAAGCCATGATCTCACTCTTCGCCGGCCAGGCCGGAGCCGCCCTAGCTAACGCCCAGGTCTACCGCAGCGCGAGTACGTTGAACGCTCAGCTGCAGGAGGCGATGGAGCATCGAGCTGTCATCGAGCAGGCAAAGGGCTCGCTCATGACTGAGTACCGCTGCTCAGCCGATGCGGCTTTTCAGCGCCTCACTGAGATGTCGCAGCGCACCAACCGCAAACTCCGCGAGATCGCCCAGGCTGTCGTGGACGCCTTGCCGGACCACTGAGACTTCCTCGTATCGGCGCAGGTGAGATAGACATACGTCGAGCGGTTGAGCACACAGCCCTTCAGTCACCGGCAGGGTGCGTCTGGCACCTCTGTTCCAACGGGACGCAGGAGGGTCAGTGCCCGCAGCAGAATCCGACGGCTTCACGGTGTCTTCCGGTGAAATCGACGGCCTAGTCATGCTGACCGTCAGCGGCGAGCTTGACCTCGCTACCGCTCCGTCGCTCATGGCGGCGGTGACCGAGTTGGCGAGTGCAGGCGGTCCGCCCGCGGTGATCGATCTGAGCCACGTGACGTTCTGTGACTCGAGTGGCCTCGGCGCGTTGATCGCCGCTCGCCAACTCCTACCCGCCGAGAATTCTCTCGTTCTGCGGCAGCCCAGCGCTTCCGTGCGCAAGCTTCTCGCCCTGACCGGGATGACCCGCATGTTCACGATCGAGGACTAGTTGGGCTCCAGCGGCGAGTTCCGCCCAGATGGTCTTGCCGCGCGTACGCTCTTCGATGCCCCACTTCCTCGTCAACGCGTCGACGAGATGCAAGCCGCGCCCGCGCTCCTCATCGGACGGACTGGCGCCTCTCGGCAGCAGTTCGCCGTTGTCGGTGACCTCGACACGAACCCAGTCATGACCCGCGTGGAGAGACAGCGTCGGCGCACCCCTGCCGTAGCGGACGGCGTTGGTCACCAGCTCGCTGACGACGAGAAGCAGATCGTCCATTGGTAGCACGCCGCGCATGCCCCGCAGCGAATCCTTGGTGAATCGACGAGCCCGGGCCGCACTGCCCGGCGACGCGGCCAGCACCAGCACCGCATGGCGAACTGGCTCGGTCAGTCCCACATGTCCCCTCGGCTGAGTTCACGCGGCATGTGTTTACCCCGATATTGGGGTAACCAAACCGAGCGACTCCGCCGCATTCGCGAGACCGTGGGCAGATCGAATGACACTGACGATCTCGGCCATGATCGTGCTCATGGCGTAGTCCTTGGGGGTGAAGACCCGGGCTACGCCAGCCGCTTCGAGGACACGGGCGTCGGCGTCCGGAATGATGCCTCCTACGATGACCGGCACGTCCTCCAGACCAGCATCTCGAAGACCGGTCAGCACTTTCGGGATCAGCTCGAGGTGGCTCCCGGACAGGATGGAGAGCCCCACGCAGTGCACGTCCTCCTCCACCGCCGCTGCCACGATCTGCGCTGGCGTCAGCCGGATGCCCTGGTAGACGACCTCGAAGCCGACGTCCCGGGCGCGGACCGCGATCTGCTCAGCACCGTTGGAGTGACCGTCGAGACCCGGCTTGCCGACGAGCAGTTTCAGCCGGCGCCCGAGCTCTTCGCCGGTACGCCGGACGAGCTCGCGTACCTGCGCAATCTCGGTACTGGATGTCGCGGTGCCCGCCGTCCCCCCGACGCCTGTCGGTGCCCGATACTCCCCGAACACCGTCCGCAGGGCGGCCGCCCACTCGCCGGTGGTCACCCCAGCGCGCACGCAGTCCAGCGTGGGCCCAACGAGGTTGGTCTCGGTGCCGGCTGCCTCTTCAAGCGCCCGCAAGGCCGTCTGAGCGGCGGCATCGTTGCGGTGTGCCCGCCACTCCTCGAGCGCCACAACAGCTTTCTTCTCCACCGCCGGGTCGACCGTCATGATCGCCGCATCAAGGTCGGCGGTCAGCGGGTTGGGCTCCGTGGTGGTAAAGCGGTTCACCCCGACCACCACCCGCTCGCCGGACTCCACCCGAGACCGGTGCTCAGCATGAGAGCGGACCAGCGCAGACTTCATGTAGCCGTTCTCCACCGCAGCCACAGCTCCCCCCTGGTCCTGCACCCGCGCGATCTCCTCTCGCGCGCCAACCAGCAGCTCGTTGACCTTGTTCTCAACGACAAGGCTGCCAATGAAGAGGTCGTCGTATTCCAGCAAGTCAGTCTCGTAGGCCAGCACCTGCTGCAGCCGGAGTGACCACTGCTGGTCCCAAGGTCGCGGCAGACCGAGCGCTTCGTTCCACGCCGGCAACTGCACCGCCCGTGCCCGTGCGTCCTTGGACAAGGTGACCGCGAGCATCTCCAAGACGATCCGCTGAACGTTGTTCTCCGGCTGCGCCTCAGTGAGGCCCAGCGAGTTGACCTGCACGCCGTATCGGAACAGCCGCTGGTGCTCGTCAGTGACGCCGTACCGCTCCTGCGTGATCTCGTCCCATAGGGCGCCGAACGCGCGCATCTTGCACATCTCCTCGACGAAGCGCACGCCGGCATTGACGAAGAAACTCATCCGTGCGACGACCTCACCGAATCGTTCAGCTGGCACCTGGCCGGCGTCACGTACCGCGTCGAGCACGGCGATCGCCGTGCACATCGAGTACGCGATCTCCTGCACCGGTGTCGCACCGGCCTCCTGCAAGTGGTAGCTGCAGATGTTGATCGGGTTCCACCGCGGCATCACCGCGACCGTGTAGGCAACGATGTCCGTGATGAGGCGCAGCGACGGCGCTGGCGGGAACACATAGGTTCCCCGCGACAAGTACTCCTTGATGATGTCGTTCTGCGTGGTGCCAGTGAGCTGCGAGATTTCCGCACCCTGCTCCTCCGCCACCACCTGGTAAAGCGCCAGCAGCCACATCGCAGTGGCGTTGATGGTCATCGACGTGTTCATCCCGGCCAGCGGAATCCCGTCGAAGAGGGCGCGCATGTCGCCGAGGTGGCTGACAGGGACGCCGACCTTGCCGACCTCTCCGCGGGCCAGCTCGTGGTCGGGGTCGTATCCGGTCTGCGTGGGCAGGTCGAAGGCCACCGAGAGGCCGGTCTGACCCTTCTCGAGGTTTCGCCGGTACAACGCGTTGGACTCCGCGGGCGACGAGTGGCCGGCGTATGTGCGCATCACCCAGGGCTTGTCTGGCACAGCGCGAGTCTAGACGGGGCGAGACGGTCCTTAGACAGCCACCACCGCGCCGACGCCGGGCACCCGGGCCAATAGCACCTGCTCCACGCCGGCCCGCAGCGTGTGCTGCTGCATCGTGCAGTCCGCGCAACGACCGAGCAGCCGCACCTGCACCTCGGCGCCGACGACGTCGACGAGCTCGATCTCGCCGTGTAGGTGCGGACGGACTTCGTCGAGCGCGCGCTCGATCGCCGTGCGGTCTGGGGCGTCCATGTGCTCGATCGTACGGCGCGCGCCGGCCCACTCAGACCAATGTCAGCAGCCGGTTGAGCTGGGTCAGCAGTCCGATGTGCCGGAGACCACCGATCGTCACTTCTCTGGTCAGCACCTTGCGGGCGAAGGCGCGTCCGCCGGGAGTGAGGACCGACGGGAGACCGGCGAGCAGCGGCACGCTCGGCAGGTCGAGCAGGACGTCCGACGGCATCGAGAGCAATACGGTGGCGCCGGGGATCGGACCGGACTCCACCCGACAGGTGCCATGGGCGAAGCGAAGCCCCACCTCGACGCCGGCGTCCGGCACGCTGATCGTGATGGTGCCTCGCATGGCGTCCAGCACCGCAGCCTTGGCGGGATCAGCGATAGCCGCCTCGATGAGGCCCGCCAGCATGGCATCGAGTCCCGCCGCGTCAGGGTCGGCGAGGACGACGTGCGCCACCGCTACTGCTCGTCGATGAACTGCGTGTCGAGCTGGGTGGTGAGATCGGTCAGCACGTTGGAGGCACGGACGTAGCGCACGATCGTCGGCAGGTCGCCCTTGACCTTCAGCTTTCCCTGCATCATCGCCTTAACCGGGTCCAGCTCCTTCTTCATCACCGACTTCCACCGGCTGTAAGGCGCCGTGATGGTGAACTGCGCGGCTACCGCCCGCGGGTCCTCGGGACCGTCGAGGATCGCCGAGTCACGGCACTTGCCGTGCCACAGGTCGAGCCATGCGTAGACATCGACCGGCACCCCCTTGTCCGGCTCCTTCTCGTAGACGAAGACAAGGTCGCCCTCCCACGTAGCGGCTGCGTCGGCGTACTCGGCCGACGCGTTGACCACTTCCTGAAACTCAGCCAGCCATTCCGGGCTGGGGAACTGTGGCATGCGGACCTCTCCTCAAGCGTCGTAGGAATACCAACCGCGGCCGGTCTTGCGGCCGAGGTCTCCTGCAGCGACCATCCGGGCCAGCACCTCTGGAGGAAAGAACTTCTCGTCCTGGGTCTCCGTATAGATGTTGCGTGCCGCGTTGACCATGATGTCGACGCCGGTCATGTCCATCGTCCGCAGCGGACCCATCGCATGGCCGAATCCGAGCTGGCAGGCGAGGTCGACGTCCTCTGCGCTTGCTACTCCGCTCTCCACCAACTTGGCGGCTTCGACCGACAGCGCAGCGATCAACCGCGTCGTCACGAAGCCGGCGACGTCACGGTTGACGACGATGCACGTCTTGCCGACGTCCTCGGCGAACGCTCGCGCTTTGGCGAGGGTGTGATCGCTCGTCTTCAAACCGCGGACGAGTTCGCAGAGCCGCATCATCGGCACCGGTGAAAAGAAGTGCGTCCCGACAACGCTTTCCGGTCGCGAGGTAGCCGCGGCAATCTGCGTGATGGGCAGCGCGCTGGTGTTGGTTGCGAGCACCGCCTCCGGGTTGCAGAGCTTGTCGAGCGTCGAGAAGAGCTCACGCTTGACGTCGAGACGCTCGAAAATCGCCTCGACCACCAAGTCTGCATCTGCTGCGGCATCGAGGTCCGTGGTGGTGACGATGCGAGCCAGCGCAGCGTCGCGATCGTCAGCGCTGAGCCGACCCTTGTCCACGAACTTCCCATACGACGAGCGGATGCCGGCCATGCCGCGCTCGAGCGAGGCGTCGGACACGTCGCGAAGAACGACGTCAAACCCGGCCTGGGCGGCGACCTGGGCGATTCCTGATCCCATCAGCCCGGCACCGACGACGGCCAGCTTCTTGCCCACGAACTGCTCCTGACTGGCGCATCGACGACGACGTCACCCTAATGCAGCACCTATGGCCGTCAGTCACCGAAGCCAGGCTGGGGTCGAGAAGTCCACGTCGTCTTCTCCTTGAACTCGCGTGACATCAGCCCCGAGGCCGCAGAGCTGCTCGGCGAAGCCCGCGTAGCCGCGGTCGACGTGGTAGACCTCGGAGACCTCGGTGACGCCGTCCGCAACGATGCCGGCAAGGACGAGACCGGCACCGGCGCGTACGTCGGTCGCTCGCACCGGCGCCCCCGAGAGCCGCTCGCGCCCCCGCACGACGGCATGGTGGCCGTCGGTACGGACGTCGGCGCCAAGCCGGATCAGCTCATCGACGAACATGAAGCGCGACTCGAAGATGTTCTCGGTGATCATCGCTGCGCCGTCGGACACCGCCGCCAACGCCATCGCCATCGGCTGCAGATCGGTGGGGAAGCCTGGGTAGGGCAACGTGACGATGTCGACCGCGAGGGGTCGCCGGTCCATCGACACGCGGACTCCGTCACCGAGGGCTTCGACGGCCGCACCTGCTTCAGCCAGCTTGTAGAGCACCAGCTCCAAGTGCTCCGGACGTGCTCCACGGATGGAGACGTCGCCCTGCGTCATAGCTGCAGCCATCGCAAACGTGCCGACCACTATGCGATCCGGCACCGTGGCATGCGTGACCGGCGACAGTGACTCGACTCCGTCGATCTCCAGCGTCGAGGAGCCGGCGCCGCCGATCTGGGCGCCCATCTGGATCAGCATCGTGCAGAGGTCGACGATCTCCGGCTCGCGAGCCGCGTTGTCGATGACCGTCGTCCCTTTGGCCAACACGGCCGCCATCAGGAGGTTCTCGGTCGCGCCGACGCTGGGGAAGTCGAGGAAGACCTGGGCGCCGCTGAGGGTTGGTGCGTGCGCGATGAGGTAGCCGTGCGCGCTCTCGATCTCGGCGCCCATCTTGGCCAGACCGGCGATGTGCAGGTCCAGCGCCCGCGAGCCGATGTTGTCGCCACCCGGCAGCGCGACCCGGGCCCGCCCGCAGCGGGCGAGCAACGGGCCGAGGAGATTGATGGCTGCCCGCATCCGGCGTACGAGCGAGTAGTCGATGTCCGAGCCGAGGTTGTCCGGCACATCGATGCGCACGCTGGTGCCGTCATGCACGACCTCGGCGCCGAGGCGGGTCAGCACCACTCCCATGTCGTCGACGTCGAGAATGCCTGGCACGTCCGCGACCGTGGTGACTCCACGCGCCAGCAGGCTCGCCGCCATGAGCTTGAGCACGCTGTTCTTGGCGCCCGTGACCGCCACGTCGCCGACTAGGCGGGCCCCGCCGACCACTCGAATCCGCTCCATCCGGGCATGGTGAGTGCCGCATCACCTGCGATGCAACCTGCGAGCCCACATCGACGGACGGTCGACGGACCCATCGACCTGGCCAGCGAAGACTGACCACGCCCCACCCACCCGACTTCACCCACTAAAACCACCCAAAACTCGTCGAAATGGCCCGATCCCGGTGGTTTTAGTGGGTGAAGTCGGGCTGGTCGGGCTCGGCATTAGGCTGGCGGTATGGCGATCCACCTGACCAAGATCTATACGAAGACCGGTGACGACGGCACCACGGCGCTCGGCGACATGAGCCGGGTGGCCAAGACCGACCCGAGACTGGCTGCCTTCGCCGACGTGGACGAGGCCAACTCCGCTATCGGCGTCGCTCTTGCCCTCAGCGAGCTACCCGAGGACGTACGCAAGGTGCTCAGCCAGGTGCAGAACGACCTCTTCGACGTCGGTGCCGACCTCTGCACCCCGGTGGTACCCGATCCGGAGTGGGCACCGCTGCGGGTCACCGACGCCTATGTCGCTCGACTCGAACAGGCATGCGACACGTTCAACGCCCGGCTCACGCCGCTCGACAGCTTTATTCTGCCGGGCGGCTCCGCCGGGGCAGCGCTGCTACACGTTGCACGCACCGTCGTACGCCGCGCCGAGCGACTCACCTGGGCGCTCGTCGAGGCCGAACCGGTGCGGACTAGCCGTACGCCGGCCACGTACCTCAACCGGCTCTCGGACCTGCTCTTCATCCTCGCTCGGATAGCGAACGACGACGGTCGCGCCGATGTCCTCTGGAAGCCGGGCACCGGCGCCTGAGGGCGGGCCCTACGCCGGGACGGCAACGCCCTTGGCCTTGAGCCGGGTGGCGGCGCGGTCCAGGGCGGCCTTCGCCTCAGGGTCGTCGTCGCCTGAGATCGAATGCTGGGCCCGGTCGTAGGCCTCCTGCGCACGCGCCAGGTCGATGTCATCAGCAAGTTCGGCGATGTCAGCAAGCACCGACACGCCGGTCGCCGACACGGACAGGAAGCCGCCGTGGATAGCCGCGACGACCTCCGAGCCGCCCGCCTGGATCACGCGCAGCAGCCCGCTGGCCAACTCGCCGAGCACCGGGGCGTGACCGGGCAAGATGCCGATCTCGCCTTCGGTCGTGCGCGCCACGACCATCTCGGCCTCGCCAGACCAAAGGCGCCGCTCAGCGGACACCAACTCCACTTGCATCACAGCCATGGCCTAGGTACTCCCTCAGCTTTTTGGTCGCGCCTGCGGACATTTCCCGAGCGGACCTACCCCGTGCGGGATTGCGAGGATACCCGGCGGTTGTCAGCCACCGCGAATGGGCAGACTCCCGCCAACTGGCACGCTATGGAGGACCTGTGACCGAATCAGATTCCACACCTAGCCCACCGCCGCCCCCCCTGCAGATGGACAACCTGCCGCCGACGGCAGAGGACAAGGCAGACGCCGCCGAGGCCGCGGAGCAGATGGAGAACGACAGCGCTACGGGCGTCGAGGGCGCTGCCCACGCCCCGGGCGAGCGCGTCGTGCCCGCTAGTCCGCTCCCGGTCCCGGGCGTGTAAACGATGCCGGACGCACCGTAAGCCGGGCGTGCACACGATGCCGGACGCACCGTAAGCCGGCCCCGCTCCTCCCCCGTTAGAGGGAAGAATCGTGGGATTGGTGCAAATCACCCTCGTAGATGCTTCACACATATGCCGTTATGTCCTAGTGTTCGGCCACTGCTAACACGGACGTAACGAGCATGTGTCGAACGTCCTCTGCGAGAGGTTGGACCCATGCGATCGCGACCACGTCCTCAAGGTGACTCCGGACTTGCGGTCCTCGGGCTGATCGCGACGCTGGTCGTGGTGGTGGCAGCCGCCGGCCTGCTGCAGCGCACGGCCTGGACTGCGGAGCGCATCAACGAGAAGGCGGAGCGGATCGCCCGCACCGGGCGCGGCATCAACGAGTCGACCGACGCGATCATCCAGCTGGAGAAGACCAACGCGCTCGCGACATCAATCCTCGACTCAGCCTCACCACTGCAGGGCAAGCTAGCGGAGATCGTCCGCCTAGCCGGCTCGGTCAACGGTCTCGCCGGGACGATCAATGGCAGCGCCGGCAGCATCAACTCCACCGCCCGCAGCATTAACAGCACGGCCGGAGCGATTAACAGCACGGCCGGCGGGATCAACAACGAGGCAGCGCAGATCCTCGACGTCGCCAAACGGATCAACCGTGGAGTCGAGCTCATCAACCTCAACCTCGACCGCACCATCGCCATTGCCAAGCTGATTCGCAGCGATACGACCAATTTGGTCACCGAGGCACAGCGCGCCCACGTGAAGGCCGCCTGCATCGACCGTGGACTCGGCGGCGCCCGTGGCGCCGACGGCGATTGCGCCTAGGGGGACCCTGATGCCTATTGCGACTGCACCTGACGAGCGTTCGCTCACCGCCCGACCGGCCGCCCGCAACGCTGACAAGAGCTATTACGACCGCTGGATCAAGATCTGGGTCGTCCTGCTGACACTGGTCACCCTGGTGGTCGTCGTCTACCTCGTGGTCATCACCAACTCACTGGCCTCGATCAATAAGAACCTCGGCGTCGCTGACCGTTCGGTGACCGGTGCCGGCGGCAACGTCAAGACGCTCCCGGACCAGATCGAGATCGCGAACAAGAACCTGACCGGCATCGACACGGCGCTAAAGCCGATCTCCGGTCAGGCTGACCAGATCGTCGGCGCTCTTGGCTCGATCAACGGCCGCCTCAGTTCGGTCGACAGCTCGCTGAAGAACACCGACGGCTCCCTGCAGGACACCGACGGGTCGCTGAAGGACACCTCCAGCGTTCTCGTCTCCGTGCTCAGGCTGGCCACGGGCATCCGGGGCACCCTGATCGACGCCGACGACCCCGCTGACAAGCTGGGCGTGCAGAACATCCACCGTCGAGTCGCGGTCGCCAACAGCGTGCTGGCGCCGGCCCGGCAGGACACGGCGAACATCCTGGTCAGGCTGAAGGACGTCAACGTCCACCTCGAGAGCATCTGCAACTCGGCTGCCGTCCGCGGGGGGCCCTCGTGCAATCGATGACCTCTCGCCTGCGGGTCGTGCGCAATGACGACGGCATCATTGCCACGCACATGACTGTGGTGGTCGCCTTCGCCCTCTTCGCCGTCACGACGTTGACCCGGACGACGATCGCCGCTGCGCAGATCGACGACCGGGTGAAGGACATCGTCACGTCGGTGGACCCAGTAGACATCGAGACTGCGGGCACTGCGGTGCTCGACGACACAGACCGGTTGACTGCTGAGATCCTGGCAGCAGCCGAGCCCCTTTCAGCCCAAGCGGGTCAGATCATCGACGCGGCAACGGCGATCGACGGCAACGTCGAGGCGATCCTCGGCAATGCCTCCGCGATCAATTCGACTGTGATGCAGATCAACTCCACCGCGTCGGCGATCAACCGCAATGCGTCGTCCATCCTCGGCTCGTTCCAGTCCCTGTCACCCGTCGTCACATCGATCAACAACGGGGTGCAGGGGATCAACCAACGCGCGGACGTCGTCATCTCTCTGGTGCGCGGAATCAAGACCGACACGGGCAACATCCTGGCCCAAGCCACCAACGTCAACGAGCACGCCAACTCCATCGACTGCAGCGCAGCGGTTCGCGGGCAGGCCTGCGCCCGCTAGCCGGTCACGCCCGCCTAAGGTCAGGTCAGGTCAGGTCAGGTCTTCGCGGGGCGGTAGCTCAGAGCGATCCGGTCGAAGTCAGGAGCGAGGGCTCCGAAGCCATCCCCTGGCAGGGCCTGGAAGACCAGCGTGTGCATCACCGCGCCTTCGAAGAGGAAGAAGTGCGAGTGCACCCCCTCCTGCTTCGTGACTGGGTCAGTGAACGTGTAGAGGTAGTAGTAGCCCTGCACTCCTGGCCCCAGGGTGATCGGCTTCTCCTCCAGAACCCGGACCGTCGAGGTTTGCACGATGACATCAGTCACCGACTTCACATCAGCGATATCCGCAGGGTCGATGGCTCGCTGCAACTGGACGAGGCGAACGAGCATCGAGTCGCTGCCGCCGGCCAGCAGCAGCAGGGCGATGTCGGTGTCGTCTGACTGCACCTGCTGCCAACTGGCGGGGTAACTCATCGTGAATCGCCCACGCGGGTCGGTGTAGTCGACCAGCGCCTCCGGCGCAGTGGACGCGCCTGTGCCTGAGCTGGCCGTGGGGCCGGGGTTGGCGCCGTCGCGTGCTGCGTCGCGCTCCCGCAGTGCATAGGTCAACGTGCCACCCAGCGCCGCCAGCAGGAGGACACCCGCGATCCCAGCGACCACCAGAGTGCGACCCCCGGCCGGCGAGTCCCGAGCCAGCTCCTCATCCGCGAGGATCGCGGGTGGCGCCTCCTCGACCGGGACCTGACTCGCCTCGGCCGTCTCGGGCAGCGAGACGTCGTCGGTCGGCGGGCCCGCGGTCGCCACCCCCGCCGGTTCCTGCGCCTGCAGCGACGCGAAGACGTCGGCCAGGTCCCGGCCCCAGAGGTCCCAACTCGCTGCTTCCACGCTGGCGAGGCGTCGAGCCACCGGCAAGGCGAGGGCGGTGTTCTGATCGAGCGGAAGCAGACCATCTGTGCTCAGCGCCCGCTCGACAGCAAGCTTCGCATGAGCCAACTCATCGGGCAGGTCCGCGCGCACGAACACCGTCGCTGCTCCGACTCGCAAGGCCGCCGCCACCTTCCCTGCGGCGAGCAAGACGTCATCGGCGATCGAGAGGTCCGACGATGACCTCCCCGACTCACCTCGGATGAAGGAAAGTGCGACGTCGTCATCGTCGGGGGGGCGGCTTGGCTCCGCGTCCCCATCGGTCATGGCATCAGCGACCGAGACGCTCGGCCATCACTGCGGCGCTCTCGAGACCGGCCGCAGCAGTGGCCAGATTGGCGTTGATGCGGTCGGCAGCCGGGCCGATCTGGAAGCACTGCTTCTCCACGGTGCGCACCCCCCACGTCACCCTTGCGAGCGTGATCGAGATGCGCCGGAGCAGGCGAGAGATGCGGATGAGGAAGAAGGCGAGGATCGCGACGACCAGAACGATCTCCAGCACCGACAAGGTGATGCGCAGTGTCATCGTCGCCTCTTGTTAGCCTCGAAGAGAGCGGCATGCTGGGCGACCTCGTCGCGCAACGCCGCCGATAGGCCGGCTGTCTGACCAAGTATCCACACCGTCGTGGTGTTACGGGCGACGCGGGTCGCGGTCTGCCACACGTCGTCGACGTTGTGGTCGATGTCGCGCACCAGACCCGTCAGCAGTGAGAGCAGGATGATGACCACGAGCGCGACGGTAAGACCAAGGCCAAGGGTCACCCACCAGATGGTGATCTCGTTGTCGGCCAGCGCGACGTTCACAGCTTTGCCTCCAAGACCCCTCGCGCGGCTGCGGCGCTACCCACGATGCTCGTCAGGCCTTCGTTGACCTTCGCGACATCCCACAGCGCAAGCGTGTGCACCCGCGCCTGGTCGAGCCCCTCGGTGATGGCCGCCGCCTGGATCGCGATCCGACGAGCCATCGTCATGATGATCGCGACGAGCACGACGACCACCGCGATCGCGACACCGGCGATGGCGAATCCGATGTACCAGCCCCTGAGGCTGACCGCAACAAGGTCATCCATCCGAACTCTCCTTCGGCGAGCTCACGTCTTCTTCACGTCCTGAACCACGAAGTTGACGATGGTGTCCGACACGGTGTGAACGGCGTGCTTCTTCTTCACGTGCTCAGCGATCTTCGCCAACAACTCTTCTTCGGTCTCGCCCTTGGCCTGCCACCTGCAGGTGTGGTCGGAATCCCGTCAACCCCACTTGTAAGCCATGCGGCGTCCTCTCGTCAGCGTTCGGTCAGCGGGATGCCCGGGCGCGAACGCCCGGCTTCGGAGTGGTCGCGAGCACTACCAAGGCCTTGAGCGCGTCGTCGATTGCGGCCACGTCGCCGGCGATGCTGCCGACGACGGCCTCGACCGGCTGGGTCTGGTTGGCAATCGCCCGCACCCCAATGACGACGGTGCCGAGAGCGAAGTTCACCTTCGACAGGTGGTAGGCGACGATGCTGAGGTAGAGCACCAGTGCGCCGGCGAGCAGTCCGACGCCGACCAGGGTGGTAATCGCGGCCGCGCTCATCGTGTCCCTTCCGGGGTGGCTGTCATGGTGGCGCCGGGGCTGTTCACAGCAGTTTTTGCAGCGCCGCACCGTAGCGACCGACGAGGCCCTTAGCGACGCCCGTCAGCTCAGTGGTCGTCACCAGCTTAGGCACGGAGTCGAGGGCGCTGGTCAGGCTGACCCCGTGGTCGAGGATGTCGTCGGCGTAAGCGCGGATCTCGCGCACTGGCTTGAGCAGTCGGTCCGCAAGAATGACGACGAGCGGGACCACAACCAGCAGTAGGACGGCGTTGCCGATCCACCACAGCACCACGGCGGCTCCTCGCGAACGGCGGCCCTATGGGCCGATCACATATAGGCACTATCGCCTTCGGCGGCGGTCGAGACAAGTCTTGATCACCGGGAATCTTCGCGTCGACGTCGTCCGCCCTTTCACCGGACCCGAACGGTCACTCCGTCGCGCGCGACCAGGCGTCCGATGATCGGCGCGCCCGGCACCTCACCGGCGACGAGGAGGCCCCCTGACGTCTGCGCGTCGGCCAAGAGCAGCCGCTGCACCTCATCCATGGTGCCGAAGTCGACGTGCGGGTCGACCCAGTCGAGGTTGCGGCGCGTCCCACCACTAACAAAGCCGTCGCGCGCCGCGGCCACTGCGCCGTCGAGATAGGGCACAGCGCTGGAGTCGATCTCGGCGGTGACTCCACTGGCGCGCGCGAGTTTGTACAGATGGCCCAGCAGGCCGAAGCCAGTCACATCCGTCGCGCAACGGACACCGGCAGCCAGCGCGTGACCTGCCGCATCGCGGTTCAAAGAAGTCATAGCGTCGATGGCCTGGGGAAAAACCTCCCCCGTCTGCTTGTGCCGGCTGTTAAGCACGCCGATGCCCAGCGGCTTGGTCAACGAGAGCACGTCGCCCGGGCGTCCCGCGTCATTGCGGAACAGGCGATCGGGATGGGCGACCCCGGTGACGGCCATGCCGTACTTCGGCTCGGGATCGTCGATGCTGTGTCCGCCGGCCACGTGGCAGCGTGCCTCGCGGGCAACATCCAAACCGCCTCTGAGCACTTCGGTCGCCAGCTCCAGGGGCAGGACGTCTCGCGGCCACGCGAGCAAGTTGATGGCGAGCAGAGGGGTGCCGCCCATCGCGTAGATGTCCGACAACGCGTTGGCGGCAGCGATCCGGCCCCAGTCGTAGGCGTCGTCGACGACGGGGGTGAAGAAGTCGGCCGTCGACAGCACCGCGGTCTTCGCATCGATGCGCACCGCTGCAGCGTCGTCACCCCCGTCCAGACCGACGAGCAGCTCCGCGGTCCCGTCGGACGGATCAAGTCCGACCAGACCGGCGACGATCTGCTCGAGCTCGCCGGGCGGGATCTTGCAGGCACAGCCACCCCCGTGGGCAAACTGCGTCAGCCGATACGTTTTCGCGCTCTCCGTCACCGTCATAGCCGCGATGCTATGTCGATGGCCACGATGTGTGTCGCGCCGCTGCAATAGGCTCCTGCGCTGGAGGCGTACAGGTGCCTGGTGGCCCTCCCGGTCTTCAAAACCGGTGTGGCCGAGGATCTCGGTCAGGCGGGTTCGATTCCCGTCCGCCTCCGCCACATGCTCTGACTACGGAACACCAGAGCGGAAGCCGCGGCGACGACGAGTGCGGAACGAACAGGAAGCTTCACGGGGTCTCCGATGGATGCGTCCGGAGCGTGGATGCGGACAGGGTGACTGGCGAGAGTCCCGAGGACGGCATCAGCACAGGATGCATCGCGCCCGGCGCGGAAGCGTCCGCCCAACGGTGGAGGTTTCCTGTCCGAGTTCCGCCGTCACGGCCAAGGCTGCGCCGCTCAGCAGGGTCGCCGAAATCGGTAAGGTCAGGCTTCAAAACCGGTGTGGCCGAGGGAGCTCATGACAGACAGCAGGCGTCAGCTGCCACGTGTCGACTCCGTGCTCGCCGAGCCCCGCGTGCTCGCCGCGCTCGAGCGCGTGAACCGGACGGAAGCAAAACGGGTCGTGATCGATACCGTGGCCCGCGCCCGCGCCGGAGAGATCGCACCCGATCAGGTCGCCGACGAGGTCGCCCGCGCCCTGGCCGGCGTGCCGGTGCGGATGCGCCCGGTGCTGAACGCAACCGGCGTCGTGCTGCACACCAATCTTGGCCGGGCCGCTCTCTCGGACCAGGCGGTGGCCGCCGTCACGATGGCCGCGGGCTACGTCGACCTTGAGTACGACGTGGCCACCGGACGTCGCGCGTCGCGGGGACGCGGCACGACGTCAGCGCTGCTCTCGGCAGTGCCCGCCGCAGAGGCAGCCCTCACCGTCAACAACGGAGCAGCAGCCCTTGTCCTTGCGGTCACCGCCCTGGCTGCCGAACGCGAGGTTGTCGTCAGCCGGGGTGAGCTGGTGGAGATCGGGGACGGGTTCCGCCTGCCGGAGCTGATCTGCTCGACCGGAGCGCGGATCCGTGAGGTGGGCACTACCAACCGGACCTCGGCTGAGGACTACGCCGACGCGGTCAACGAATCCACCGGGTGCATCGTGAAGATTCACCCGTCGAACTTTGCCGTCGTGGGCTACACCAGCTCGGTCAGCGTGGCTGCGCTCGCCGCGCTCGGCCCACCGCTCGTCGTCGACATCGGCTCTGGGTTGCTCCACCCCGATCCCATCCTGCCGGCGGAGCCGGATGCGACCTCTGCGCTTGAGGCCGGTGCTGGCTTGGTGACGTGCAGCGGCGACAAGCTGCTCGGCGGACCGCAGGCCGGTCTGATCCTCGGCCGCGCGGACCTGGTTGAACGACTACGACGGCATCCGCTGGCCCGCGCGCTGCGTGTCGACAAGCTCACCCTCGCAGCTCTCGAAGCAACTATCCGCGGGCCGGCTACGCCGACCCAATCGGCGCTCGCGGAGAGCCAGGATGGGTTGCGTCTCCGGGCAGCGGCCATGGTCGCCGACTTGGTGAGCCGCGGTGTCGACGCCACCGTGGAGGACTCCGACGGTGCGGTCGGGGGCGGCGGCGCGCCCGGTCTCGTGCTGCCCGGCGCCGCGGTCACCCTGCCTCCTGGCTTTGCCGAGCCGCTGCGGCTCGGCGACCCCTGTGTCGTCGGCCGGGTCGAGCGCGACCGTTGTCTGCTCGACCTCCGCTGCGTTCCCGCTGCGCGTGATGCCGAGCTCTGCGACGCGGTGTTGGCTGTTGCCGGAGCGGCGGGCTGACGTTTGCACGTCGTCGCGACAGCAGGCCATGTGGATCACGGCAAGTCGACGTTGGTCCGCGCGCTCACCGGCATGGAGCCTGACCGCTGGGCGGAGGAACGCCGGCGGGGCATGACGATCGACCTCGGATTCGGCTGGACCACGTTGCCGTCCGGAGTGGAGATCGCCTTCGTCGACGTTCCGGGGCACCAGCGCTTCGTGCCCAACATGCTCGCCGGCGTCGGGCCGGCGCCGGCGGTCCTCTTCGTCGTGGCTGCTGACGAAGGTTGGAGTCGGCAGTCGGTCGAGCACTTGGCAGCGCTGGACGCACTTCAGGTCCGGCATGGCGTGCTCGCGATCACCCGCTGCGACCTCGCCAGCCCCGGCCCGGCCATGGCGGAAGCGTTGGAGCACCTCCGGGCCACGGCTCTCGGTGATGTCGAAGCGGTAGCGGTGAGCGGAGTCACCGGTGCAGGTGTCGACGACCTGCGGAGTGCGCTCGATCGTCTAGTAGGTGATCTCCCGGAGCCGGACCCTGCTGCGCGCGTTCGCTTGTGGGTCGACCGGGCGTTCACCATCCGGGGCAGCGGCACGGTGGTGACCGGCACGCTCGGCGCGGGAACCCTGCGCGTGGGAGACACGCTGCAGATCTCCCCGCAGGGCCTCCAGGTACGGGTCCGCGGGCTGGAGAGCCTCAAACGTCATGCCGACCAGGTCGAGGCCGTAGCTCGCGTCGCGGTCAACCTGCGAGGTGTCGATGTCTCCGACGTACGCCGGGGCAATGCGCTGGTGACCGTCGGCGGCTGGCGAACCACCGACCTGGTCGACGTGCGGCTGGACGCTGGGTCGGAAGGCTCGGCCCGCTTGCCGGCCACCCTGCTGATGCACGTCGGATCCGCCGCTGTGGCCGTCGACGTACGCCGACTCGGCGATGACACCGCCCGGCTGCACCTCACAGCGGCACTACCGCTTCAGCCCGGCGATCGGGCCCTGCTGCGTGACCCAGGAGAGCAGCGGGTGGTCGCCGGAGTGGTCGTTCTCGACGCCGCGCCGGAGCCGCTGTCACGGCGCGGCGGGGCGGCGAGGCGCGCCACGTCTCTGCAGGGCATGAGCGGCGCACCGGACCCGGCTGGCGAGGTGCGCCGACGCGGTGCGGTCCGCCGGGAAGAGCTCGCGGCGTGGGGAGTGATCCACCAGGACGACCCAGCCCCCGAGGACACGGTGGAGGTGGGGAACTGGTTGATCTCCGCCGCGCAATGGCAGCAATGGCAGCACTTACTGGTGGCCGCGGTGGCAGATGACGAACACCGGCACCCGCTGCGCGGTGGTCTGCCGACAGAGGCAGCACGGCAAGCCGTCGGTGCCCCTGACGCCAGGCTGCTTTCGGCGTTGGCCGCCGATGTGCCGACTCTGGAGTCGAGCGGCGGCTTGGTACGCCGGGCCGGCGCCGCGCCTGGCTTCACTGACGGCCAAAGCGACGCGCTGAGCCAGGTTGCCCGACGTCTTGCGGAGACGCCGTACGCCGCGCCGGCCGCCGCGGATCTCGACTCACTCGGATTGACCGCAACCGTTCTTGCGACGGCGGTGCGGCACGGGATGTTGCTGGCGCTGACGGACGGGATCTACCTTCTCCCGGACGCCGTCGAATCGGCACTGCCGACGCTTGCAGCGCTTCCTCAGCCCTTCTCCATGAGCCAGGCGCGCCAAGCGCTGGGCACCACACGTCGGGTTGCGGTCCCGCTGCTCGAGCACCTCGACCGACTCGGTCTCACCCGCCGCATTGACGACTCCCAGCGCGTGGTGGTGGCTGCTCCTGGCCCCCTGCCGTAGCGGCAAGCGGCTGAACCTCGGGTTACCCTGGCCACTCGGCCAGCCGCTGCGAGAGGCAGGACCATGGCGTACACGGCGCAGATCAGCCGCGGCAATCCGACGTGCTTCTTATTCTTGCTCGACCAGTCCGCGTCGATGTCCGATCGGATCGGCGGCGGCGAGGTGCCGCAGCGCAAGTCTGATGTCGTCGCTGATTCCCTCAACCGGCTGTTGTCCGAGCTATCAGTCAAATGTGCCAAGGAAGAGGGCGTGCGCGACTACTTCCACATCGGGGTCATTGGGTACGGCGCCACTCTGGGACCCGCTCTCGGCGGGTCTCTCGCAGACCGGCTGCTCGTCCCACTCAGCGAGGTTGCCGACTCACCCACCCGGCTCGAGGAGCGCAAGAAGATGGTGCCGGACGGCGCCGGGGGCCTGGTCGCCACCACTGTGCAGTTCCCGACGTGGGTAGAGCCGCGGGCCGACGGCGGAACCCCGATGCCGCAAGCTCTCGAGCTAGCTCGGACCACCCTTGCTGGGTGGCTTGCGGAGCACCCCCGCTGCTTCCCGCCGGTCGTGCTCAACCTGACCGACGGCGAGTCGTCCGAGGGTGACCCCTCACCAGCAGCTGAAGCTGTTCGTGAGCTCAGCAGCGAGGACGGCCGGGTGCTGCTTTTCAACCTGCACGTCTCCTCCGACCGCTCCGCTCCGGTGGCCTTCCCCGACACCGAGGTCGGTCTTCCCGATCCATATGCCCGCACCCTCTTCGCGATGTCGAGCCTGCTCCCGGGGCACATGCGCACCTTCGCCGAGCAGCAGGGATACCGGGTCTCCGAAGCCACCCGCGGCTTCGTGTTCAACGCGGACGTGACCGCTGTGGTGCAGTTCCTCGACATCGGCACCCAGGCCGGCGACGTTCGCTAGTGCGCGCCCAGCTGGCACGCGTCCGGGTTCCCAAAGAGGGCAGCACCGACCGCGAGTACGAAGACGCCTCCTGGCCCCACCGAATCGTGGAGGAGGCGGTTCCCCGTCTCCAGGCAGCGGTGGCCGACGGTGCGACCGAGAGCGTGCTGGCCGGCCTGTGGGCGCAGCTGCTGGTCCGCTGCTGCACCCGGGCAACCCCAGCGGACATCCACATTGCGGTCGAACGCGCGGTCGCCGCGTGGCCCGCAGCCGTCGGTCGCTACCGCGACGCCCGGGCCCGGCGCGGCACACCGATCCGCTGGTACGAGCAGGCGAAGCTGGAGCGCGGCGCCTGGGCGACCGTGCTGTCACTGGAGCTGACTTCTGAAGCCGACGCGGCTGGGGGCCAGTTCAGCTGCGCCGCGGTCGGCGACGCTTGCCTGTTCCACCTCCGTGACGGTCGTCTCCTGACCGCTTTTCCGCTCACGGCGGCGGCGGATTTCGGCAACCGACCCGCGCTCGTGTCGAGCCTCGGTGCTGCACCAGAGGTCGAATTGATGCAAGGTGCGTGGATGACCGGGGACCGATTCGTGTTAGCCACCGACGCGGTGGCGCAGTGGTTTCTTGCGCAGTGCGAGCAGAACTCACCCCCGGTCGACCACCTCACTGAGGTTGCCCGGGAGGGTCGGACGGCCCAGCGCGCCTGGGCAAGCGGACTGCGGCGTACCGGTGAGATGCGCGACGACGACGTGACCGCCCTGGTGCTCGAGCCGGCAAGCAGCCGATGACACTCCTGCCGACCAGCTTCCCGACGGGCGCGGACTACCGCGACGCGCTGCAGAACCCGGCGTCCTGTTTTGCCGACCCGGACCTGGCAGCGGGCGTCGTCGAGCTGGACTCCATTGGTCTCCCGCGGCCGCGCAGCGGCAACTTCGCCAGCGTCTTCCGGGTCGTGACGCCGACCGGCCAGCGTTTCGCGGTGAAGTGCTTCACCCGGTTCGCCCCGGACCAGCAGCGGCGCTACGCCGCGATCGGCGAGGAGCTGCGAGCGCGACCACGTCCGTGGGCCGTCGGCTTCGAGCTGCTCGAGCGCGGTGTCCGGGTGTACGGCCGCTGGTATCCAGCGCTGAAGATGGAGTGGGTCGAAGCTCAGAGCCTCATCGGCTACATCGAAACGCATCTGTGGGAGCCGGAGCGGCTGGCCGCCCTCGCCAAGCAGTTCGGCGCTCTCGTGGGCTCACTACGGTTGGACGGCCTGGCACACGGCGACCTGCAGCACGGCAACCTGCTGGTGACCGAGGACGGCACTCTGCGCCTCATCGACTACGACGGGATGTACGTGCCCGCACTCGACGGGTGCACGGGCACCGAGCGCGGGCACCCGCACTACCAGCCGCCGGGCCGTCGGCTCGAGGACTTCGGCCCGCAGGTCGATGCCTTCTCGTGCTGGGTCATCCACCTCTGCCTCGTCGCCTTGGTGCACGACCCCAGTCTGTGGATCGCGCTCGATGGGGGTGACGACTGCCTCCTATTCCGCCAGACCGACTTCGGAGGGCCTACCACGCCAGCCCGCCGCGCCCTGCAGGAGCATGACCTGCCCCCTTTGCGCGACGCCGGAGATGCCTTGCGCCGGATCTGCGAGGAGGCGCAGCGCGGCAGCGTCCCCCCACTCGACTCCACAGCGGGGATGGTTCCCGCCGACCTCACCGTCCGGTTCCGCGAGGTCGGGGCGCCGACTAGAACCGCGGCATGGGCGATGCCGGTGCTGGCTGCGATCGTCCTCATTCTCGCAGTGTCAGGCATTGTTGCGGGGAGTGCGGCTGCACTCCTGGTCGCGCTCGTCGCGGTCGCGAGCACGGTCACTCAGTGGCTGTTCTTCTTATCCACGCCCGAGTACCGCCGTCGCCGATGCCAGGGCGCCGTAGTGCGCGATCGTCGCCGGACAGCCCGTCTCGCATCCATCGCCGTTGAGGCCGCCGAAGTGGCCCTGCGCGCCCACGATCGCGAATGGGACCGTCGTGACGGCCCTCGTGGTTCACGATCCACCGACCAGACTGAGCAGCAGCGCGCTGAGCTCGCCGACATTGAGCGCTGGGTCGCACACCGACGCACGGCGTACGAGATGGAGCGCGCTGCCTTGCGCGGTGCCGAGCTCAGCGAGCTCGCCAACTCCCTGAGGCTGCTGCAGCGTGCTCACGTGATCGGCGCGCTCGCCGCTACGCCGCTGGACCCTCGACATCTGCAGGGACTTCCGTCCCGCTCCCTCCGCGCGCTCGCCGCGTCCGGCATCCGGACGGCGGCGGACTTCACGACGGTGACTCCCGCGCGGGTGGAGGGTCGATTCGACCACAGCGCGTTCTTCTGGATTCGGTCCGGCCAGACGAGGCGGGTGCCCGGCTTCGGCTTCGACCGGATCCAGACGATCCGCGCCTGGCGCCGTGATACCGAAACTGCAGCACGTGCCACGCAGCCCGCCGCGCTCCCGAGCGCTCTCGCGGCTGCGATCCGGGCCAAGTACTACCGGCAAGCGAAGGTGCTGGACGAACGCAATGCGCAGCTGCCCGCCGACGCCGCGACCTACGCGGCGTCGGTGCGCCGCCGGGAGGCCGTCCGGCAGTCACGGTTGGACCGCCACGCATCAGGGGGTCGCCACAAGGCGGCGCTAGTCCGAGAGCGACTGGTCCGCGAGCTCACCGAGGCGCAGCGAGTGAACGGCCTCGCCGAGCGCGATGTCGCCTCTGTCGAGCGTGGGCTCGCGTCATACTCCGAGATCCGGCTGGACCGATTCGTCCGCCGAGCGCTCACCGGCTAACCACTCCGAACGAGGCCAGGAAATACCCCCCTTGTCAGGAGGACCCGAGTCGCGCATGGTGGCTTCACGTGGTCGACGACAAGGTGGAGTGCCCCATGGTCGAAGGACGTCGTGCACCAATGCTGTCAGCCGGTGCGCACCCGGCCGTCGATGACGGTGGGTGCGTCATGGAGCTGGTCAGCTTCCTCGCTGGTGAGCAGTGGAGTGACCATCCCGCCTGCACGCACCCGCGGATTGCTCGCGCCGCGCAAATCATCAATGACCGACTGGACGACGAACATCGCGACCTGCTGGTCCCCCTCATCCCTCGCCTGACCGGCACCGCACGGATCGACGAAACGGTCGACGCGGGCCTCGCTCGCTGGTGCGCCGACCGGACGCGGGGTCGGGTGCGGTCCACCTCGCAGGCATGGTGGTCGCGGAGCACCGACGCGGAACGCGGGTGGTACGACGACAGCTTCGTGGAACGGGAGTGCCAAGCCGCTGCCGACCTGGCCGCGGCGCGGGTGCGGGCCGACGCCTACGACGACCTGTTCCTCTTCGCCGCCGCCCACGCCGCCGCGTACGCCGCTGCCCTGGTCTCCTTTCTCACCGAGCTGCTGGATGAGTTCGACCGGCTCACCGGTCGGGGATCAGCGGAATTCGACCCGGACGCCGTCGGACTGGTGGCCGTCGAGGAGCCTGCTGCAGCAGTGGCTGCCGCTACCTGAGCGCCGCCGCCCGCTCGACCAGCTCGGCATAGAGCGAGCTCTGCGCTTCTTGGATCCGGTGGACACTCTCCGAAGGCACGACGAACAGGTGGTCAATGGTGCCAGCGGACGCCATCGCACCACCGTCGTACCCGGCAAAGCCCACGGTGAGCAACCCGCGCTCTCGTGCCTGGACAAACGCTGCGAGCAGGTTGGTTGACCCGCCGCTCGTCGAGAGCCCGATGGCCACGTCGAGCGCTCCCCCGAACGTTGCCACCTGACGGGCGAAGACGACCTCAAAGCCCACGTCGTTGGCTAGTGCAGTCAGCACCGCCGGCTCATCGGTGAGGCAGTGCGCGGCCACTCCGCAGCGGCGGAACGCAGCAGCGACCGACGCGGCGTCCGTGGCACTGCCGCCGTTGCCGAAGGTCAGCACTCGCCCACCCTCGCGGACACGACCGGCGATCAACCGGGCGCACGCGTCGAGCGCGGCGTCCTGCTGCTCCAAAACCTGGCGGCGAAGCTCTCCGATTTCGCGTGACTTTGCCGCGCACGACTGCTCCGCGCCGCGCTCGAGGTCCGCCGCGTCGGCGCTGCCGTAGAGAAACGCCAGATCCGCGTCCTCAGTGATCCCCCCATCTTCGAGAAAGAGGTGGGCCAGCTCCCAGAGCAGGTGGTACTGCGCCACCATGTCGTCCTTGCGCTGCGCCACCAAGGGGACCACCGGCAGATCGGCCCGACGCGCCGCATCGACCATCTCCAGCGCTGCCCCGAGAGTCAGCACGACGTCACCCGGCCGCGCGACCACGACGAGGGCGGCTGGGTCCGTCACGACCATCGCCGGAAAGGACCGCTTCCCGACGATTACCGGGTGGACGAACTCGACGGAGACGTGGTGCGCGTCGAGCGCCCACTCGCCCTCGCCGTGCACGAGCAGCGTCCCTCCACCGCCCAGCCGCTCGGCCACCTTGCGGGCGGCCGCCACGATCGACATCAGCAGATCCGGGGCAGCGGGTCGCCGATCAGCATGTCCATGATTCGGTGCCCACCAACCTCAGTGCGGACCAGCACCATCCCAGGCGGCTCAGCGGCGATCTCTCCGACCACAGCTGCCTCCCCTCCGCGGGGCATCGCCTGCAGTGCCGCCAGAGCCTCATCGGCGACCCCGGGCGCGACGACAGCCACCAACAAGCCCTCGTTGGCGACGTAGAGTGGATCAAGGCCGAGCAGCTCGCACGCCCCACGTACGGCGGTGTGCACGGGCACGGCACCTTCGTCGACCACGACGCCGAGGTCAGCCGCCTGGGCCAGCTCGTTGAGGACTGTCGCAACCCCGCCCCGGGTCGCGTCGCGCATGACTCGCAACCCCGAGCCAGCCGCCTCCCCCAGCGTCTTCACCGCCGACCACAGTGGCTTCGTGTCGGACTCGACGTCGGCCTCGAGACCGAGGTCACCGCGGGCCAGCAGGATGGCGATCCCGTGGTCACCGACCGCCCCGGAGAGGAGGACCTTGTCACCCGGGCGCATCGCCGTGGCACCGAGGCCGGCGAGCTCGACTACGCCGACACCCGTGGTGACGACGTACATCCCATCGGCCTTTCCGCGCTCGACCACCTTGGTGTCCCCGGTGATAACCGGCACGCCCGCGGCTGCTGCGGCGCTAGCAACGGCAGCCACCTCTGCCCTGAGCACCTCCATGTCCAAGCCCTCTTCGAGCACGAAGGCCAGCGAGAGTGCGAGTGCTCGGGCTCCAGAGACAGCCAAGTCGTTGATCGTGCCATTGACGGCGAGCTCGCCGATGGAGCCACCTGGGAAACGCAGCGGGCGTACGACGTACGCGTCGGTCGACATCGCCAGCGTGCCGCCCGGCACATCGACCAGCCCAGCATCGGACAGCATGGCGAGCGAAGGATTGTGCAACGCCGGCAGGAAGAGGGCCTCGATCAGCGTCGCGCTGGCCTTGCCTCCCGCGCCGTGCGCCATCGTGATGCGCTCGTCACGCAATCGGGGCCGCGCCCGACGAGCGCGCTCGATGCCGGCCTGCACCTCGGACTCGGTCCGGCTCATCGCCCGATCTCGACGTGCACGGGCATCCGTTCGCGGGCGAAGCGGCCGAAGTTGTAGTACGCCGCGCACGCTCCCTCGGAGGACACCATGCAGGTGCCGATCGGCGTCTCCGGAGTGCACGCCGTGCCGAACACCTTGCACTCCCAGGGCTTCAGGACGCCCTTGAGCACCTCGCCGCACTGGCAGGCCTTCGGATCGGCCACCCGCACACCGGGCACGCCGAAGCGCTGCTCCGCGTCGAAGTCCGCCCACACCTCGGACAGCGCCAGCGCCGACCGCGCAATGAAGCCCAACCCCCGCCACTCGAAGTGCGGGCGCAGCTCGAACACCTCGGACATCACCTGCAGCGCCCGGGGGTTGCCGGCGTAGGGCACCACGCGCGAATACTGGTTCTCCAGCTCGGCACGCCCTTCAGCCACCTGCTTGAGGACCAGGTACACGGCCTGCAGGATGTCCAACGGCTCGAAACCCGTGACGACGATCGGCTTGTGCCACTCGGTGGCCACGAACTCCAGTGGCCGACAGCCGACGACGACGGCGACGTGGCCCGGGCCGAGAAAGCCGTCCAGGCGCAGGTCCGGCGACTCGAGGATCGCTCTGAGCGGCGGAACGATCGTCACGTGGTTGCAGAACACTGAGAAGTTGCCGATGCCCTCCGCTCTGGCCCGCAGCAGAGTCATCGCGGTGGACGGGGCCGTGGTCTCGAACCCGATGGCGAGGAAGACGACCTGCCGGTCCGGCTCGGACCGGGCGATACGCAGCGCGTCAAGCGGTGAGTACACGACGCGTACGTCGGCCCCCCTCGCCTTGGCGTCGAGCAGGCTGCCGTCACCGCCGGGCACCCGGATCATGTCGCCGAAGCAGCAGAGGGTGACCTCAGGTCGCAGCGCGAGAGCGATGGCGTCATCGACCCGACCCATCGGGATGACGCACACCGGGCAGCCCGGGCCATGAACCAGCTCGACGTTGTCGGGCAGGAAATCTTCGAGGCCGTGCTTGTAGATGGTGTGCGTGTGTCCTCCGCACACCTCCATGACTTTGTAGTGACGGACGGGATCAACCAGCTTGGCGATCTGGGCTTGCAGCACCCGCGCGGTCCCGGTGTCCCTGAAGTCGTCGACGTACTTCATTCGATCTGGCTCTCAATCAGGGCGGCCAGCTCTTCGTCGAAGGTCGCCCCAAGGCTGTGGAGGAACTCCAATGTCGACGCGGCCTCGGCCTCGTCGATCTTGCTCATCGCGAAGCCGACGTGGATCAGCACCCAGTCGCCGACGCCGACGGCGTCCTCACCCGTCAGCAGTCCAACGTTCACCTGCCGGCGCACGCCACCCACATTGACCATGGCGAGCTCGTCTGCCGGCCCGAGCTCGACGATCTCACCGGGGATGCCGAGGCACATGCAAAACTCCGTCCGAGGTCAGTGGATGTGTCCGGCACTCAGTGTCGCTCATGTTCGGTCGAAACGGATAGTCCACCTACGTTCACAATGCGAGCCGCGCGTTGTAAGGTCCTCGCCAGTAGGTGCAGCGGTCACATACGTAAGGGGTTCCGCCCATGGCAGTGACGGTCCGTCGCACGCCGGCCGAGGAGCTACTCGACCGGCTCGGTCCGGTCGACCAGTGGCACGACTTCGAGGAGCTCGGCGACTTCGGGATGCCCGCGCGGGTCACCATGGAGGCCTACCTCGAGCCGATCGCGAAGGCGAGCCCGCGTAGCCGGCTGGGCCCGCTTGAGGCTGTGCACGCGTTCTGGTTCGCCGGCATGAGCTGCGACGGCTGCTCGGTGGCCGCCACCGGCGCCACCTCCCCGTCGGTCGAGGGCCTGCTGCTCGGCGCGCACCCCGGGCTGCCCCGGGTGATCCTCCACCACCCGGTGCTCAACATCGAGTCCGGAGCGCACTACCTCCGAGCGCACGAGGACGCGATCAAGGGCACGCTCAACGCGCCCTACGTCATCATCCTCGAGGGCTCTGCCTCTGACGAGACGCTCGCGATGGATGTCACGCCCGGCGGTTACTTCTCCGGCCAAGGCGAAGAGCCGTGGGGACACAATGGCGAACTGCGCCAGGTGTCGACCTGCGAGTGGATCGCCCGCCTAGCCCCGGGTGCAGCCGCCGCGATCGCGGTCGGCACGTGCGCCACCTGGGGTGGCATCCCCGCCGCCGAGGGCAACATGACCGGGTCCATGGGACTCATGGACTTCCTCGGCAAGGACTACCGCAGCTCGTTCGGCGTCCCGGTGGTCAACATCCCCGGCTGCTCTCCGGTCGGCGACAACATCACCGAGACGATCGCCGCGATCTGCTACTTCCTGCAGGGCTTCGGTCCGCTGCCGGAGTTCGACGCACTCGGCCGGCCGGCCTGGCTGTTCGGCGAGACCGTGCACCGGCACTGCGTCCGCGGCGCGTACTACGAGGAAGGCTCCTTCGCCAAGGAGTTCGGCGACCCAGAGTGCCTCGTCGAGATCGGGTGCTGGGGGCCGGTCGTCAACTGCAACATCGCCTCTCGCGGCGCGATCAACCACGTCGGCGGCTGCATGAACGCCGGCGCTGCCTGCATCGGCTGCACGATGCCCGGCTTCCCGGACAAGTTCACGCCGTTCTACAAGAGTGCTCCCGGCTCGCTTGTCTCCTCGACGATGGCCCGGATGATGGGCGGCATCGTTCGGCCCCTGCGCAAGTTCAGCAACAACAACCTCAACCGCGAGCGGCGCTGGGATGAGCTCGGAGAGACCTCCAGTGGCTGGTCTCGAGAGACCGTGGAAGACAACAAGTTCAACGACATCACGCACAAGTTCTACGACGTACTCCGTCGCAGCACCGACACCAGCAAGAAGCGCGGCAACGAGTGGGGCAAGGCCGGCGTGAAGTCGGCGAAGGAGATCCGTAGCGAGCAAGCCAAGACGTCCGGTAAGCGCTGATCCCAGCGCACGAAGGAGCCCTTAGCCCATGTGCTTCAAGAACCTGCTCGTTGACTTCGACTCCAGCGGCTCGGCGTCCTTGCGCGGAGGCATTCCCAATCCGTACGACGTAGAGATCGCCAAGCCTTCCGTCGACATGACCGATGCCGACCGCGAGGCGCAGATCCAGAAGCTGATGGCCCGCAACGGCCACATCAAGGACCTCAACATGGACCCGGTCACCCGGGTCGCCGGCGCGCTGGCCATCCACGTCACCGCGGACATGAAGAACAAGCGCTATCTGGACGCGCACTCGCAGGCCACGCTCTTCCGCGGCTACGAGATCATCCTCATGGGCCGTGACCCGCGGGACGCGATCTTCGTATCATCCCGCGCGTGCGGGGTGTGCGGCGGAGTGCACGCGCACGCCGCGGCCTATGCCATCGAGATGGCGATGGGCCTTAAGCCGCCGCCACTGGGCACCGTCATCCGCAACATGCAGGAAGCCGCGGAGATGGGCTACGACAACCCGCTGCACCTCTACCTGCTCTGCGGACCTGACTACTCCGAGGCCGTCATCAAGGCGGTCAACCCCGAGCTCTGGCCAAAGGCCGAGAAGTGGCTCTGCCCGGGGGTGCGTCAGCACGGCTTCAAGACCATGGCCGACCTGATGGTCGCCCTCAACCCGCTCACCGGGTCGCTCTACCGCGAGGGCCTGGAGTTCACCCGTTTCTCCCGTGAGATGTTCGTGATTCTCGCCGGCAAGTACCCGCACCCGCAGACCGTGGTGCCCGGCGGCGTTTCGTCCACCGTCACGCTGCAGACCCTGAACGAGTACCAGGCCAAGCTGGGTCGGCTCTTCGACTACGCCCAGCGGATGCTCGCGGTGTGGAACGACATCCCGGACTTCTTCTACGAGTGCGACGAGCGCTACACCCAGGTCGGTGCCCGCAAGGTCAACCTCATCGACCCGGGCTTCTGGGACGACCCCTACGCCTACGACGCGACGTATGAGAACTGCAACGAGTGGGGTGAGAAGCGCTTCTCCACTCCCGGCGTCATCATCGACGGCAAGCTGCGCACCACGCGCCTGACTGACATCAACATCGGGTGGGAGGAGTTCATCGAGCACTCCTACTACGAGCAGTGGAAGGGCGACCGCTACCCCACCGACCCGCTCGGCAACCCGATCAGCCCGTACCACCCCTGGAACAAGGTGACGATCCCCAAGCCGGGTGAGCGGTCCTGGAAGGACAAGTACACCTGGTCCTGCGCGCCGCGATGGGACCGCGAGGTGGTGGAGGCCGGCTGCTACGCCCGGCTGTTCATGACCGCCATGGCGCAGAAGATCCCGCAGAACGACTACATCGAGTCCACCGGCCACAGCCTGCGGATGTTCATCCCCAAGGGTCTGACGCCGGAGCTCGAGGTCGAGTGGCACATCCCGGAGCACTGGAACGCCCTGGAGCGCAACCGCGGTCGGGCCTACCACTACGTGTTCTCGCAGCTCGTCGGCCTGATCAGCCTGCTGGAGGCCTACAAGCTGTTCAAGTCCGGCGAGCGTCAGGTCGCCGCGATTCCCCCGGACGAGCTGGACAAGCACATCCCCAAGGACGAGCAGATCAGCGTCGGCTGGTGGGGGGCCGGCCGCGGCTGGCTCACGCACCACATGGTTATGGACAAGGGCAAGATCACCAACTACCAGATCTGCACACCCTCGACGATCAACGCGTCGCCGCGCGACCCGTGGGACCAGCCAGGTCCGTACGAGGAGGCCGTGATGAACACGCCGATCATCGAAGACGTCTCCGACCCGTCCAAGTTCACCTCGATCGACATGCTCCGGGCGATCCGTAGCTTCGACCCGTGCATGCCGTGTACGACGCACGTCGACACCGGTGACGGCACCGTCGTGCGCGAGGTCAACACCTGCTCCTGCGGCGCCGACTGAGCCCGTCGGTCCTCGTCGGCGGCGTCGGCGAGCTGCTGCAGGGCGACCTCGACCTCGGTCGAGTCGCGGTGGAGATGCTCGCCGGCGAGGACCTCGGGCCGCTCGCTCTGGTCGAGGAGCTGCACTACGGCGCGCTTGCCGTAGCACAGCGCCTCGAGGAGCTGTGTCCGGAGGGCTTGATCCTGGTCGGAGCCATTCCGCGTGGGCTACCGCCCGGGACGGTCACCCGGCGCCGGGTGCGCGATCTGCACCTGTCACCCGCCGAGGTGCAGCTCGCGATGAACGACGCCGGCACCGGCTACGTCACCATCGACCTGCTCGTCGAGGTCTGCGCGGGCCTGGGTCGGCTGCCGGAGCGCACGGTGGCGATCGAGGTCGAGCCAGCCGACGACCGCGTCAACGGCCGGCTGGCCGAACGGCTGTCCCCGCTGGCCCAGGCCGCCCTGCCGGAGGTGCTGGAGCTGGTTCGGGCCGAGGTGCGCCGCACTCCCCTGCTGAGCCTCGCCACTGTGCTTCGTGGGCTGGTCGAGGGGGACCGCCTCGAGGAGGTCCCAGCGGTCGTCACCCTCCGTGCGCTGCTCGACGAGCTGCGCACTCTCGACGATGACGGGCGCTGGGGTACGACGTTCGCCCTCCGCGACCGGCTGCGCCTACAGATCGCCGAGGGGCTCACCGGCGAGGGGATGGACCACGTCGACTGGGGCCTGTGGTGGGCGCTCATCGAGGAGATCGACCGGCTGCAGCCGCTCGAATCTCAGGTCTAGTGCCGAGGCAGCCAACCCGGCCTCCGACAGGTCGTCGAGGAGCCCGAGGTTGTGCGGCGGTACGGCGACCCGGTTGCCCTTCGCGGTGAGGATGACCAGCGCCCCGTCCGCCAGTGTGGTCACTGCCGTGCCGCGCACCTGTGGCCCGGCAGAGCCCATCGGGATGAGCCGAGCGCAGACCGCGCGGCCGATGGTGTCGCATCGGGCGTTGTAGTCGGCGAGCGTTCCGTCGGGGTCGGCAAGGGCCCGCGCCTCGATGGCTCCGACGAGCTCAGCCAGCAGCCGTCCGCGAGGTGGAGAGACGTCTGGCACCAGGACATTGACGACCGCCCAGGCCACGCCGTCCGGACCGAGCTCGACATGGGCCCCGATGGCCGCCACCCGGCGCGTTCCCTGATAGACCTCGTCCGGCCAGCTGAGCGTCAGGTCCTGGCCCAGCACGTCACAGACGCCGAGGAGGGAGGTGGAGTAGACCCAGCCCTCCCGTTGACTGGTCAGCGTCGGCCGAAGCACGAGCGAGAAGCCCAGGTCGAGCCCTGGACGTACCTCCCAGGTCAGTCCGGCGCGCCCCCTCGGTGATGCCTGGTAGCCCGCAACAACGACGGCACCGGCTGGCCCCCCGGACCTCGCCCAGCCGAGCGCGTCGGACTCCGTCGAGAGCATCGCTGGATAGCAGCGGAGCGCTCGACCCGGCATCGCGCGCTCGAGCACGTCACTGCTCAGATCCTCGTCTAGGTCCACGGGGCTAGGTCCATGGATCTTGGCCCAGCTCCTCGCTGATGCGGCTGAAACTGTCCTCGAGCCGTTGCATCTGCGGGACGTGGAAGCGGGCCGTCGTACGCATCACCACCGATCGGAATCGAGCGATGTGCTCCTCCTCGCGATCCGCCAGTGCGGTCAGCGTGCTGTGCATGACGGCCCGCATCGCCTCTGGCGGGAGCTCGAGCAGCGCGTTCAGCCACGCCTCGACGAGGTCCGGCGCGGCCTCGCGGCGGACCAGCTGGCCCTCGATCCAGGCAGCGCTCTCCGCGACACGTTCCGTCTCGTCGGCATCGACCCAGCGGACTAGCTCCTCGCGCACCAGCGCCGGCCACCGGTCCATCCGCTCGTCGTCGAGGGCCGCGAAGATCCCGCCGGGCGCGTCGCCGACCCGCCCGAGCAGGGCGAGCGCCTGCTGGCGCACCGCGTCGGGAATGACCGGTGAGCCGAGCGCCTGCCGCGCGGCCAGTCGAGCGCGCTCGGGCTCCCCTGCCTGCTCGTGGGCCAGCGCGAGGTTAGCCTTCCCCATCGCGTATCCGTCAGGTCGCACGGAGCGCGGATGGGCCGCGACCACGTCCCGAAAAGCGGTCACCGCATTCTCGGGTCGGCCGCGGGCCAGCTCGACTAGTCCCAGCGCGTTCGACGCGGCAGCGAGGCCGAACTCGTCGGAGGCGCGCATGGCGAGCTCGACGGCTTTCGTCAGCACGTCGTGCGCGCCGTCGAAGTCCCCCAGGTGCAGCCGCAGCACGCCCAGCTCGCGCAGGACGGCGGCCGCCTGGGCCGGGACGACCTCAGGGTCGAGGTGGTCTCGGGCCTTCGCCCACGCCCCTGCGGCCTTGTGGTCGAGCCCGAGGTCGCGGAAAACCAGGCCCAGGTTGAACAGGGCGGCACCGCGCTCGGGGGTCAGCCCCGCAGTCTTCAGCGCAGCCGCGGCCGAGGCAAAGGCGGCGGCTGCCTCGTCGAAGCGGCCGGCCATGCGCAGCGCAGCACCCCACGCGTTGAGCGCCTTGCCGTGCTCCCCGGGGAGCACGGCCGGGTCGAAGAGCTCGACGGCAACTTGCAGCGCCGTGTCCGCCTCCTCGACTCGCGCGGCGTTGGTGAGCATCACGCCGAGGTGGAACTGCGCGGTCGCATGCTGCACGGGGTAACGGTCGGCAGGGAAGCGCAGCAGGTCGCTGCGCAGCTGAGTCACCGTGTCGTCCAGCGGCATCGCCTCGCTGGTCATCGCGTCCCTACCCGAGCCATCGCAATCCCTATTCTGCGCAGATGAACATCCTGGTCGCCGGCGTCGGCAACGTGCTGCGAAGCGACGACGGATTCGGCTGTGCGGTCGCGCACCATCTGATCGACCTCGGCGTCCCGGAGGGAGTCCGAGTCATGGAGATCGGCATCGGCGGCATTCACCTCGTCCAGGCGCTCTTCGACACCACGGATGCCCTGGTGATCGTCGATGCGGTCGACCACGGCCGGCCGCCGGGCACCGTGATGGTGATCGAACCGACCGTGGTCGACGTCGGGGCGATGACGCTGACCGAGCGTCACGACCAGCTCGGCGACATGCACTACGCCACTCCGGAGCGCGCGATGATGCTGGCCCGCGGTCTCGGCGTGCTGCCGGCCGTGCGCTGGCTGGTCGGCTGCCAGCCCGTCGACGCGCAGAGCGTCGGGCAGGAGCTGTCCCACGTCGTACGGCGTGCGGTGCCGCTGGCGGCGGTTGAGGTCCGCAGACTCGTGACCGAGGCCGGCGTCGCCTGGAGCTGACGCCACATGCAGAAGCGCCCTCACGTGGGTCGCGGCTGGATCTGCAGCAGCGTCGGGCCCGGCGGCGGATGACTGGGTGCGGTGTCTTCTGCCACCTCCATGCCGGCATAGCCCGGGAAGTGCTCACGCAGAGCCTCTTCGATGCCCTGGCTGAGTGTCACGGCCGACGCCGAGCAGCCGGCACAGCTGCCCGACATCCGCAGGCGCACAACGCCTTCGGCTGCCCCGAGCACCTCGACCTTGCCCCCATGGCTCTCGATGTAGGGCCGGATCGACTCGAGCGCCGCCTCCGCCGCCTCGATCTCGTCGACCCCCAGCCCGTAGGCGTGGCAGAGCCACGCGACGGCCGGGTCCCGCTCGCGCATGGCGTCCAACGCGGCCGGCTCGATCCCGGTCGCGAGCCCGGTCACCGCCCGACGGTGCAGCGTGTCGAGGTCATCAAGAAAGACGAACACCATGTCCCGGGTATCCGGCGGCAGGCTGTCCAGCTCGCCTAACATCACCTCTAGGCGGCCGGCCAGCTCGTCGAAGTCCATGACAGCGACCCTATGCTGTCGATGTGTCAAACATCTAGACTCGTGCCACGGCGACGACGCCGTCGTACGCCGGAGGCCTGCATGGACGAGCTGCACCAGCCCAAGTCCGAGGCCATGCGCGCCCTCTTCTGGCGCGACGAGATCCTTCAACTCATGTACTGGATCCGTGGCGAGGGGTTCGGCGACCAGGTCGACCCCTCGCTACTGCAGCGGTTCCTCGGCGTCGAAGCCGGGGTCGGCGTGCGTTACCTGGACCGATTGGTCGAGGAGGGTCTGCTCGACTCCCTCGGCGGTCTGTACGAACTGACCGAGACTGGCCGGGCGCACGGAGCGCGGGTCTTTGCCGAGGACTTCGCCGACATGACCAAGCCAGGTCACGGCGAGTGCGGCGCGGACTGCTGGTGCCACTCATCGCCGGACGAGGCGGAAGCCTGCGTCGAGCGACGATTCGCCGACCCCTCCCACAACCACTGAGGCTGACATGACCCGCGACATCGACGACCTGCAGGTAGGCCTACCGCGCAACTTCCTGCGCCCCTGTCTCCTGTTGCTCATCGGCGAGGCTCCGTCGCACGGCTACGACCTGCTCGTGCGCCTCGCCGACCTGGGATTCCGACGCAACGACCCCGGGGGTCTCTACCGCTCTCTCCGTGCGATGGAACAAGAAGGTCTCATCGAATCCGGCTGGGAGAGCTCTGACCTCGGCCCGCCGCGACGCACCTACCGACTCAGCGACGAGGGCACCGACTGGCTGCACGCCTGGGCCGGCACGCTGCGAGAGGCCCGACGGACCATCGACGGCTTCATCGACCGCTACGACCACTTCGTCACCGAGTCCGCGCCCGGCGAGTCGCAGAAGACCGCCGTGCCACCCAAGAGCTGACTGCCCGCTCGAGGAATCAGCGCCGGCGCGCCCAGTCGCAGCGACCGTCGAACCCGGCGTTGTTCGTGAGGCGGCGGATATCGCTGCCGTCAGCGGCGTTCATCGAGTAGACCTCGAAGTCGCCCTCGTCGTTACGGTTGCTGGTCCACGCGATCCGCTTGCCGTCAGGGGACCAGACCGCGAACGCATTGAAGTACCGGTCCGGGAACGGCGTGAGTCGGGTGCGCCCGGTGCCGTCGGCGTTCATCCGGAAGATGCCGAGGCCGCCGGGCACCGTGGCGGGCACGCCGCTGTGAAAGACGAGCTGCTTGCCGTCCGGCGACCACGAGGCGCCGGCATCCTGGCCGGGCAGCGTCGTGATGCGGGTAACTTCGGCGCCGTCGATGTTCATCACGTAGACGTCGGTGAGCGGGTCGTCGCGGGTGGAGTTGAAGGCGATCTTGCGGCCATCGGGCGAAAGCGTCGGCAGGCTGTCCTCGGTGTCGGGGCTGTTAGTGAGGTTCACCTGGTTGGTGCCGTCGGCATTCATTCGGTAGACCTCGAAGTCGCCGTCGCGGGCGCTCTGGAATACGATGTGCTTGCCGTCGCGGGTCCACGAGGTGGACGTATCCGGCGCCGAGCCGTTTTTCGTGAGCATTCTCTGGGCCTTGCCGTCGGCCTTCATCCGGTAAGCCTCGGAGCCGAGCTCTCGACTGCTTGAAAACGCGATGTGCTTGCCGTCCGCGGACCACGACGGGTCGCTGTCAGACACCTCGTTGTTGGTGAGGAAGCGCAGCCCACTGCCGTCTGGATTCATGGTGTAGACGTCCGAGTTGCCGGCCTCCCCATTGCCACCGCAGACCAGCAGCCCGTTCTGCACCGGGGCCGCGCCGGACGCAGCAGGGAGGACGAGGACGCTGACCGTCATTGCGCCCGCAAGGGCTAGGCGGGACCTACGCATGATGAAAGCTCCTGGAGTTGGCCGCCGGCCGTCGTCGACTCGCGCGCTTGATCGCTGCATTTCGCCAACAGCTCGTCCACTCCTGCCCATCCGCTCCGATCGGTCCAGTCAGGCAGCGTCCGGCGCGTGCGGTACCCGCCGCTGCTCGCCGCGCAGCCGCAGGCCGTCCCAATGCCCAAACTCGCTCTCCGGCGCCCACTCATTGGCCCAGTAGCGGCCGCCGTACCGTTGTCGCTGCTGCCTGGCCCAGTCGCTTTCGAGCATCCGAGCCGCGTCCGCAGGGGTGCGCCAGACACTCAGCAGGTAGACCGAGCCCCCGGTGCCCAAGCCGACGATGCTGCGCAGAAGCGCCGGGTCCCGAAAGAGCCGCCGCCGATGGCGGGCCAGCCGAAACAATGCAATCGGCGCGCCGACCCGGCTGGACTGGACACTGAGCACCGCTCCCCCGACCCCTTTGAGCTGCTCTCGCGCTCGGCGGGCGTACGGCGACGCCTCGAAGCTGATCGTGCCGTCGGGGCCCATGACTTCACGCAGCTCCGGGGGCAGATCCTCGGGGGCGGGGCGGGCCGAAGCTCGCTCCGTAGGAACTTCGATCGGCTCGGCAGCATGGGCGGGTGCGAGCTGCACGCCGGACCAACTGCCGACCTCGTGGTCGGTCGGCCGCCAGCGGACCAGCCAGAGCGAGCTGAGCAGCGAGGAGAAACGCCACATGATGTCGCCGTGCGCATCCGAGCGCATGAACTCCTGCATCTCGTGGCGGCTGCGCCAGGCCGTGATGGTCCAGAACTCGGTGGGACTGGCGACCACGCTTGCCCAGCGCACCACCCCCTCGGTGTTCTGGAGCTGACGCCGAACCCGACGGGTAGCCAGCAGCATCGCCGGGAACGATCGAACGCCGTGCAGCCGGGATCGGGTCGTCACGATGAGCAGCCGGGACATCCGTCGACCCTAGGTGCGTGGCGCCACTAGCGGAAGGGAGGGCAGGATCCTATTGGCTAGGCCGAGCACCGCTGCGACTACCGCTTCGTTGCCCGGTGCATCGATGACAGGGACGGATCGGACGTCGGCCGACGTGACCGAATCACTCCAAGGCACCTCGGCGATCAGCTCCATGTCGTGCCGCTCGCAGAACTCCCGGATGACGGCGGAGTCCTCCGATGAGCGCACCTTGTTGGCGACGACGGCGACCCGCGGGATCGGCAGCTCGGCCGCGAGCACGGCCAGCCGGCGTCCGGACTCCAGGGCGCGGAAGTAGCTCTCCACGACGAGGAGCAAGACGTCGGCGTGCTGCACGGTGCCCCGGCTCAGGTGCTCAGGCGAGGCTTCCATGTCCACGACGGTGACGATCTCGGGGCGCTCGCCCAGGTCACCGAGCAGCGCACTCACTGTGGCGTGCGCGGAGCACAGGCAGCCGGCCGAGGCATGGGCGGGTGCCCCCATCAGAACCACGGAGATACCGTCCGGACCGGGCAAGGCGTGCTGGGCCAGAACGGTGTCCACGCTCTCGACCATCGACAGCCCCGTGAGCTTGCGCGACACGAGCTGGTGGGGCAGGTAGCCGGCGCTCAGCGCCGCTTCGCGCTGGATGCCGAGGGCGAGAGCGAGGTTGGGATTGCTGTCCGCGTCGATCGCCACGACCTGCACCCCGGTCCGCGCTATCGAGCGGGCCAGCGTGGCCGAGATGGACGTCTTGCCGGCGCCGCCCTTACCGGCGAGGGCCACTCTCATTCGAAGCTGCTCCCTTGGTTGCACATCACCCGCCTCAGCCGCAGGATGGCACGGCGCCAAACTTTCCGCGACACCGTGCGATGAGACGGTCTCGTGAGAGTGTGCGCGCCAGTGCGGGTCATCGCCAGCCAAGCATGTGGAGGTCCGGTCATGAAGCTCGGCATCGTCGGCAAGGGCGGCGTGGGCAAGACCACGATGTCCGGCCTTATCGCGGAGTCCTACACCAGGCGCGGCAAGCGGGTGGTGGCCATCGACACCGACTCCAACCCCAACCTCGGGCTCTCCTTGGGCTTGTCGATGGCGGAGATGGAGGCCGTCCCGGTCATGCCACGCATGCTCATCGTCGGCGCCAAGGGCGACACCACCGCCGAAGAACTGATCAGCGAGTACGGCCGGCCCACGCCGTCAGGCGCGACCCTGCTCTCGGCGATTCGGGTCAATGAGGCCGGTGCGGGCTGCACTTGCTCGGGCCACGCGACCGTCCGCAGTTTCCTCGGCGACGCGCTCGCCGACCAGGCCGACATCACCCTCGTCGACATGGAGGCCGGTCTGGAGCACCTGAGCCGCGCGGGTGGCACGTTGGCCTACGCCGACGTCCTGCTGATGGTGATGGAACCCAGCCGCAAGTCGATCCTCACCGGCGCGCGCACCGTCGCCCTCGCCGAAGAGCTCGGCATCCCCCGCACCTACGGCATCGGCAACAAGGCCCGGATGCCCGAGGACGGCGACTTCTTCCGCGACGTCTGCGCCGAGTACGGCGTACCGCTCATCGGCGTGATCCCCTTCGAACCAGACATCGTCGACGCCGACCGTTCCGGGGCCCGGCTGGAGTTCGGGAGCGGCAACGCTGTGCGCGACGAGCTGGAGCGGGTCCTCGACTACCTCGACGGGGCGCTGGTCGGGTGAGCAGCGTCGGTCTGCGCGTCGCCGTCGTGGGAAACGGCGGCGCCGGCAAGTCGATGATCTCCGGGACCTTGGCCCGCCTCCTCGCCCGACGCGGGCGGAAGGTGCTCGCCGTGGACCTCGACCCCAACCCCGGCCTCGCGTGGAGCTTAGGCAGCGAGCCCACTGATGCGGGACTTCCTGATGAGTTCATCGCCGAGGTGCCCAAGGGACTTTACGGGTGGGGTCTGGCACCGGACGTGAATTCCATAGACATCCTGGAACGGGTCGCGACCGAGAGTCCCGACGGGGTGCGATACCTCAGCCCCGGCAAGATCGACAGGCCGAACCACCTGGTCAGCCATTCCCTCGGTGCAGTGCGGCAGATCGTCGGGGAGGCCGACTCCTCCTGGGATGTCATCGGCGACCTCGAGGCGGGTACGACGACGCCGTACGAGGGCTACAGCAGCTTCGCCCAGCGGCTGGTGCTGGTCGTGACACCCGCGTGGAAGTCCGCGCTGGCGGCCCGCCGCCTCGCCGGGCTCTTCCCCGGACTCCCCTACATCGTGGTGGCCAGCAAGTTCACCGGCGAGTCGGACCACGAGGGCCTCGCGCCCGACGTTCGCATTCCATTCGACCGTGACGTGGCCGACGCAGAACGCCGCGGTCTCGCTCCGTTGGACGCCTGCCCGGACTCCCCCGTCATCGGCGCAATCGAGACGCTCGCCGGCCTGCTGGTGCGCGAGGAGGTCCGACTATGAAAGTCGTCGTCACCGGCAAGGGCGGAGCAGGCAAGACCACTGTCTCCGGGACCATGGCCCGGCTGCTCGCCCGCCGCGGTCAGAGCGTCGTGGCCGTCGACTGCGACCCGAGCCCCAACCTCGGAGTCACGCTCGGCCTGTCCATCGATGCGGTCGAGTCGATGGACGCGGTGCTCAACGGGCTGATCCGCAGCGGCCACACGCACAACGACCCGCGCCCTGACCCGGAGATGCTGCTCGAACGGTACGGCGTCGACACCCCGGACGGCGTACGCCTCGTCGCGACCGGCAAGATCGAGCGCATCCCCAATGCCTGCGTCTGCTGCGGCTCGCACGCGACGACTCGCGAGCTCTTCAGTGCCCTCTCCGATGACGGGCGCACTGTCATCGCCGATCTCGAGGCGGGTCTCAACGACCTGATCTGGGCCAAGCCCGGCTCGACGGACGTCGTCATCGCGGTCGCTGAGCCCAGTGCGAAGGCGTTCGAAGTAGCCCGGCGGGCGCGCGACATCGCCGACACCCTCGGCGTCAAGAGGATCATCGGTGTCGCGGCGCGCTGTCACTCCGAGGCAGAGCGGGTCCGGCTCTCGGAGCTGCTCGGCGTGGAGACCATCGCGATTCCGGACGACCCCTCCGTGCAGCGGGCTGACCATCTCGGCATCTCACCGTTGGACCACGACGCGGGGTCCCCGGCGATGGTCGCCATCGACGAGCTCACGACACGGCTCCTCGACGGCTGACGGCACTGCAGTGCAGGCAATCTGCGGGGTGCCGAGCTAATCCGTCGGGTGCCGAAGTGCGATTGCGGCCCGGTGCCGCCGAAGGAATCGCTGAAGCAGGCGCACGGTCTCGGCGATCTCCCCGGCGTCCTCGTCGAGCCGCTGTCGGCCGTCCTGGGTGAGTGAGTAGTGTCGCCGCTCCGGTCCGGCCAGCGAGGGCGCGCGCTGGCTCCGGACGAGCCCCTCCGCCTCGAGGCTGCGCAGTGTGCGGTACATCCCGCCGGAGTCTCGCGCGAGACCCAGGTGCTCCATCCGGTCAAGCAGGTCGTACCCGTGGTCGGGGCGCTCTTCGAGCAAGAGCAACAGAGACTGCGTCAGGAAAGAGCCACGACGACTCTTCACCGTGAACTCCCCGCTGGCCCCAGCCCTGTTCGCCATCCGCCATCCACCAACCTGGTCACCGCGCAGTCCGGCGCGAGTATATGCGCACGGCATCTACTGGTGCCAGCAAGGCGGACAGGGATACCAGCGGCGCGCTCGCGTGCTGGCGCCGCTACGACAGGACGGAGAGGAAGTCCGCTTCGAGCCGCGCGGCTAGACCGTCTACGGCCCGCACCAGATCGGAGTCCGGGGCGGAGTCGAGCAGGCAATCGCCGACGCGGTCAGCCGCCTGCACCGCAACGTCCTCGGGGATGGTGGCCAGCAGCTCGACGCCACATTCGCCGGCAAAAGTGCGCAGCTGTTCGAGGTCGCCGTCGCGCAGCCGGTTGCCGACGAACGCGGTGCGCGGGATGCCGAGCTGACGGGCCAACGCCACGATTCGACGCGCCGTGAGCTGAACCTTGGGCGAGGGCTGCACCACGACGAGGAGCAGGTCGATGTGGCGCAGGGTGCCGCCCGCCCAGGACAGGTGCTCAAGACCTGCCTCCATGTCGGCGATGACGACGCCCGACGCGATCTCAGAGTCGAACTGCTGCAGGAAGTCACGGACCGTGACGTGGGCGGCACCCGTTCAACCAGAGCCGGCTCGCTCTGCTCGCGCCGCAGTCAGAAGAGTGATGTCGTCCGGTCCACTCCGGCCGTACTCCGCAAGCAGCCCTCGGGGACCTACTCCGACCGGCACCGAGCGCACCGCCGAAGACTGGTCGAGCAGGGTGCGGACACCGGCCGCCTCGACCTCAGTGAGTCCTGTGTTGGCGGCTAGGTTGGGGTCGGAGTCGCAGTCGACAGCGACCACCCGGTGACCACGCCGCGCCAGCGAACGGGCGAGCACCGCTGAGATCGTCGTCTTACCCACGCCGCCCTTGCCAGCCACTCCCAGCTTCATGGCGGCCAGTATGCCCTTGCGCCGTCAGAGGAAAGGAGGAGGTGGCGCCGGGTAGCGCCCGGGTGAGCCCGCCGGCGGCGTAGGAAGACATCCTGCGGCCCGACCGAGGGTGCGCAGCCCGGCCACGTCTCCGGCGCCGAGCTCCGCCCGCGGATTGGTGTGCAGGGAGAGCTCGGACACCATCAGTTGTGACCTGTCCGCGACGTGGGCCAGACCGACCAGGTGGACCAGCTCGTGCAGCAGCACCCGGCCCCAAGTGACCCCTCGAGCGCCGATCGGCTGTCCCCGCACGGCGCCGGGCACCGGGCCGAACCCACTCTTCAGCGGGCTCCTCGTCTCGGCTTCGGTGTAGGCGTCGACATTGAGGCCGATGAACCCGCTGACGTAAACACCTTGAGAAACGTAGGGGCGCGACTGGCCGAGGATCACCCGGTTGTCACTGCCACCTTGGCGGTACCAGCCGATCAGCAGAGGGGCCCACTCGTTGCCGTACCGCTCTGGCTGGTACGGCGACCGCACTGCGCTGAACTTCTCGTCGGTCGAGCCGACCTCGACGAAGGACAAGCCGGTGGCCGCCGAGACGATGGCGAGGGCGGCTTTCGCGTCGGCCACTCCTCCAGCGGGTGCCGCGTCCGAGTTCAGCACGTACCGCAACGGCTCACACGGGTTGAATCGCGGCGCTACGCAGCTTCCAGGCTCAAGCGAGTAGTAGGTGTACGCCGTCGCCGGTTTGTTCAGCGGGCCGGGCGGAAACGAGATCGCATTGCGCAACGACGGCTCGTGGCCGGCCGTCGGGCACGCCTTCGCGATGACCCGCTTCGTTTCAGGAGCAGGAGCCAAAACCGTCGTACGCAGCACGACCGCCGTCAGCAACACCGCCAGCCCGGCCGTAGCCGCCCAACCCGCGCGGCGCGTCAGCAGCGGACGCCGCGCGACTGCGCCGTTTATGCGTCGGGGAGCCGCACCCGTGCCATCGACGTCGATCTGGAAGGGCAGCTCGCGACTGTCCCGCCATGTCCGCCGCGCCGCCCGAGCACGCACGGCGACCGCAACCTCTTCACCCGGTGCCAGTTCGGCTTGCTCCGGCGAGACATCGACGAGCACGCCAGAACCGGCGGCGCTCACAGCCATCCGACCCGCACCGTTTCCGCGGTTCTCTATATGCAGCATCTGCATGGAGGTAGACGGCGAAGGGTTGGTGATGGGGCCGACGGTGGTCACCACCACCGCCCGTGCCGCAACATCGATCGACCCGTTGACAGACAACGTGCGCTTCGCACTCGCGTCACCGTGGATCACCACCGCGAAGTCGACCACCCCGACTGGCGTCGACGGGGAGGGACGCACGCGCATGTTCAATCGGACCACACCGGTTTGCCCCGGACCGACGGCGACCGACGGCGGAAAGAATGACGCCCAGTCGGCGGCGGCGCCGGTCACCTCCGGGCGGAACGTCTTCGTCGTACGAGAGTTGTTCCGGATGCGCAGTTCACCCGACGCAACGCCGTCGGCATCGGCGGGCAGCCGCGAAGGGTGGAGCGACACGCTGGGCATCAGGGCGCAGATGCTAGTGCCGGGCGCTTTCGTTCGCCTCAGCCGACCATGTCTGGACCACCCACAACAGACCTACCATCAACACTGCCACCGACGGCGCCGCGTGGTAGGCGACGGCGCTCCACGGCGCGGCGCCGTCAGCGGCCTGGCGCACCAGCGGCACGTGGGTCGCGACCATCCATAAGCCGCAGAGAGCCACGATCAGCCCCGACGGCAGCGTGGCGCGACGAACAGCGAGGCACAGCACAGCTACGGCGAGCAGCACGATGCCGGGGACGACGTGGTCAATGACCTCAACGCGTGTCTCAGTGTTCAACGCTGGACCGGAATACGGCGGCAGCAGCGCCCAGCCGCCGACGGCTAACCCGGCGAGTGGAAGCGCGAGCCGAGAATCCATCCGCCTAGACGCCTGCAGGCAGCAGTCGCTCGGCCAGTTCAACCAGGGCGCGCACGGCCGGTGCGTCCGGCGTACGGTCCAGCGCGGCCACCCCTTCGCGGTCGGCGGCGACGATGGCTGGGTCGTCAGGAATCGGCACGACCTCCTCGTCGGGGAACGACTTGCGCACCATCGCCAGGTCGTCGTCGTTGCGCACGCGGCTGGCCACGACGATGAGCTGCCCAGCCGACTGCTTCTCCCGCACGAGCGCGCACGCCCGTACGCCGACCTCGACGGATTTCGGCGTCGGCTCGACGACGACGAGTACGACGTCAATCTTCTGGTCACCCATGCGGGTCAACGTGCCGATGCCGGCCTCGAGGTCAGCGACGACGACGGTGTCGGTGAAGTCCACGGACCCGAGCAACTGCTCGGGAGAGAGACCACATCAAGGGCAGCCGGGCTCCGGGTTCTGAATGCGGGTGACCACCGCGAGGCGAACCCCGTCAGGGGCGTCGGAGCCGAACCGCTCGATCAGTTCGTCCCAGCCCGGCGCGTGCTCCTCGTCGCCCTCGTCGAGCGCCTGGCGCATGGACTCAAGCCGCTCCGTCTCGTCGTCGCCGACACCTAGCGAAATGCCGAGGTTCGGGTTGGAGTCGCAGTCGAGACCGACGACGTTCGCGCCGTTTCGGGCGAAGGTGCGCGCGATGATCGCGGAGGTGGTGGTTTTGCCCGACCCACCCTTGCCGACGACGGCTAGCTTCATGCTCTGGACTCCTCGCACAGTCGGTCGACGAGGGACTCTACTGCCTTCACTGCCGGACAGTTCGGCGCGGCGTCTATGGGCGCCAGGCCACGACGTTCGGCATCGGCGAATTCTTCGTCCCATGGCACCGCGCCCACCACATCGAGCCCACTACGCCGCGCCACCAGTGCCTCGTCGTCGTCCTGACGCACGCGGTTGACCACCGCAACAACCCGCGGCGGGTCCTCGCCGATCGAGGCGAGTCGGGCCAGCCTTCGAGCCGAAAGCAGCGACTTGGCGCTGGGGTCGACCACCACGAGCATGGTGCGGGCGAAGCCCCCCCACCCGCCGAACGCCTGTCGGGTGCCACCAGGAAGGTCACCGACGAGGCTCCACGGCTCCTCAGGGAGGAAATGAACGATCTGCCGGAAGACGAACTGCGAGCGAACCTCCGGCGCCGTCCACTGACGCCGCACCTTGCCGAACTGCAGGAAGCGCACGCCATCGGGCGCCGTTGCGGCGTACCGCTCTACTGCCTCTACTGGCGTCAGATCCGAGCGCAATCGCCAGCGCGGGCCATCCTCCCCTTCGGCCTTCTCCTCGGTGGCTTCCTCCGGGATCGGCGCGTCTGTCGAGGGCAGGCCTAGCGAGAACGCCAGGCCGGGGAGCGGATCGGTGTCCAACGCGAGCACCGATGTGCCGCGACGCGCGAGCGACCGGGCGAACGTGCCGGCGATGGCCGACTTGCCGGCCCCACCCTTTCCCACAAAGGCGACTCTCATCGCGCCACCCTCCCCCGACGCCTGCGACGGCGCAAGATGAGTGTCCCCACCAACGCGGCCAGCGCAGCGGCGGCGACGCCGGCCCCGACGCTCCAGAGCGGCCCGCGCCCGGCGCGTTTCTCAGCCAGCGTGATGCGAACAAGCGCAATGTCCTGCCGACCGGTGTCGGCGTTCCCCATGCGCGTGTCGGTCCACGCTGCGACCGCGCGGCCGGTCTCGCTGAGCAGCGCCAGCCGGCTGCCGAAGTCTGCGGGGAGGTTGGGCGAGACCGACGAGCCGACAGTCGAGTCGAAGGACTTCGAGGACAGGCGCACAACCTGAAATGTCTGGCCGTCGTCGTACGACGTGGCTAGCGTCGCGTCCGCGAGCACGTCACGTGGATCACGAGCGCGGTCGAGATACAGGACGTCCACCCGCCCGTCCGGCGCAACGTCAACCGACGGCAAGTACTGCGACGACTTGTCGGCGGCGGTGTTGTCCATCGCGGCGCCAACCCTCACCGCCTCGGACCAGGTCTCGCCGTTGTCAGTGGACTTGCGGAGGTAGACATCCTCATCGCCGTCGAGCCGGCTCGACCACACGGCGTACATCGCCTTGTCCGGCCCGACCGCTAGGTCGGCGTATTCCGGCACGAAGGCCAGGAAGCGACGAGCCGGCACCACGTCGCGCTCGATCTCAACGCCGCGGTCGAACGTCTTGCCTCCATCGCCGGACCGAGTAAGCACCAGCGCGAAACGCTCGTCCGACGGCGGGCCCGGCTCGTCCTCGAAGTCTCTGCGGTCGTTCTTGTAGTCGATGTAGAGCACGGCGAGGTCGCCACGACCGTCAATGAACGGCTTCCCGGCCCCCACCCGCGCGCGCGTCAGATCGCTGACCTGAACCGGCTTCCCGAAGGTGCGGCCGCCGTCGGTCGACCGGGCGGTCACGATCGGCGACGGAGGGTCGACAAGCTTGAGGACCGAAACGCCCCGGCCCGCCAACCAGGTCACGTGCACCATGCCGCCGCGGCTCACCGCGATCCGCGGCTGGAAGGACCGAGCGGCGGCAACGCGGACGGGCTCCGTCAGGGTGCGGCCGCCGTCCGTCGAGGTGGCGACCCAGATCCCGTCGCCCATGTTGCGCGGTCCGGTGAGGTTGCCGTATACGACGTAGAGGACACCATCGGGCCCGAACGCTGCGTCCGGGTGGAACGGCCGGTCCTTTCCCGAGGGCAAGGGCAGCGCAGTGCTGCCCCAGGTCGCGCCGTCGTCCTGGCTCCAGCGCAGCGTCCCGGAGAAGCGTGGCCGGTCGACCCGGTGGACGACCACCAATGTGCTGGGGCGCCGCGGATTTCGTACGATTGTGGGTGTGTTGTTGGCGTCGATGGCGCCCGGGGTGTTGACGAAGACCTCGACCCCAGCCTTCGGCGCCGCGACGCTAGCGGGTGTCGCCGGCGTACAGGCGACGCCTCCAAGGAGGGCCGCCACCATCGCAGGAACGGCGGCTGAATGGTGCCAAGTGCGGCGACATCGAGGCACGTCGCACACCGTAACCGGTCGGCTGCGCGCCACAGATTGGGCGCGCCGCGCCCGCGAAGTCGCGTGGTTGACAACCGAGTGCCCGATTCGGGACAATAGGTGCAGTTTGCACCCAGCCGTGCAGTATGTGGAGACATCGTCTCCCCCAAAGGAGGACGCAATGCGGATCAGGACCCGACGATCGTCAATCGTCATCGCCGGACTGGTGGGTGTCCCGCTCGCCGCTATGTCGTTCGCCTACGCCTGCACGGCGTTGGCCACCCTCGAGGTTGACAAGAGTGCGGCCCAGGTCGGCGCCGACGTCGCCGGTACCGGTGCCGGCTTCAGCAACAGTCCACTGTCCAGCCCGGTCGAGGTGCACTTCAACGCCCGCGATGGTCAGGTTCTGTGGTCGGGTCGGCCGGCTGTTGATGGCAAGATCGCCTTCAACTTCACCGTGCCCCAGGCTGCCCCTGGCGATTACGTCCTGATCGCCACCCAGATGGGTCAGAACGGCCAGCCTATCGGCGGCACTCCGGCCCGCGCACCGTTCGAGGTGCTCGCCAAGCCAGTCGCTGCCCGCCCGGCCCAGCCCGCCGCCGCTAACCAGCAGCCGGCCGCGCCGGCCCAGGCGCCGGCCCGTCAGGGCGGCTCTGCTGTTCAGCCCGGCATCGCCGCTCCGGCGCCTGCCGCCGTCGTCGCTCCGGCTCCTGCAGCGGCTCCGGCGGCGGTAGCTGCCCCGGCCATCCAGGGCGCTCCTGCAGCGGCTCCGGCGGCTCGGCGTTCCACCACCATGGCACCCCGCGGTGACGGCCTTCTCCTGGCCCTCTCCCTCGTCGGCATCGGCCTCGCGCTCTCCGTGGGTGCCGGCACCGTCGCCGTCGCCAGCCGTCGTCGCCGCCCGGCCGAGGCGCGCACCTCCCGCTAGGCACTCCACGCGGTCGCACTGGACCGTCAGCACCGTCCGATGAAGGGGCAGCCCGCCTGGGCTGCCCCTTCATCGCTGTGCGGCCCGTTCCGCCCACGGCGCAGGAGTGACGGTCGTAACGCAGAAGTCTGCACCTATACCCACCACCCAGACGCACGTGAAAGCGAGTCCATCCGCATGTCCCCCTTCACCTCCCGGCACGCCTTAGCCCTCGGCGTCGCTCTCGGCCTCATTGCTACCGCCGCAGGCGCGCAGGGCGGCCAGACTCGCGGCACCAGCACCAACTACCGACTCGGCGCCGACAAGACGCAGGGGCGCGCCCGCGTGGCCCCCGGATTGGCGGTCAACCCGGCGGACGCCCGGCACCTGGTCGCTGTCGACGGCGATGTGGGACGCAGAGACTGCGACCACCACGTGAGCCGCGACGGCGGTCGCACCTGGCGCAGCGGACATCTGCGCGGACCGGTGGGCTACGCCGAGCACCCGTGCAACGGTGGGGCCGGATTCGGCAACATCGACGGTGGAGTCGCCTTCGGGACCGGTCAGCGCGTCTACGCGACGTTCTCTGCACGCAACGCGGCAAACGAGATCTTCGTCCTGGTGGCGACGTCGACGGATGGTGGTGCGACCTTCGGCCGCGCCGTCGAGACTATGCCGGGGTACACGTATCCCAAGATCGCCGTCCAGCGACGCCCCCAGGGCGACCGCATCGTTGTGGCCTCCGACGGTGGCAGCCCGACCGCCGCCTTCGTCACAGTGTCCGAGGACGGCGGGCGCACCTGGAGCCCGCCGCGACGGGCCAATACCACAACGACCACCGCTGACGAGGCCAGCCAGCCAGCGATCGGCCCGGACGGCACGCTGTACCTCGCCTGGCGCACGGCCGACAACGGAGCTCAGAACTTCGTTGTCGTCGGCCGATCGTCGGACTTCGGCCGGACGTGGACCCAGACCCCTGCCGGGCCGATCGACTCAGCCGGGTCGAAGTTCCCCCAGCTGGCCGTCGGCATCCGTCCGGGTCAGGTCTATGTCGTCATCGGCCAACCGCCACCCGCCGGCTCCGACGGCGCCGTCCCGCGGCCGGGACAGGTCTCCGGCAAGGACCACTTCATCCCCAAGGACTCCGACGTCACGTTCTTCCGCTCGACCGACGGCGCCAAAACCTTCGCACCCCAACAGCGCGTGAACGACGACCGATTCGGCAACGTCATCACTCAGCGCCACCCCAATATCTCAGTCGCCCGCAACGGCCGGATCGACATCGTCTGGCACGACCGGAGGCACGGCTACAACTCGCCGAGCGACGCGCACGCGGGCAACGGCGAGCCGCGTATCGGCGATACCTACTGGTCGATGTCGACCGACGGAGGCAAGACGTTCTCGCCCAACCGCCGGCTGACTGACCGGTCGATCAACAACGACCTCGGCCTCGACTACAAGTGCTGCAGCTACTGGTCGTTCGGGCCGGTGGCGGTGCCACTCGGTGACGATGCTCTCCTGGTCGCCTGGATGGACACCCGCGACGGCAACGCCGACTCAGAGAACCAAGACATCTACCTCAACCGGGTTCAGGTCACCGGGGCCGGCAATCCGCCCATCCGCAGGATCGCGGGCCAGGGCATCGACGCCTACTCCGTGCAGCTTTCGCGGCTCGCCTACCCCGCCGGCGGGGAGTCGATCCTCACGGGTGGGTTCGCCAACGCACCCGCCACCCACGTCGTCGTCGCCAACGCGACTGACGTCGGCTCCGCGACCGCAGGCGCAGTGCTCGCCCGGGCCAAGCTCGGACCGTTGCTGCTGTCGACGGCGTCCGGCCTCACTCCCGCACTGAAGAAGGAAGTGACCAGGCTGCGGCCGATCGGTGCCTACGTGCTCGGCGACCAGAATTCCCTGTCTGATCGGGTCATTGCCGACCTGGCCCAGGCCGGTGTGCCCGAGGACAAGATCGTGCGGCTCGCTGGCCCTGCTGTGGACGTCGCCGTCCGCATCGCCGACCTCCTCGACCGTCGTACCCAGACGGACAAGCTTCCGCTCGTCGGAAAGCCCGCGTTCAGCGAGGCCGTGATCGTCAATCCCCGCAGCGCCGACGCGGGCGCTGCCGCGGGCTTGGCCGCCACCCTACGGCTGCCCGTCCTGCTCACCGATCGTGACGCCCTGCCGGCTGCGACCCGCGACTCGTTGACTCGTCTCGGCGTCAGCTCGACGCTGGTCATCGGAGGTCCGGCCGCAATCAGTGAGGCAGTGCTCGCGCAGCTGCCCAAGCCGACGAGACTGGGCGGCAATGGCGCGGCGGCAACCTCGGAGGTCGTGGCCCGGCACGCGCTCTCCCGGGGCTTCCCGGTGAACGTCGTGTACGTCGCCGACGCTCGCCGAGCCGTCGAGGCTGCCGCCCTCGGCGCCGCCGTGGCCCGTCTTGGCGGACTGTTCCTCCTCACGGCTGGCGCCGACGAGCAGGCGGCCAGAACGGTCATCACCCGCCTCACGCTGACCGACCGCGTTGACCGCTATGTGACTGCCCGAGCCTCCTAACTTCCAGCTCTACGCGCGCCACCTCTATCGACGGCACACCCAGCCAAACGGGCAGAGTCCGCACTACGGGGGAAAGGACCACACAATGACCCAGGCACGAACAGAGGTTGACGCGGCGCCAGACGGTCCGGGCGTCGACCAGCCATCCACGTCAGGGTCGAGCGACCAGCCCCGCCGGTGGATCGCCTGGACCCTTGTGGCCGGCTTGGTGCTCGTCGCCGCCGGCATCGGGGTCGCCCAGTTGCGGGACGTTCCAGCGAAGGTCGCCCTCACCGCTGGGGACAACGTCGTCATCACGTCAGCGTCCACGACCATCGCGGCGCACAACTCGCCGACGATTGCGATCAATCCCACAGACCCGAACACGCTGGTCGCGGTGGACCGGGTGGACCGTCCCCGCTTCTCCGCCGCGGTGCACACTTCACGCGACGGTGGGCAAACGTGGACCGACTCCTCGCTGGTGCTGCCCGAAGGTGAAGATCGGCCCTTCGCCCCCGACGTCGCCTACGACGCCGATGGCACCCTCTTCGTCGTGTTCACAACGCTGAAAGGCAAGGGCAACTCCCCGGGCGCAGTCTGGCTCGAGCAGTCCACCGATGACGGCACGACGTTCGGCCCACCAGTCAAGGTGACCGGGGACAACGCATTCCAGTCGCGTCTTGCGGTGAATCCCCGGACCGGCGATTTACACATCACCTGGGTGCAGACGACCGACGCCGTCGAGCCCATCCCCAATGGCTTCCCGCCGCCTCCCAACCCGGTCGTCATGTCGACGTCTACCGACGCCGGGGCGTCGTTCTCCGAACCCGTCCAAGTCAGCAGCGCCGACCGCTCGCTCGTCGGGGCGGCAACTCCCGTCGTCGGGCCGGACGACGAGGTCTACGTCCTCTACCAGGACTTCGGCGACGACGAGGCGGACTTCCAAGGAACGGCTGGGCCCGTCCACGACGGCCGCTTCAGCCTGGTCCTCGCCCGGTCGACCGACAGCGGCAAGACCTTCGACAGCGAAGAGGTCGTCGACGACGACTTGGTGCCCACCGAGCGCTTCCTCGTCTACCTCCCGCAGTTCCCGAGCATTGCGATCGACCCACGCAACGGATCGCTCTACATCGCCTGGGCCGACGGCCGCAACGGCGACTCCGACGTATTCCTCCGGCGTTCCGCCGACGGCGGGCGCAGCTGGTCGAACCCGTCTCGGGTCAACGACGACAAGGTCGGCTCTGGTGCCCGGCAGTACCTGCCCAGGGTGTCGGTGGCGCCAACCGGTCGCGTCGACGTGGTCTTCCTCGACCGCCGCGATGACGACGACAACGACACGCTGACCTCGGCCTACTACGCCGCGAGCGCCGACGAGGGTGAGAGCTGGACGAACCTCCCGCTGTCCGACGTGCTGTTCGACTCCAAGGTCGGACCGGGCAGTGAGCTCGACAAGGCAGATGCCGGCACGCGGATCGGCGTGGTGTCGACCCCAACGGCGGCGTACGCCGTGTGGACCGACACGCGCAACGGATCGCTCGACACCGACAAGCAGGACATCGTTTTCGCCGCCGTCACGATCAAGCCGGAGTAGTCATGCGCGTCCACACGGTCCGAGTCGCTTTCGGCTCCGCCCTGCTCAGCGCGACGCTGCTCGCCCCCCTTCCTGGATGGGGCGGCGGCTCTCCGCAGTTCAGGGTCAGCGCGAACCTCAGGGTGGCCGGTGACCGGGCGGCGGCTCGGGGATTCGACGTGCCCGGCCTGGCGGTCGACCCGGCAGACCCCCGACACATGGTCGTGGTCGCCCAAAACTTCTATACCGGGCAATGCACGTATCGCGTCACGTTCGACGCCGGCCGGTCATGGGTCGGCGGGGATTTCCGCGCGCCTGAGGGATTTGGCAGCAAGCCGTGCATCCAGTTCGATTCCGGTGGTTACTCCCGGATGGATGGCGGGGTGGCCTTCGGTTCCGCGGGCGCGGTCTACGCCGTGTTCTCTTCGATCCGTGGCAACGAGGGCGACTCGGTGATCCTCGCTACGTCGGTCGATGGGGGGCGCACATTCGCCCCGGGCATCGTCGTGCTGCCTGGTGGCCCACTCGTCGAGCCTATCTACAGCCGCCCCAAAGTCGGTGTGCATCGGCGACCGAGCGGCGACCGCATCGTGGTGGAGGGCTGGAGCTCGATCGCCAAAGCCGGGACCGGTCCCGGCAAGGCCTACCGCGCCGTCGTCACTGTGTCCGACGACCTGGGCGAGTCGTGGTCGGCACCGACGTCCGCCAGCCCGTTGGGGCAGACGGCTCGCGAGATCTCCCGGCCCGCCTTCGGCGCCGACGGCTCGATCTACCTCGCCTGGAAGAACCAGGACCTCGGGGGTTTGGTCGTGGGTCGCTCTGCCGACGGAGGGAAGACCTGGACCAGTACGACCGTGGCGCCCACTACCGTGAACCCGAAGATCGCCGTCGACCCGCGGTCGGGTGGCTCCACGGTCTACGTCGTACACCAGACGGCCGCCACCCAACCCGTTCTGCTCCAGCGGTCGGTTGATTCCGGGGTCACTTGGTCAGCTCCGACAACGGTTAGCGACGAGGCAGCGGTGGCGCCACGGCTTCCGGCGATTGCCGCCTCACCGGGACGCATCGACGTCGTCTGGCAGGACCGGCGCCACGAGTACAGCGACGAGAAGCTCTCCGACTACTACCTGGCGACCTCCACCGATGGTGGCACCAGGTTCACCGGGCACCGGCGGGTCACCGACCGCTCGATCAACCGTGACATCGGCCTCGACAGTCGCATCGGGGGCAGCGCTTTCTACAGTGCTGCGATCGAGTCGCTGGGCACCCGCGGGGTCGCGGTCGCCTGGACGGACACCCGTGCGGGCAACGTCGACAACGCGTCGCAGGACATCTACCTGGCGAACGTCGGCACGAACGGCGCAGCCCCCTTGCCGGCCCAGCGGGTGTCGAGCAGCTCGAGCGAGGTGCTGAGCGCAGCACTGTCCCGGACGGCGTATCCGGGCGGTGGCGACAATCTGAACGGACAGCCCAACACGCGAATCGTGATCGTCGGAGCCACTGACTCGCTCGGCGCCTTTCCTGCGGCAGTGCTTGCCAGGGACGGAGCCGCTCCGCTCCTGGTGTCTCCGGCGGGCGGCCTGCCGGCAAGTATTCGCGCCGAGGTCCGACGCCTACGACCGGCCGGAGCCTATGTAGTAGGCGATACTCGCCGACTCTCCTCTCGGGTGGTGGACGATCTCGTCGCCGCCGGCGTACCGCGCGCAGAGATCGTCCGGCTGTCGGGTCCCACACCCGCAGCGACCGCGGCCGCTATCGCCGCAAAGCTCGGTGCTTCGGCGGAGGCCGTCGTGGTCAACCCGCTCGCCCCGGAAAGCCGAGCAGCGCTCGCGCTCGCCGCCGCCGCCCGACTGCCCGTCCTGTTCACCGATCGCACGGCGCTTCCAGCAGAGACGAGCAAGGCGCTGAAGGACCTCGGCGTCCAGAAGACGTTGGTGATCGGTGGGCCAGATACGGTCAGCCAAGCCGTCCTGGCCCGGCTGCCTGGAGCCCGTCGACTCGGCGGCGGCGGCGCCCTAGCCACCTCTGGCGCGGTGGCGACCGAGACGCGTCGGCGCGGCATGCCGGTCAGCGTCGCTTATGTCGCGGACCCGAGTTCAGCTGTCGACTGGGCCCTCACCGCGGCCACCGTCGGCCGCGTCGGCGGCCTGCTCGTGCTCGTTCCCGGCGCCGACGGCACACGTGCAGAGAGGCTGCTGCGCGACCAGGGCATGCAGCTGGCAGTGGACCGACTGGTCCTGATCCGCCCAACTGGATAGCAGGAGCATGCCCGCCGGAAGTCGAAATGGACTTCCATGACTGCGCCCCGCTTCACCACAGTGCGAACGTCCCTGATCGCGATCAGTGCAACCCTGTGGCTCGCCGCGTCTGTGGTCGGCGCAGCGCCGGCGGGTTCGCCGGTTCAGGTCGGGGTCAACAAGCGGCTGCCCGTCGACGGCCGGGCTGTCGCACGAGCACGGGAGATCCCGGGGCTGGCCGTCAACCCGGCCAACCCGAAGCACATCGTGGAGATCGACGAGGACTTCCTCAGCGGCTACTGCGACTTCCACGTCACCCTCGACGGTGGGCGCACCTGGTCTGGCGGTCACCTGACCCCACCCGAAGGCTTCCCGGGCCGGGGGTGCAAGCAGTTCGACATGGGCGGTTACGCCCACTCCAACGGCAGCGTGGTGTGGGGGTCCGGTCAGAACGTCTACACGTCGTTCACCTCGGCCCAGACGGGCGAGAGCGAGTCCGTGCTCGTCGCCCGGTCCACCGACGGCGGCCGGACGTTCGAGCCGGCGGTGGTGGCCATCCCCGGCACTCCCGGCGATCGACCGGTCGTTCAAATCCGGCCGCGGCTCGGTGTCTTCCCTCAAGCAGGCGGCGACAAGGTCTACGTCATCGCAACGGGCTGCGACGCGGTGGCGGTCCAAGGCGGTGGTGCCTGCAACCGCACGGCGTTCGGCGCGTCGGCTGACGGCGGCCGCACGTGGCGCTCGACCCGCAGCATCGCCTCGCCGATCGAGGGCGTCACCTCCGCGTCGTCCCAGCCCGCGCTGGGTCCGGACGGGACGGTCTATGTCGCGATCCGCCGCGGCGTGGCGGCCAGCTTCCCCCGCAACCTGTTCCTCGCAGTGTCGAAGGACGCTGGCGCCACCTGGGCTTTCGAGGAGATCGGCACGGTCGCCAACCCAGTCGTCCTTCAGCTGGTCGCCGACCGCCAAGGTGGGCTCTACCTAGCCACCGGCACGACGCAGTTCGCGGCGGACAGTGATATCGCGTTGCTCCGCCGACCGGCGGGGGCGACCGCCTGGTCGGCGCCGGTACGGGTCAACGACGATGCGGTGGGCAACGGCGCCATGCAGCGGCTGCCGTGGCTCTCGATCTCCCAGCAGGGCGTGCTGGAGCTGCTCTGGCATGACCGTCGGCACCGCTACCAGGGCCAGAACCTGGAGGACTACTACTACGCGCGGTCCACCGACGGCGGGGCGACCTTCGCGACCAACCGCCGGGTCACCGACCGCACCCGCAACGTCGACGTCGGCCTGTCCCGCGGCGTGACCGGCGGGTTCTACTGGCCGGCGCTAGTTTCCCTCGGCGACGGCACCTCGATCGCCGCGTGGGGCGACTCACGTGAAGGTGACCTGGAGAACAACAACGAGGACATCTACCTCAGCACGATCACCGTCGGCGGGCGCGGCCCGCTGCCCCGGCAGACCCTCTCCCAGGGCGATGCGGCGTCCCGCTCCGCCGCGCTGTCGCGGCTGGCTCACCCCGGTGGCGGCGAGCCGATCGGCACCGCTCTCGCCACCAAGGTCGTCATCGTCAACGCCACCGACGTCGCCGGACTGCTCGTCGGCAGCGTCCTCGCCCGCAGCTCTCTTGGGCCGGTCCTCGTGTCCAAGGGCAACGGCCTGTCCGCCGTGGTGCAGAAGGAGATCCGCCGGCTCGGCCCGACGGGCGCGCTGCTGGTCGGCGACACCCGGTCGCTGTCCGCCGGCGTCGTCCGCGATCTGGTCAAAGCCGGCGTCGCGGAGAACACCGTGACCCGCTACGCCGGCACCAACCCGGCCGACACCGCCCGCCTCGCCGCGCACTCCCTCGACACCCGCACCGACGACCAGAAGACCGCGAAGACGCCGGCGTTCGCCGCCGCCGTTGTGATCAACCCGGCCAGCCCCGACGCCGCCGCCGCCGGCGCCATGGCCGCGGCCCTACGGCTACCGATCCTGCTCACCGGTCGCGACGCCGTCCCCGCAGCGACCACCACAGCCCTCAACGAACTCGCCATCGACACCACCCTGGTCATAGGTGGCCCCACCGCCATCAGCAACGCCGTACTCGCCACCCTGCCCAAAGCCAAACGACTCGGCGGCCGCGACACCCGCGCCACCTCCATGGCCGTCGCCGCCGAATCCCAAGCCCGCGGCCTCCCCCTGAACATCGCCTACCTCGCCGACTCCACCCGCCCCACCAACGGCGCCCTCCTCGCCGCCATGATCGCCCGCCGAGGCGGCCTACTCCTCCTCACCCCCCACGCCGACGCCACCCTCGCCGAAAACGACCTCACCGCACTACGCCTACGACCCTTGGTCGACCGCCTCATCGTCACCCCGCCCGCCCCCTAGGCGCCGTACCCAGCCGTCGGAGGACATTGTGGGGAGTCCCGCGGTCGCTATCACGACCGCCAAACTCCCCACAATGGTGCGTGCGGGGCGATGCGACCCTGCGCCGGTCAGGCGCGGGTGGTGGACCGGGTTCCCGTACGCCGGGCGGTAGTCCGCGGCGCGGCGCGACGTCGGGCCACCGCACGGGGCTGACCACCCGTGGGCAGATCCTCCAGGATCGCTTCGAGGTCGTTGCGCTCGAGGGTTTCGCGGGCGACCAGCAGCTCGGCCAGCTTGTCGAGCTGTGGCCGGTGGTCGGTGAGCACCTGCTGAGCCTGCGCCTCGCCCTCAGCCAGGATCCGCCGCACCTCCCGGCCGGCCTCCTGGGTGATCTCCTCCGAGTAGTCCCGCAGGTGCCCGGCCGCGGCGGCAGAACCCAGCGCCAACGGACCGAGGGTGTCGCTCATGCCCAACTCGTAGACCATCTGCCGGGCCAGGTAGGTCGCCCGGCTCAGGTCGATCTGCCCGGAGCCCGAAGGATCGCCGAAGACGACGTTTTCCGCAGCCCGCCCGGCCAACGCTGAGGCGATCTCCTCGAGCATTTGGGAGCGGGTGCGCACTGCGCGGTCGTCGAGCGGGAGATTCCAGGTGCTGCCGAGGCTGTGACCGCGGGCGACGATGGAGACCTTCTCCACCGAGGCAGTAGTGCTGAGCACCCAGCCGACGATGGTGTGGCCGGCCTCGTGGTAGGCGACGCGCTCACGGTCGTGCGGAGCGAGGATCCGGCTGCTGCGCTCCGGGCCGGCCTGCACCCGCTCGATCGCATCGCCGATCTCGCGCGGACCAATGCGGGCAAGTCGACGACGGGCGGCCAGGGTGGCCGCCTCGTTCAACACCCCGGCGATGTCCGCGCCGGTGAGCCCGACGGTACGCCGGGCGAACTTCTCCAGATCGACCTCGGGAGACATCGGTTTACCCTTGGCGTGCACTTTGGCAATGGCCAGCCGCCCGGCGAAGTCCGGCGCGTCGATGACGATCTGGCGGTCGAAGCGGCCGCGGCGGACCAGCGCCGAGTCGAGCACATCGGGCCGGTTGGTGGCGGCCATCAGCACGACCCGGCTGGCGGCGTCGAAGCCGTCGAGCTGAACGAGGAGCTCGTTGAGCGTCGTCTCCGCCTCGGCGTTGAGCCCCTCGCCGCCGGGCGAACGCGCACGCCCCACGGCATCGAGCTCGTCGATGAAGACGATCGACGCACCGGAGGTGCGCGCTTGCTTGAAGAGGTCACGGACGCGGGACGGCCCGACACCGACCAACATCTCGGAGAACTCCGAGGCCGAGACCGAGAAGAACGGCACACCCGCCTCACCGGCCACGGCCTTGGCCAGCAGTGTCTTGCCGCAGCCTGGCGGACCGCTGAGCAAGATGCCGCGCGGCGGCTTTGCGCCGAGCTTCTCGTAGCTCTCCGGGGAGATGAGGAACTCTTTGACCTCGCGCAGCTCCTCGATGGCCTCGTCGAGGCCCGCTACGTCGCCAAAAGTCACCCGGTCGGCCGGCTCCGGGCGGTAGCGCCGAGCCTTCGACTTGCCCAGCATCGCGTAGTCGCTACCACCCGCTTTGCTGCCGTTGATCAGGGTGTAGATGAAGGCGAAGCCAGCGATCAGCAGAGCCACCGGAAGCACCGTCGTCGTGGCGGTACCCAGGAGGGTCTTCGGGGTCTGCTTGTCGACCCGAACGACCGCCCGGCTCCCACCTTCCGTGAAGCCGGTCACGATGTTGGCCGTGAGGAAGTCGTTGTTCGGGGCGTTGACGTACCAACGGCCGAGGTCGTCCGTGCCAATGAAGCGGTTGTCATAACCCAGATAGGTGATATCGGTCGTCTTGCGTTCGTTGACCCGGCGGAGGAACTCGTCCAGCGTCATCGCGCGACCCGGAGTATGCGGCCGCAGCGCGTTGAGCACGAACCCATAGATGATCAGCAGGAGCACGAACGCCACACCGGTCGCCACCGCCGGCTTGCGGACACCACGCAGCGCCCTGACCGCTCGGCCCGGCACCTCGTCGTCTGGTCTGACGTCTTGTTGCCCCATGGCCCCACGGTATCCCACGTGCGCAGGAGTTCACGCAGCACGGGATACTGAGTGCAGAGTGCACTCGTCGCAACTAGGGGAACGTTCGTTGACCGCCCAGCCCGAAACCCGGCCGACTACGCCGACGCTTCTCGCTCTTGTCGGCACGGTGATAGCCCTCGCTGCTGCGCTGACGACGGTGACGGAGGGGTCGCCGGACCGGACTCGGTCGGCCGTAGGCGAGAGCATCGTCGTGCGCTGGAACGAAGCGACGCTGGCGGCCGTACGCGGCTCCAAGCTCGGCCCGCCGATCGTCGCCAGGGCGCTGGCCATCGTGCACACCTGCATCTTCGACGCGTGGGCGGCGTACGACGACACGGCGGTGGGCACTCGGCTCGGTGGGCAACTCCGGCGACCAGCGAGCGAGCGCACCCTGGCCAACAAGGAGGAGGCGGTGAGCTTCGCCGCATACCGGGCCGCCGTCGACATCTTCCCGGAGCTACGTGGCACCTTCTTCAATCCGCTGATGGGACGTCTCGGCTACGACGTGGCCGACACGTCGACCGACCCGGCGACCCCGGCCGGCGTCGGCAATGCCGCGTGCCAGGCGGTGCTCGACTTTCGGCACCGTGACGGATCCAACCAGCTCGGCGACACCCCCGGAGGCAAGCCCGGCGTGCCGTACGCCGATTACACCGGCTACCGGCCGGTGAACGCACCGATGGATGTCAGCAAGCCACTCGACCCCGCGAGCATCCGTGACCCCAACCGCTGGCAGCCGCTGACGTTCGTCCGCGGCGACGGGGTGACGATCACCCCGATGTTCATCGCGCCGCACTGGGGTCGAGTCACACCATTCGCCCTTAACGACCCCCTCGCCCTGAGGTCCCCCACCGGCCCCGTCAAGGTCGGCACCTCCGACTTCGCGGAGCAGGTGCGCAAGGTCGTCAAGGCGAGCGCCGAGCTCACCGACCGCACCAAGGTCATCGCGGAGTACTGGGCCGACGGGCCGCACTCGGAGCTGCCGCCGGGGCACTGGAGCCTCTTCGCCCGGTGGGTTGCGAAGCGCGACGGCCACGGCGCCGGCGAGCGTGGCCTCGACGCGGACACCGCCTTGTTCTTCGCTCTGAACAACGCGGTCTTGGACGCCGGCATCGTTGCCTGGGACAACAAGGTCGCTTTCGACTCGGTGCGACCCATCACCGCAGTCCGCCATCTGCTTCGCGGACAGCAGATCACCGCATGGGGTGGGCCCGGGCGAGGCACCACGCAGATCGACGGGAGCCAGTGGCTGCCCTACCAAGCGAGCAGCTTTCCGACGCCGCCCTTCGCGGAGTACTCGTCGGGGCACAGCACCTTCAGCGCGGCTGGCGCGGAGGTTCTGCGACTGGCCACCGGCAGCGACGACTTCGGCCTGCGGGTAACCGTCGCGAAGGGCACCTCCCGGGTCGAGCCCGGGCTGGCACCCGCAGCGCCAGTCACCCTGCAGTGGTCGACCTTCACCGCAGCGGCCGCAGAGGCCGGGGCATCCCGGGTGTTCGGCGGCATCCACTTCGACCAGGCAAACATCGAAGGACTCGACGACGGCAAGGCCTGCGGCAAGGCCGCGTGGGAGGCCACCCAGCGTCTGTTAGCCGGCCGCCCGGTCGCGCCGTGACGACCTAGCGGAAGTCGGAGGCGTTCTTCTCGCTTCACAACCCGTTGTGGGGAGCCTCGCGGTCGTCAGAGCGACCTCCAAACTCCCCACAACGACGGCGCGGGGCGCGCCGACTCTGCCATGGAAGGTCTTGGCCACGGCCTCTTCGATGCCGTCGACGAGGCTTCGGTACGGGCTTCACCCAACGTGCCCGTGGTCAGTACACCTGGCGAAGACGCCGACGGATCGCCAGCCCGCCGCCCAGGGCAAGCAACGGCAGCAGGATCAGCTCGATGCCTCCTGTCGCCGGCAGAGGTCCCGGACGAGGTGTCGGCGCGGGGGCCGGTGCGGGCGCACCACCTTGGCCCAGCAGCGGTGAGTCGTGCCGGATCGCGTTCTCCAGGACGAACAGGCCGGAGTAGGTCAACCCGTAGTTCTTGAGCCCGTAGCGGTGGTCGTTGTCCTCGATCGGCATCGCGAGCCCACCTCCGAGGATACGGACGAAGCCCTTTCCGAGTCCGAGCTCACCGATGCTCGTCCGGGTGCCATCGTCTGAACCACCGGAGCCAGGTCCTGTTGTCCCCACGACCGCTCCCCCTGCGCTCTCCCATGCAGCGGTCTGCACCACGGTCATCGGCGACTTGTCGTTGCCGATGCCGTAGCCGACGACGGTCGCCTCCGCGAGTTGCCGGGCATTCGTGCGAAGGCCACGCAGCATGCCGTTCTCGTAGTCGACGAAGTTGGCATACGGCTGGTAGACCCGGATATCGGTGACGGCGTCCTCGGCGACGATGCCAAGCGCAGAGAGACCGTGCAGCGCGCGGTCGGTCAGGACCAGGTTGCCACCGCGCTCGACCCAGGACTTGAGGTTGGCGAAGTACGCGGTCCGGTCATAGGTGCGACCAAGAGCGTCGGTGGGTGTGAGGATGTCAGCGAGCACGAGCGAGTCGACCTGGTTGAGGTGGCTGGCGTCACGCGCGATGTCGGCGGGGTGCACCTTCTGGAAACCACCCACGACGTACGCCGCTTCGTCGTCGAAGAAGCCCATGTTGGTCGCGCGATACGGCTTCTGCACCACCGGCTTGCCGTTCGCCCCTTGCGGCTTCGTGCCGGGGCCGTTGGCATCCGAGTCGGTCACGACCGCGGGGTTGTAGAGGTAGCCGACGCGGCCGCCTGGGTCGACCGTGAACTTCGCGAACTCCTTCTCCTGGTAGAGCGCATAGGCCATCGCCGTTTTGACGATCGCCCTCGTCGCATTGATGTAGTTTTCCTGGATCAACACCGTCCAGGGTCGGCCATAGGCGCGTACGTCTGAGTGGTTCAGGGCGATCTCGTAGTCCATCCCGGTGACGCCGAACTCGCTAGCCATGTAGTCGCCGATGAAGCCGGTGTCGGTGTAGCCGAGGGTGTCCCACACCGTGCCCCAGCGTGCCGGCTTGGTCGGGATCAGGTTCGCCGGCAGGCCGAGATCTTCGAGACCCTCACCAGTGTCGCCGCCAGTGGCCTCCTCGATCGCGTTGGCGAGGCCGTCGAACAGTGTCGCGTCAATGACTGACTTGGTGCGCTCGGCTATAGCCATGAGCTGCCGGTGCTTGATCGAGTCGAACTGCCCGGCCGGGTACATGATGTCGGCGAAGGCCCGCGACTGTCCCTCGCCATGAACATCCGCGCCGTAGGCCATCTGCCCACCTACGCCGGCTCGGGCGACGTCCTGCATGAGCTTGTGGCCGAAGGACATCTCTTGCTCTTCCAGCGGATTGCGCGACGGGTTGATCCAGCCCACCGTCGGCATCTGTCGGTTGAGGTCGGTGCCCTTGCCGTTCTGCCGGGTGTAGATCCCCGGGGTCGGCGCGAAGTGGTCGCCCGCGACCCAGCCGTCAATGTTGAAGGCGACGAAGTAGACGGCTTCCTTCTTCAGGACGTCAGCAACCTCGTACTCGTGGAATACCGGCTCCAGGCCGGTCGATGACGGATAGCCGGCGATGCCGTCGACGATCGTCCCGCCCCCGTCGGCGGCCATGCCCAGGTCCTCGACAGTGCGCAGGCCGCCTTCGAGCCCACCCTTCTCGTCGCCGTGGACGGACAGCGAGAAGAGCAGGGTCTGCTTGCCCGCGTCGGGCACCTGATGGTCGGTAACCTTGATCACCAGGATGTCGTAGCCGTCGCCGGCGTCGCCGGCCTCATCGGCCCGCAGGTCATCCGGCCCGACGCTCACTGCCTTGTCGCCGTAGCGCTGCCGCAGCGTCGTCACCGAGATCCAACGCGGGTACTTCTGGGCGAGGAACTCGAGGCCGTGCTGCGCCTCCCGGAATCCGGTCACGGGGTCGGGGAGGTACTGGACATATTCCGCCGAGCGATCTGCCTCCGGGAAGACCCGGCCGCCGCACGTGCTGAGCGGCTGCCCGCCCTTGTAGCCGTCAGTGCAGACGGGTGTGGCCGATGCGGGTCCCGCCGACGCGGCGAGCACCGCTGCGGCGATCAC
>JBKJUS010000221.1:0-21152 GCA_046590575.1 Mycobacteriales bacterium | reverse complement strand
GACCCGACCGCCGTTTCCCCAGGAGGACCTCGTGCACGACGCGACCAACTACACCATTCCGATCGTCATCGAGCAGACGAGCCGTGGCGAGCGGTCGTTCGACATCTACAGCCGCCTGCTCAAGGAGCGGATCATCTTCCTCGGCACACCGATCGACGACGGAGTGGCCAACGTCGTGATGGCGCAGCTGCTCCACCTGGAATCGGAAGACCCGGACCGCGACATCTCGCTCTACATCAACTCGCCTGGTGGCTCGATCACCGCACTCACCGCGATCTACGACACGATGCAGTTCATCCGCCCGGACATCTCGACGACCTGCATGGGCCAAGCAGCTTCGGCGGCCGCCGTGCTGCTCGCCGCCGGCACGAAGGGCAAGCGCTTCGCCCTACCGCACGCCCGGATCTTGATCCACCAGCCCTCCGGCGGTGGTGAGGGCCAGTCGAGCGACATCGAGATCCAAGCCCGGGAGATCCTGCGCATGCGCGCGATGCTGGACCAGATTCTCGCCCTGCACACCGGCCAGACCGAGGAGCAGGTGCGGCGCGACACCGAGCGGGACAAGATCCTCACTGCGGACGAGTCCAAGGCTTACGGTCTGATCGACGAGGTCATCAACTCGCGGAAGCTGTCCGGGCTCAAGCCTGCAGGCTGAAAGCCGGCGGGGGAGATTTTTCAGGTCTATCGGCTGCCCAGCCGACGTCATTGCAGGTACCGTCGTCGTAGGTCGGGTCTCGGTTAGGGGAGTGACGCTAGGTGGCACGCATCGGCGATGGCGGTGACCTGCTCAAATGCTCCTTCTGCGGCAAGTCCCAGAAGCAGGTCAAGAAGCTGATCGCCGGGCCCGGCGTCTACATCTGCGACGAGTGCATCGACCTCTGCAACGAGATCATCGAGGAGGAGCTCTCCGAGGCCAGCGAGCTCAAGTGGGATGAGCTGCCCAAGCCGCAGGAGATCTTCTCCTTCCTCGACGGCTACGTGATCGGTCAGGACTCCGCCAAGAAGACGCTGTCGGTCGCTGTCTACAACCATTACAAGCGGGTGCAGGCCGGAGCCAGCGAGAAGGCTGAAGTCGAGCTGGCCAAGAGCAACATCCTGCTCCTCGGCCCCACCGGCTGCGGCAAGACCCTGCTCGCCCAGACGCTCGCGAAGATGCTCAACGTCCCCTTTGCGATCGCCGACGCGACGGCCCTGACGGAGGCTGGCTACGTCGGCGAGGATGTCGAGAACATCCTGCTCAAGCTGATCCAGGCCGCTGATTACGACGTCAAGAAGGCCGAAACGGGAATTATCTACATCGACGAGGTCGACAAGATCGCCCGCAAGAGCGAGAACCCGTCGATCACCCGTGACGTCTCCGGCGAAGGTGTCCAGCAGGCGCTGCTCAAGATCCTCGAGGGCACGACTGCGTCGGTGCCGCCCCAGGGTGGTCGCAAGCACCCCCACCAGGAGTTCATCCAGATCGACACCACCAACGTGCTCTTCATCGTCGGGGGCGCGTTCGCCGGTCTCGACAAGATCATCGAGGCGCGCATCGGCAAGAAGGCCATCGGTTTCGGCGCGATCCTGCACGGCAAGCACGAGGTCGATGCCGTCGACGTCTTCGGCGACGTCATGCCTGAGGACCTGTTGAAGTTCGGCATGATCCCGGAGTTCATCGGCCGACTGCCGGTGATCTCCTCCGTGCACAACCTCGACCGCATTGCGCTGATCCGCATCCTGACCGAGCCGCGCAATGCTCTGGTGAAGCAGTACAACAAGCTGTTCGAGCTCGATGGCGTCGAGCTCGAGTTCGCCGAGGACGCCCTTGAGGCGATTGCCGACCAAGCGATCCTTCGCGGCACCGGCGCCCGCGGCCTGCGCGCGATCATGGAGGAAGTCCTGCTGTCGGTGATGTACGACATCCCGTCGCGCAAGGACGTCGCCCGCTGTGTCATCACCCGCGAGGTCGTGATGGACAAGGTCGTGCCGACGCTCGTGCCGCGCGACGCGCAGCCGGAGCTTCGCAAGCGGCGCGAGCCCCGCGAGAAGACCGCCTAGGGGCCTGAGCACGGACTCTCGGCGTGGGGCAGGATAGGGAGCACCGCTCACGACCCTGAGGAGAGCTATGTCCCTGTACGACATCCCGCTGAAGACCTTGCACGGCGAGGAGACCACCCTGGCCGAACACAAGGGCAAGGCGCTGCTGATCGTCAACGTCGCGTCCCACTGTGGGCAGACCCCGCAGTACGAGGCCCTCGAGCGGCTGCACCAGGAGCTCGGGCCGCGGGGCTTCGCTGTCCTGGGCTTCCCGTGCAACCAGTTCTTGGGTCAGGAGCCGGGCACCGCCGAAGAGATCGAGGCTTTCTGCACGACGAACTACGGCGTGACCTTCCCGCTGTTCGAGAAGCTCGAGGTCAAGGACGAGGGGCAGCACCCGCTGTACGCCGAGCTGTCCGAGGCCCCTGATGCAGAGGGCGTCGCCGGCGACGTGCAGTGGAACTTCGAGAAGTTCCTGATCTCCCCGGATGGGGAAGTTCTTCAGCGGATTCGCCCGCGCACCAAGCCAGACGACCCCGCTGTCGTCGAGGCGATCACCGCAGCGCTGCCCTCCTGACACATCACCCCGCCCTCGCGACCATGCCTGCCCGCTGCTCGTACGCCGTCTTCACCGAGCGCACCGACGACCCGCCGGCCACGCTGCTCGCCGACGCGGACGTCGCGGCGTTGGATCCGTCGACCTGGCGGATCTCGGCTGCACCGCTTGCCCAGGACGACGCCCTGCGTGATGTGGTGAGCACGCTGGCCGACCAGTGCGTGCCGCCGATCTCGCGGCGCCACTACCCGCGCGTCGCTTTCTATCGCCAGGCGGTGCTCGTCGACGTTGAACGCGACGACTCGCTGCACCCCGATGCGCTGGCTTTTGCGACCGATGCGGTGAGCGCGCTGCTGCTCTGGGCCGGGGGGTGCGTCGTCGACCTGACGGCAGAGCGGTTGTGGACCCCGAAGGAATGGGCGAAGCAGATCACCCGCAAACCGTTCGACGCGCGCCATCACGTCGCGATCCACACCGACTGGGCGTCCGACGGCCGGTCCGCGACGCTGCACACCCACGGGATGGTGAAGTTCGCGCACTCGGACTTCGCCGCGATCGACGTACCGGACGAGGGCTTGCGCACGGTCGGTCAGCTGCTCGGGCACCTGGCTCGGGTGCGGGCTTCGACGCTGGAGCCGCTCGAGCCGGGGCACACTTTCGATCCCGGCTTCGGGCAACCTATGGTCGCCTTCGTCGAGGCGCCGGACGCGCACCTCGTCCTCGACCACCTCGGCGGCTCGCCTTCCGTGGTCGTCGACTTCGACGTCGACTCGGGCGAGGCGGTCGACGGCCTTTTCGCCCTGCTCGCCGCGGCCAAGGCTCTCGACCGCCCCATCCCGGCCGATCGGCGCCGCCGTCCGTTGTTGGGACCGGCGCACACCGTCCCTAGGATTCCTCTCGTGACCGAGACGAGCGCTACTCCCCGAATGCCCGACAAGCCGACGCTCGACGGGCTGGAGGAGAAGTGGGGAGTGCAGTGGGAGGCATCGGGCATCTACCGCTTCGACCGGACCCGTCCGCGCGAGGAGGTCTTCTCGATCGACACCCCGCCGCCGACGGTCAGCGGGTCGCTGCACATGGGGTCGGTTTTCGGCTACGCGCAAACGGACGCGATCGCGCGATACCAGCGGATGCGCGGGCGTGAGCTCTTCTACCCGATGGGGTGGGACGACAACGGTCTGCCGACCGAGCGCCGCGTGCAGAACTACTTCGGCGTCAGGTGCGACCCGACGATCCCGTACGACGCGTCGTACACACCGCCTGAGGATCCGGGCAAGGACCAGACCCAGATCAGCCGTCGTAACTTCGTCGAGCTCTGTCTGCGCCTGACGGCAGAGGACGAGAAGGCGTTCGAGGCGCTCTGGCGTCGGCTCGGCCTGTCCGTCGACTGGGGTCAGACCTACACCACGATCGGGCCGGAGTCGCAGCGCGCCTCGCAGCAGGCTTTCCTGCGTAATCTCGCGCGGGACGAGGCCTATGCGGCCGAGGCCCCGACGCTGTGGGACGTCGACTTCCGTACGGCGGTCGCCCAGGCTGAGCTCGAGGACCGCGAGATGCCTGCGGCCTACCACCGCATCATGTTCCCCAGCGATGACGGCGCAGACATTGCGATCGAGACCACCCGGCCGGAGCTGATCCCGGCCTGCGTCGCACTGGTCGCGCACCCCGACGACGAGCGCTACCAACCGCGTTTCGGCACGACGGTGCGCACACCGCTCTTCGGTGTCGAGGTGCCGATCAAGGCGCACGAGCTGGCCGACCCGGAGAAGGGCTCCGGCATCGCGATGATCTGCACCTTCGGTGACGTCACCGACGTCACCTGGTGGCGCGAGCTCGACCTGCCGGTGCGCACGATCATCGGGCGTGACGGGCGGATCCTGGCGAGCCCGCCCACTGGTGTGCCTGCGAACGACGCGTGGGCCGACCTGGCCGGCAAGACCGCCAAGCAGGCGCAGAAGCGCATCGTCGAGCTGCTTGTCGACTGCGGCGCGCTCGTCGGCGAACCGAAGCCGATCACTCACCCAGTGAAGTTCTACGAGAAGGGCGACCGGCCGCTGGAGATCGTGTCCAGCCGCCAGTGGTACCTCCGCAACGGCGGGCGCGACGCCGCGTTGCGCGACGCGCTGCTGAAGCGTGGAAAGGAGCTGGTCTGGCATCCGCCGCACATGCTGGCTCGCTACGAGAACTGGGTCGGTGGACTGGTCGGCGACTGGCTGATCAGCCGACAGCGTTACTTCGGCGTGCCCTTCCCGGTGTGGTACTCCGTCGGCGACGATGGCGAGCCGCGCCACGACGCGCCGATCCTGCCCGACGAGAGCCGGCTCCCGATCGACCCGGCGAGCGACGTACCCGACGGGTTCACCGAGGAACAGCGAGGCGTCCCCGGCGGGTTCGTCGCGGACCCGGACATCATGGACACGTGGGCGACGTCGTCGCTCTCCCCGCAGATCGCCGGCCGGTGGGCCGAGGACCCTGACCTCTTCGACCGCATCTTTCCGATGGACCTGCGGCCGCAGGGCCCGGAGATCATCCGGACCTGGCTATTCTCGAGCGTCGTACGCGCGCACGCCGAGCACGGCACCCTGCCGTGGCGTGACACGACGATCAACGGCTGGGTGCTCGACCCGGACCGCAAGAAGATGTCCAAGAGCAAGGGCAATGTCGTGACGCCGCTGCCGCTGCTCGAGGAGTACGGCGCAGACGCCGTGCGCTACTGGGCTTGCAGTGGCCGCCCCGGCACCGATACCGCGGTGGACTTCGCGCAGATGAAGGTCGGTCGGCGCCTCGCGATCAAGCTGCTCAATGCGTCGAAGTTCGTCCTCGGGCTGCCGTACGACGCCGAAGCCGCAGCGACGGCGGAGATCACTGAAGCCCTCGACCGGGCGATGCTGCATCGGCTCGCTGCGGTCGTCGACGAGGCCACGACGGCGTACGACGGCTACGACTACGCCCGCGCCCTGGAACGGACCGAGGCGTTCTTCTGGAACTTCTGCGACGACTACGTCGAGCTGGTCAAGAACCGGGCCTACGACGAGAGCCAGCCGCCGTCCGCGGGGCGGGCACTGCGCCTCGCCCTGTCCACCCTGCTCCGGTTGCTCGCGCCGACCCTGCCCTACACGACGGAGGAGATCTGGTCCTGGTGGCAGGAGGGGTCGGTGCACCGCGCGACCTGGCCCGACGCCGAAGAGATCCGCGCCGAAGGAGGTGCTGACGGCGACCCGCTCGTGCTCGAGACCGCCGCGGCGGCCCTCGGCGCCATCCGCAAGGCGAAGAGCGAGGCACAGCAGTCGATGCGTGCGCCGGTCGATCGCGCTGTCATCCGGGAGACCGCCGAGCGCGTCCCGGCGCTGCGGGCCGGGAGCGCGGACGTCGCCAACGCAGGAGTGGTCGCCGAGCTCGTCATCGAGGTGGGCGAGCCGGGTGTCGAGGTGACGTTGGCACCCGGCACGCCGTGACGGACGCTGCGCTGTGACGGACGCACCTGCCCCACACGACTCCTCAGCTGATCTGGCCAGAGTGACGCGCGCCCTGGCTGCGCGCATCGACGGCGAGCTCGGCATGCTCGGCGTCGACCCCGACATCGCGCGGATGGCCGACCTGATGGATGTGCTGGGGTCACCGCAGCTGTCCTACCCGTCCGTGCACGTCGCAGGGACCAACGGCAAGACCTCGACGACCCGGATGGTCGACGCGCTGCTGCGGGCATTCGGCCTCCGCACCGGTCGGTACACCAGCCCGCATCTGAGCAGCGTGCTCGAGCGGATCACCCTCGACGGCGAGTCGATCACCGCCGGTCGCTTCGCCGCGGCGTACGACGAGCTTGCGCCGTACCTCTCCTTCGTCGACTCCCGCCACCCCAACCCGGTGACGTACTTCGAGGCGCTCACCGCGGTAGGTCTCGCAGTCTTTGCGGATGCCCCGATCGACGTCGGCGTGGTCGAGGTGGGTCTCGGCGGCCGGTGGGACGCGACCAACGTGCTGCACGCGGGCACCTGCGTCATCACCCCGATCTCCCTCGACCACACCGAGCTGCTCGGTCCCACGGTGACGTCGATCGCGGGGGAGAAGGCAGGGATCATCCATGAGGGTGCGCGCGTCGTCTCCGGGGTGCAGACGGTGGAGTCCGCGGAGGTCATCGTCCGTCGGGTCGCCGAGGTCGGCGCCGAGCTGGCGGTCGAAGGCGTGCACTTCGGCGTCGCGGCTCGCCAGGTTGCTGTGGGCGGACAGACGCTGAGCATCCAGGGGCTGGCCGGCACCTATGACGACCTCTTCCTGCCACTGCACGGTGGACACCAGGCGGCCAACGCCGCCTGTGCCGTGGCGGCGGTGGAGTGCTTTCTCGGCGGGGCGAGCGCAGCCTTGGACGTCTACGCCGTGCGCGCAGGGTTGGCCGCTGCGGACTCGCCCGGCCGGCTCGAGGTGGTCCGCCGCAGTCCGACCGTCCTGCTCGACGGCGCGCACAACCCGGCGGGGGTGGCCGCTCTCGTCGACGGGCTCGAAGAGGCCTTCGCCTTCGACCGGCTCATCGGCGTCGTGGGCATCCTCGCCGATAAGGACGCGATCGCGATGCTGGAGGGCCTGGAGACGGTGCTGCACGAGATCGTCGTCACGACCAACGGCTCGCCGCGAGCGCTGCCTGCCGACGTGCTGGCCGAGCACGCGACAGCGGTCTTCGGCGCGGACCGGGTGCACCGTTCGGCGGGTCTGGTCGACGCGATCGACATCGCGGTGCGACTTGCCGATGAAGGCACTGCCCCCGGCTCCGGCGTGCTCGTCACCGGCTCGCTCTATACCGTCGGTGAAGCGCGCACGCTGCTGATGTCCTGACGGAGCGGTGAGGCAACGAGCTGGCCGACCGCCATCCAGCCCACACCGATCAGGACCAGTGGGATCTCCAGCAGCCGCTCGTCGAGTGACTCGAGCGCCCCGCCCACCATGATCAGCGGGATGGTGGCGAGCCCGAGTGCCCACGGCACGTCGCGCCAGCCGGGAGCCAGCTCGGGGTCGCGGCGAGCGATGCGGCCCAGCACGACCAGGCCGACCACGAGCCCCAACGACGAGACGGCGAGGGCAACCCCCACGGCTGCTGTGTCCTCTCGGGTCGAGAGGCTGCCGACCGTGGAGATCGTGGCTGCGACGAGAACGACGGTGGTCAGCGGACCGGCGACCCCGCCGCCGCGGCCGACGTCACGAAGCCGGAGGTAGAGCGCCCGTAGTCCCAAGGCGAGGAGGACCGTCGCGAGCTCGAACAGCACAGGTGGCTGGTCTCCTGTGACAAGGATGACGCCACCCTTGATGACGTAGCACAGCCCGCCGAGCGCGGCGGCGGCGCCCCCGATTGACCACCTGCGTGATGTTGGCACCGCTGACCCTCCCCGGAGAAGGACCCAGTATGGCGTCGGCTAGGCTCGCCGACCATCGTTGTCGCAGCCTTGAGGAGCACTCCTGATGTCCGAACGCACACTCGTCCTCGTCAAGCCCGACGGCGTACGCCGTGGCCTGGTCGGCGAGGTAGTCAGCCGGATCGAGCGCAAGGGGCTGCGGCTGCTCGCCGTCGAGATGCGCACCATCGACGCAGAGACCGCCGGTCGGCACTATGCCGAGCACGCCGAGCGGCCGTTCTTCGGTGAGCTCGTCGACTTCATCACCGGTGGGCCGCTGGTTGCTCTGGCGGTCGAGGGCCCGCGGGCCGTGGAGGCGGTGCGCACGCTCATGGGCGTCACCGACCCGGTCAAGTCACCGCCGGGCTCTCTGCGCGGCGACTATGCCCTGGAGATCGGCCAGAACCTCGTGCACGGCTCCGACTCGCCGGAGTCCGGCACCCGTGAGCTCGGCATCTTCTTCCCCGACCTCTGATCCGGCTGACTCTCGAGGTGAGATAGAGGGGTCTTTTCAGGTCCAGCCTTACCTCGGTTACGATCGCCTTGACCTGTGGCCCGCCCGGCGTACGGCGTCGCCCCCGGCACATCTTCGAGAGGCCTTCGTTTCCCATGGCATCGAGCACCCTGTCGTTTCTCGGCCGTGACATGGCTGTCGACCTCGGCACTGCCAACACCTTGGTCTACGTCCGCGGGCGCGGCATCGTGCTCAACGAGCCCAGCGTCGTGGCGATCAACACGAACAACAAGGGCATCCTGGCGGTGGGCACCGAGGCCAAGCGGATGATTGGCCGGACGCCGGGCAACATCGTCGCGATCCGCCCGCTCAAGGACGGCGTCATCGCCGACTTCGAGACCACCGAGCGGATGCTGCGCTACTTCATCCAGAAGGTGCACCGCCGCCGCCACTTCGCTAAGCCGCGCATTGTCGTGTGCGTGCCCAGCGGCATCACCGGCGTTGAGCAGCGGGCAGTGGAGCAGGCCGGCTACCAGGCCGGTGCCCGACGGGTCTACATCATCGAGGAGCCCATGGCTGCGGCGATCGGCGCCGGCCTGCCCGTGCACGAGCCGACTGGCAACATGGTCGTCGACATCGGCGGAGGCACGACGGAGGTCGCGGTCATCTCCCTCGGCGGCATCGTGACCAGCCAGAGCATCCGCGTCGGCGGCGACGAGCTGGACAGCTCGATCATCAGCTACGTGAAGAAGGAGTACTCGCTGATGCTTGGGGAGCGCACGTCCGAGGAGATCAAGATGACGATCGGCTCGGCGTTCCCGATGCCCGACGAGCCGCACGCCGAGATCCGCGGTCGCGACCTCGTGTCCGGCCTGCCCAAGACGATCGTCGTCAGCGCCGAGGAGATCCGCAAGGCCATCGAGGAGCCGGTCAACGCCATCGTCGACGCGGTCAAGACGACGCTCGACAAGTGCCCGCCCGAGCTCTCCGGCGACGTCATGGACCGCGGCATCGTGCTCACCGGCGGCGGAGCGTTGCTCAAGGGGCTTGATGAGCGACTCAAGCACGAGACCGGCATGCCGATCCACATCACCGACAACCCGCTCGACTCGGTGGCGATGGGCGCCGGCAAGTGCGTCGAGGAGTTCGAGGCGCTCAAGCCCGTCCTGATCTCCTCTCCACGGCACTAGGCGACCGCGCGCGAGCGCGACACCGTGTACCGAGACTCCCGTCGCCTGCGGCTGATCCTCGCGCTGCTGATCCTGACGTCTTTCACCCTCATCACGATCGACTACCGCGGCGGCGAAGGCACGGCGCTCTCCGGGCTTCGACGTGGCACCGCATCGGTGATCGGGCCGATGCAGCGGGCGGTGACCCGCGTGGTCCGGCCGATCGGCAACGCCCTGTCCTCCGTCGGCGACATCGGGTCGTTGGACAAGCAGGTCGAAGACTTGCGCAAGGAGAACGCCGACCTGCGCAACCAGCTGCGCCAGGCCGAGGACGTACGACGCCGCAGTGACGAGCTCGACCGGCTGCTCGGAGCCTCCGGAGGGCGGGGCGCGGAGATCCTGCCGGCTACGGTGATCGCCGACCGCCCCAACAACTTCGAATGGACGATCACCGTCGACCGCGGCGCCCGCGACGGAGTGCGCCAGGACATGACTGTGATCGCCGGCGACGGTCTTGTGGGGCGGGTGCTGGAGGTGTCGGAGTTCACCGCTGGAATCTTGCTGGCCATCGACCCGCAGTCGGCGGTCGGGGCCCGGCTGGCCAACGGCCAGCGTGGTCTGGTCAGCGGCAACGGCCTTGACCCACTCGTCTTCGAGCTGCGGGCGCCGGACGCCAAGGTCGCGAAGGGCGACGTCGTCCTGACGAGTGACAGCGGTACCTATGTCGGCGGCATTCCCATCGGTGTCGCCGACACCGTCACGCGGCAGCCGACACTGACGAAGCGGGTGACCGTCACGCCGTATGTCCGCTACACCGCTCTCGACATCGTCGGCATTATCCTGTCCGCGCCTCGAGAGAAGCCAGTGGCCCCGATCCGTCCTGCGCCGAGTCCGGCATCGCCGACCCCTTCGGCAGCTGGGTGACGTGACCGCCAACCGGGTGCTCACGATCAGTGTGTTCCTGCTCACCGCGCTCCTGGTGCAGACCACAGTAATCTCGCGCCTGGACTTCCTGGGCGCGCAGCCCGACCTCGTCCTTGTGGTCGTCGTCTGTCTGGCGCTGACCGACGGGCCCGGTGTCGGGATGATCAGCGGGTTCTCCGCTGGGCTGGTCCAAGACCTGCTCAGCGACCACACGCTGGGGCTGCTCGCACTCGTGCTGTGCTGCATCGGGTACGTCGCCGGAATCGTGCGCGCCTACCTCGACCGCCTCGCCATCACCACCCCCATGCTCTTCGTTGGTGTGGCAACCGCTTCGGGTGCTGTCGCTTTCGCTGCGCTACTGGCCCTGTTTGGCGATCCCCGGGTCCGGGCCGACGCATTGGTGCGATCCGTGACCCTCGCTTCCTTGTACGATGTCGTCCTCACCCCGTTCGTATTCGCGGCGGTCTCAGCGTTGTCCAGCCGCACCGACGACTTGGAGCGACGGGTGGGCTGACCCAACGGTGTGAACAGGAGAGGACTGGCGGTGAGCGATCGGTCTCGCCTTCGGCTGGCCGTGCTGCGCATCTTCGTCCTCAGTCTCTTCCTCACCCTGTTCGGTCGCCTCTGGTTCCTCCAAGTGATGTCTGGGGACCGGTTCGCGGAGGCCGCCAAGAACAACCGGGTCCGACCCGTCATCACGGCGGCGCCGCGTGGACGCATCCTCGACTCGGTCGGCCGGGAGCTGGTCCGCAACCGGACCGTTTCCGTGGTGACCGTCGACCGGGCAGCACTTGATCGGCTGCCCGAAGACGGCCAAGAGGTGATCGATCGCCTTGCCGGGGTGCTCTCGATGCCGGCCGCTGAGATCCGCGCGCGTATCGCCCCGTGCGGCACGAAGCCAGATTCGAGCGGCCCGCCACCACCCGATGTCCCGTGCTGGAATGGCAGCCCGTTCCAGCCGGTGCCGATCATGGCTGATGTGCCCGACGAGCTCGCTTTCCGGATCGAGGAGCACGCGGAGGACTTCCCGGGCATCGAGGCGACCCTGCAGTCGGTCCGCGAGTACCCGAACAAGAGCCTTGGCGCGCACCTGCTCGGCTACATCTCCCCGGTCACCGAGGAAGAGGTCGCCAAGAAGAAGTACGCCGACCTACAGCGCACCGATCTCACCGGACGAGCTGGTCTCGAGCAGTCCTACGATGGTGACCTGCGCGGTCGCTCAGGCGTGAAACAGTTCCTCGTCGACTCCAAGGGTCGGGTCACCGGACTTGCCGCCGATACCCCCGCGGAGTCCGGCAAGGACCTGGTGACCACGCTCGACGCACCGTCGCAACGGGTGCTCGAGATCGCGCTCGAGCGCGCGGTGCTCCGCGCCCGCTCGACCATCGACAAGCGCAACACCAAGCAGCCGTTCAAAGCGCCATCTGCGGCCGGGGTGATCCTGGAGGTCGCTACTGGCGCGATCGTCGGAATGGCGAGCTATCCGACGTACGACCCCGGGTTGTTCATCGGCGGCATCTCGCAGAGCGACTTCGCGGTTCTCAACAGCAAGGAGGCAGGGGTACCGCTGATCTCGCGGGCCACCCAAGGTCTCTTCGCACCGGCGTCGACCTTCAAAGTCGTCAGCACCGCGGCAGCAGTCACCCAGGGTCAGGCGTCGCTGGGTGGCAGCTACTCCTGCCCTGGCTCGGTGAAGTTCGGCCGTACCTTCCGCAACTTCGACAGCCGCCCGCTCGGCTCCATCTCGCTACGCACGGCGCTGGTGAAGTCCTGCGACACGATCTTCTACAACTTCGCCATCGCCAACTACGTCGCCGACAACGCCCGCATCGACCGCAGGGCCAAGCCCGTTGAGGGCATCCAGGCGATGGCGCGGGCTTTTGGGCTAGGCACGAAGACCGGCATCGACCTGCCGAGCGAGTCAGCTGGGCAGGTCACCGACCGGGGATTCAAGCAGCGCCGCTGGGAGCGCAACAAGAGTGGCTACTGCGACCGTGCCAAGCGTGGCTACCCTGAGGAGCCGGACCCCGCCCGGCGAGCGTTCCTCGAGCAGTTGGCGAAGGAGAACTGCACCGACGGCGGTCGCTACAACGGCGGTGACCATGTCAACCTCTCCATCGGTCAGGGCGACACGCTGGTCACGCCGCTGCAGCTCGCCCGGTCCTATGCCGCCCTGGCCAACGGCGGCAAGGTCATCAAGCCGCGAATCGGCAAGGCGGTGATCGACCGCTTCGGCAAGGTGACCAAGGTCGTGCCTACCGTGCAGACCGGAACCCTGCCGGTTTCTGACGAGATCCTCGCCTACATCCGTGAGTCGCTGACCGGCGTCACCAAGCCGGGCGGTACCGCCAGCGCCGCGTTTGCCGGTTTCGACTTCACCCGCCTCGACGTGGCCGGCAAGACCGGCACGGCACAGGTCAACAACAAGCAGGACACCTCCTGGTTCGCGTCATTCGCCCCGGCGCAGGCGCCGAAGTATGCCGTCGTCGTCATGGTCGAGCAGGCGGGCACCGGAGGCACGATCGCGGCCCCCGCGGTACGCGAGATCTACGAGGGTCTCTTCGGCCTCGCCGGCCGACCGGCTGCGATGGCCTGTGGTCTTACTCCGACGGCGTTGCCGGTCGTGCGCCCCGACGGATCGGTGCAGCGACCCGCGCCCCCGTGTGCCCAGCCCACTGCCAAGCCAGCCGACCAGGCTCCTGTGCAGATCGCCCCCGCGGGCGCTGGTGTCGGTGCGCCGGTCGGCGTACTGACTGGTCACACGCAGGTGGCGCTCCCGATTACCGCAGCAGCAGCCGCCGTCCGGCGCCGCAGGTCTGGGCGGACTCGATGACCGACTGGAGCACACCGCGAATCTCCCCGGTGCCCATGCGCCGCCGAGACGGCTGGCGCACCCGGGCGCTCGAGCGTGACTCGCCGCTGCGCCGGATGGACTGGGTGCTGGTCGTCGCCGCGACCTCGTTGGGCGTTATCGGCGCTGCGCTCGTGTGGTCCGCCACCCGGACCCGCCTGGAGTCGGCCGGCGGGGATCCTCAGGCGTTCCTCAAGAGGCATGCGCTCAACTTGTGCCTCGGCCTCGCGATGGGGGCGGTGGCGGCGCTGGTCGACTACCGAATGCTGCGCGCCTACGCACCGATGGTCTATGTCGCCTCCTGCCTGGGCCTGATCGCCGTGCTGACACCGCTCGGCTCGGTCATCAACGGCTCCCGGTCGTGGATCGAGGTCGGCGGCGGCTTCCAGATCCAACCGTCGGAGTTCGCCAAGGTGGCGCTCGTCGTCGGTATGGCGATGATCCTCGGCGAGAAGCGGGACGGAGAGGACGACCCGCGCGACGGCGATGTGCTGCTGGTGCTCGCGCTCGCCGCCGTGCCGATGGGGTTGATCCTGCTCCAGCCTGACTTCGGCACGATGATGGTCTTCGTCTTCACCATCCTCGGCGTGCTCGCAGTGTCCGGCGCGCCGGCCCGGTGGGTGGTCGGGCTGGTCACCGCGGGCGTCGCGGCCGGCTGGTCGATCCTGCACTTCGACATGCTCAAGGACTATCAGGTCGAGCGATTCACGTCCTTCGCCAACCCGTCGGCCAACCTCGGCACTGCGGGCTACAACGTCAACCAGGCGCGCATCGCGATCGGCTCCGGCGGCTTCCGCGGGTCCGGCCTCTTCCAGGGCACCCAGACGACCGGGCAGTTCGTGCCCGAGCAGCAGACCGACTTCGTCTTCACCGTCGCGGGGGAGGAGCTCGGCTTCGTCGGTGCCGGCCTGATCCTGCTGCTCCTGGCCATCATCCTCTGGCGGGGCATCTCCATTGCCGCCAACGCCGGCGACGCGTTCGGCACCCTCGTTGCCTCGGGCGTGGTGTCCTGGTTCGCCTTCCAGAGCTTCGTCAACATCGGGATGACGCTCGGGATCATGCCAGTCACCGGGCTGCCGCTGCCGTTCGTCTCCTACGGCGGATCGTCGATGTTCGCGACCATGATCGCCATCGGACTGCTCTGCAACGTGCACATGCGATCCCGCGAGTGGGACTAGCCGCCGCCGACTACCCTGGGTCCATGGAGTCGATCTTCCCTCAGTTGGAGCGGCTGCTGCCGCGCGTGCAGAAGCCGATCCAGTACGTCGGCGGCGAGCTCAACTCGGTCGTCCAGGACTGGGACTCGGCCGAGGTGCGCTGGGCGCTGATGTACCCCGACGCGTACGAGGTCGGGCTGCCCAATCAGGGCGTCATGATCCTCTACGAGGTGCTCAACGAGGTGCCCGGGGTCCTCGCCGAGCGCACCTACAGCGTGTGGCCCGACCTGGCGGCCCTGATGCGCGAGCACGGGGTGCCGCAGTTCACCGTCGACGGCCACCGCCCGGTCGTCGCCTTCGACCTGCTCGGCGTGAGCTTCTCCACCGAGCTCGGCTACACCAACCTGCTCGAAGCGCTCGATCTCGCGGGCATTCCCGTGACGGCGGCCGACCGCACAGCGGCGCACCCGATCGTCCTCGCCGGCGGTCACGCGGCCTTCAATCCGGAGCCGATCGCTGACTTCATCGACGCCGCGGTGCTCGGCGACGGCGAGCAGGCCGTGCTCGAGATCACCGAGGTCGTTCGTGCCTGGAAGCGTGAGGGCTCGCCCGGTGCACGCGCTGAGCTGCTGCTGAGGCTCGCCGGCGTACCGGGGGTCTATGTGCCCAGCCTCTACGACGTCGAGTACCTCCCCGACGGGCGGATCAAGCGGATCGTCCCGACCAGCACTCGCGTGCCGTTCCGGGTGCAGAAGCGCACCGTCATGGACCTGGACGAGTGGCCTTACCCGAAGGCGCCGCTCGTCCCGCTCGCCGAGACCGTGCATGAGCGGATGAGCGTCGAGATCTTCCGCGGGTGCACCCGCGGCTGCCGCTTCTGCCAGGCCGGGATGATCACCCGGCCGGTACGCGAGCGCAGCATCACCGGGATCGGGGAGATGGTCGAGCGCGGTCTCGCGGCCACCGGTTACGAGGAGGTCGGCCTACTCAGCCTCTCGAGCGCCGACCACTCCGAGATCGGCGACATCGCCCGAGGTCTGGCCAGCCGGTACGCCGGCACCCAGACGTCGCTGTCGTTGCCGAGCACCCGCGTCGACGCCTTCAATGTCACCTTGGCCCAGGAGCTCTCCCGCAACGGTCGGCGCAGTGGTCTGACCTTCGCTCCAGAGGGCGGCAGTGAGCGGCTGCGGCGGGTCATCAACAAGACCGTCAGCAAGGACGACCTGATCCGCACGGTCACGACGGCGTACGCCGCCGGCTGGCGGCAGGTGAAGCTCTACTTCATGTGCGGCCTGCCCACGGAGACCGACGAGGACGTGGTCGAGATCGCCGACCTCGCGAAGGCCGTCATCAAGGCAGGCCGCGAGGCGACCGGCCAGAAGGACATCCGCTGCACGGTGTCAATCGGTGGCTTCGTGCCCAAGCCGCATACGCCCTTCCAGTGGGCGGCGCAGGCTGACCACGCGACGACGGACCGTCGGCTGAAGCTGCTTCGTGACGCCCTGGGCCGCGACAAGGCGATCGGCTTCCGCTACCACGACGGCAAGCCAGGCATTGTCGAAGGCCTGCTCTCGCGCGGCGACCGTCGCATCGGAGCCGTCATCCGGCAGGCATGGGCCGACGGCGCCCGCTTTGACGGCTGGAGCGAGCACTTCTCCTACGACCGGTGGATGACAGCGGCCCAGCAGACCGGTGTCGATGTCGACTGGTACACCACCCGCGAGCGCAGCGAGCATGAGGTGCTGCCCTGGGACCATCTGGATTCGGGACTCGAGAAGGATTGGCTCTGGTCGGACTGGCAGGACGCCTTGCGCGAGGAGACCCTCGACGACTGTCGCGACATCCCCTGCTTCGACTGTGGAGTGTGCCCCGGCATGAACACCGCGATCCAGGTCGGACCGACCGGCCACACGCTGCTGCCGCTCACGGTGTCTCGATGAACGGCGTACGACGGCCGCTGGCGGTCGGGCTGACGCTGGCGGTCACCGCCGTGCTCGCGGCCCAGTCATCCTTCGCCGCTCCGGCGTTCCCGACGGCTGTGCAAGGCAGCGTGCAGCAGGCCTACGTGGCGCAGCCGTTCGTGCCCACTCCAGAGGGTGGCCGCGAGCAGGGGAACTCACCGGTGCAACTGCCCCCCTCGCCGCTCGTCCTGCAGGCGGTGGACATCGGGGGCGGGGCGATTGAGCCGACCCTCGGCATCGACGAGGCAGGCGTGGCGTATTTCGCGGGGTATGACCTCGACTCGCCGCTGTTTGCGCCGCTGGTGTACCGGTCGGTCGACGGTGGCCTGAAGTGGGAGCCCACCAACGACATGGTGGGTCCGACGGCGGTGCCGCCGGTCACGCTCGACCCATACATCACGGTGGACGAGGTCACGGGCCGCGTCTTCAACCCCGAGCTCAACCTGATCGGCGGGTCGTTCCTGCAGTACAGCGACGACCAGGGCGAGACGTGGACCCAGGCGCCACTGTGCTGCGGCAACCCGGTGAACGACCACCAGACGATGGTCTTCGGCCCACCGCCCGAGGGCGGCCAGCAGCCCATCGGCTACCCCAACGTCGGCTACTACTGCTTCAATCGCGTGGCCGACGCGTCGTGCGCGCGGAGCCTCGATGGCGGTCGTACGTGGGTCGCGGCCGGCGCGCCGGTGTTCGCCGGGGTGGCCTGCCCGGGAGACCCGCTGCAGAGCAGCTTCCACGGCCACCTCGTCGTGGACGCCAATGGCCGGGTCTACCTGCCGGCGGGCTACTGCGGCAAGCCACATGTCTTCGTCAGCGATGACGGCGCACTGACCTGGACCGACCTGGTGGTCAGCGACGACGTCGGCGTCGTCGAGACCGAGGGCATTTTCGGCAACCACACCTCCGTCGACGTTGACTCCGACGGCACGGTCTACTACCTGTGGTGGACCGACAAGGAGCACCTGCCCGTGCTCGCGGTGTCCAAGGACGGCGGCGACTCCTGGTCGGCACCGCTCAACGTCGCTCCGCCCGGCGTACGTGAGGTGAACTTCCCGACTCTCGACGTCGGTGCGAAGCCTGGTCAGGTGGCGATCTCCTTCCCTGGCGCAGCAGATGGCTTCGATGACGCGAAGCCGAACCACGCACTGCCGTGGAACTACTACGTGACGACCTCGACCAACGCCGACTCTGACCGGCCCCTGTTCGTCTCAGCGACCGCCAACCGACCTGGGGACCCGATCCATCGCGGCCGCTGTCAGGGCCGCTGCGGCAACATGTTCGACTTCCTCGACATCGAGTACGCCCCCTCCGGTGAGATCTGGGCCGCCGCCGTCGACACGTGCACGGCGAAGAGCGACTGCATCGCGGCGAATGATGCCGAGCGCGATGTCGCCACTGATGGACAGGCCGTCGCCGTCCGCCAGCTGGCTGGACCCGGTCTGGCGGTCCCCGTCCGTCCGGGTGTGCCGCCGGCGGCGCCCGGCCGCCCCGTCGGTCCGGCTCCGGCCGCGCCGGGCCCTGACCTGCCGGCTACCGGACTGCCGCGGTGGCTCCTCCCGGCCGGGCTGCTGGCCGCCGCCTTGCCGGCGCTCCTCCACCGGCAGGCGGGACGCCGCGCCCGGCGCTGCGCTGGGCCGTCGACCGCCGTGGGATGAGCAAGCAGCGCACTCCGGACGGCCCGCCGCCGCCCCCCGTCGTCCAGCGGCTTCGGCTGAGGTACGCCAAGCGGGGGCGGCTGCGCTTCACCTCGCACCGCGACTTCGCCCGGGCGTTCGAGCGGGCGCTGCGCCGGGCGCAGATACCGATGGGTTACAGCGCCGGCTTCTCGCCGCACCCGAAGATTTCGTGGCTGAACGCGACCCCGACCGGGGTGGCGAGCGAGGCGGAGTACGTTGAGATCGGCCTGGCCGTCCGGTGCGTGCCGGAAGAGATCCGCGCGGCGCTGGATGCCTCTCTGCCGCCTGGCCTGGATGTACTCGAGTGTGTCGAGGCCGCGGAGGGCGGCCCCTCCCTGGCCGACCGCGTCGACGCGTCGTCCTGGGAGATCCGGCTGCCCGGCGTCGAGCCGGCTGCTCTCGAGCGGGCGCTCGCGGCTTTCCTGGCTGCGGACGAAGTGCCCGTCGAACGCCGCACCAAGGACGGGGTACGCCGGTTCGACTCGCGGGCGCCCCTCGTGACGGCCAGCGTGTCGTCCGTCCCCGGTCTGGCAGGACCCTGTGCGATACTCCACTGTGTCGTGCGGCACGTGACACCCGCCGTACGCACCGACGACATCCTGTCGGGCCTGCGTTCCGTCGATCCTGAGCTGGCTCCGCCGGCGCCTCCCGAGGCGCAGCGACTCGCTCAGGGATACCTCGACGATGCGGGTCGGCTGGCTGACCCTCTGGGCGTCGACCGCGCGCTGTCCTCCTGACGGCTCCGGCTCGCTCAGCCGGGCCTGCTGGTGAGTGCGCCTGGATGGCGTCACCGCAGACTTCCGACGGCTCTCGCCGCCGGTACCCGATCTGCTCCCGCGAGGCCGCGACCCGCGCCCGGGAGCTCGACACCGAGAGGGCACCCGATGCCCGAGGTCCCCACCGATCGTCCCAGCACAGACTCTCCCAGCCCAGACGCGCCCAGCACAGACGCGCCCAGCACAGGCAGCGGGACCCCACCCCGAGCGCGCCGAAGCCGAGCCAAGTCCGCCGGGTCGGACAGCACCCCGCCGACCGCGGACGCGACGGCCGGTACGCCGTCCGCGGCGCCTGCCAAGCCCAAGAGGGCCAAGGCCACCAAGGCCACCAAGGCCACCAAGGCCAGTACGGCTGACCCGGCGCCGACTGACGTGCCGTCCAGCGAAGCGACCGTCAGTGCTCCCCGCGCTCGGCGCCGGACTGCCGCTCCTAGCGCCGCCGACGAGCCCACCCAGACTGCTCCCGCGCCGCGGCGTCGTGGCCGGACGAGCGCCAAGCTCGCCGTCGCCGAGCCCGCCGCAGAGGCGCCCCCAGCAGAGGCACCCGCAGCGGAGGTCGACGAAGAGTCCGACGTGACGACTTCGGCCGACATTGACACCCCGGATGAGTGGGCCTTCGCGGCCAACCCGATTGCTGCCCAGCCGACCAGACGTCCAGCCAGCCCGCCGCCGGCCGTGGCCTTCACGCCCCCGGCAGTCACCTTCGCCGCTCCGGCAGCGCTGGTGGAGTCCGGCCACGATGTGCCGTCAGACGATGGCCCCGGCGCGGCTCCGGGTCAACGCACCCGCACCCGCAAGCCCCGGATCGCCATCGAGGGTGGTGAGCCCACGGCCGATTCGCTCGCCGACGATGCCGAGGCTGGCGGCCCGACGGACGACGAGGGCGCCGAGGAATCGGGCGATCGCAGCCGCTCGCGGCGTCGTCGTGGTCGACGCGGCCGTGGCCGCGGTAAGGGCACCGAGCCCGGCGACGAGTCCGGTGAGGTCGACAGCGAGGACGCGCCCGGCGGAGAGACCGCCGCGACGACTGTCGGCGACGGCGACGGCGCCGGTCCGGCCCAGGACGGCGAGGACGAGTCGGAGGCAGGTGGCACCCGCCGCCGGCGCCGGCGGCGGCGCGGAGGTGGTGCCGGAGAAGGTGCCGGAGAAGGTGCCGAGCCCGGGCCGGACGACCCGCCACGCACCGTCGTACGCGTCCGTGAACCACGCGAGGCGCGCGAGCCCCGCAAGCCGCAGGCCCCGCGCGAGGACGACGGCGTACGCGGTGTCGGTGGGTCCACGCGACTCGAGGCCAAGCGCCAGCGACGTCGCGACGGGCGGTCCGGCAGCCGCCGTCCGTCCATCGTCACCGAGTCGGAGTTCCTGGCCCGCCGGGAGGCGGTCGAGCGCACCATGCTCGTCCGCCAGTCGGCGGACCGTACCCAGATTGCCGTGCTTGAGGACGGCGTGCTCGTCGAGCATTACGTCACCAAGGCCAGTGCGATGTCGTACGCCGGCAACGTCTACCTGGGTCGGGTGCAGAACGTCCTGCCGTCGATGGAGGCGGCTTTCGTCGACGTCGGCAAGGGCCGCAACGCCGTGCTCTACGCCGGTGAGGTCAACTACGACGCGAGCGCCCTCGAGGGCCGCGCGCCGCGCATCGAGCAGGCCCTGAAGAGCGGCCAGCAGGTGCTCGTGCAGGTCACGAAAGACCCGATCGGACACAAAGGGGCGCGGCTGACGTCGCAGATCTCGCTGCCCGGCCGCTACATGGTCTACGTGCCCGAGCAGTCGATGACCGGCATCAGCCGCAAGCTGCCGGACACCGAGCGGGCCCGGCTCAAGTCGATCCTCAAGGCGCTGAAGCCCGAGGGTGCGGGCATCATCATCCGCACGGCGGCCGAAGGTGCCTCGGAGGAGGACCTGACCCGCGACCTCGATCGGCTCAAGGCGCAGTGGGAGGTCATCGAGAAGAAGGCGAAGAAGGAGGCCGCGCCGGCCCTTCTGCACGCCGAGCCCGACCTCGTCATCAAGGTGATCCGCGACAACTTCAACGAGGACTTCCACTCGTTGGTCGTCGAGGCCGGCACTGAGTACGACCTCATCGAGGGCTACCTGACCACCCTGGCGCCGGACCTGCTCCCGAGGCTGTCCCAGTACGACAGCGACGTGCCACTCTTCGAGAGCTACCGCGTCAACGAGCAGCTGCACAAGGCGCTGGACCGAAAGGTGTCGCTGCCGAGCGGCGG
>JBKJUS010000025.1:0-34145 GCA_046590575.1 Mycobacteriales bacterium | reverse complement strand
TACGCCGACCGATGCGACCCCAGCCGGACCCAGTCGACCCGGTGACGGCGTACGGCTCGATCCCCGAGGCGCTCGCGGCGTACCCGCTCCTCGTCGACGACGAGCAGAGCGACGCCGCGGAGGCACTTTTGCGCGGGCTCATCGCGGCGAACGTCGACCCCGCAGCAATCCGCGGCGCACTGCTCTGCGCCGTGACCGACCACTTCCTCGGCTACGGCCACCCGATGATCTACGTACAGAAGTCGTTCGAGCTGCTCGACACCGTCGGCTGGGCCGAAGCCGACACGGTGCTCGCCCCGCTCGTCCCCGCGACGGTGCTGAGCACCCGCTACGACCGGCTGCCCTACATGCGCCGCTACCTCGCCGCGTGGCAGTCAGCCGACCTGGACCTGGCCGCGCTTCTGCGTCGGCAAGACACGACGGCTGCGCCGGACGGACTCGAGCGGGCCATGCTCGACGAAGGCCCCGAGGCTGCCTTCGACGCGTTGCACCGGGCTTTGAAGGCCGGCACACCGGTCGAGAAGATCCTCGACGTCGTGTCGCGCGCTGCGGCCGAGCGACTGCGCCGCTTCGACGTGGACCTCGACCTCGACGACAGCAACGAGTGGGGCTGGCTCGACGTCACCCACACGCTGACTTACCTCGCGGCGTTCCGCTGGGCCTGGTCGCTGTCGCCGTCGGCGGACGTGCTGCGCGGCCTCTTCCACGCGGTGTGGTTCGTGCAGTGGACGCAGCGCCTCGACACGCGCGGTGGCGGGACGGGCCCGGCCCCTTTCGCGACGACGGATGCGGCCGACGTGCTCGAGCGGGTACGACGCAAGGACCCCGACGGCGCGGTCGCCCTGGTGCGCGGATACGACGGTCCGGCGGGCGCTCTCGAAGCCGCCCTGGCTCAGGCGGCGGCTGAGGACAACGCGGTGGCGCCGATCATGGTCGCCCACACCGTCAAGACCACCCGGGCGGCCATCACCGAGTCGGCGCACACCGGCGACCGCGCGGCGCTCGTCGGCGCTGCTCGGTTCCTCGCCGCGCCGAAGCGGGAGCGCTTCGTGCACAACGCGACCCTCGAGGCGCTCGACTTCGTCGCCGGTCGCGCCCGCGACGAGGACTGACCGGCCCGCTATGTGTTCGCATTCCGCCTGGGCGGCCGGGAGAAACATCCCGGCATCTGGGCGGCGATTCCCGCAGGGAATGCCCGACCAGTCGACCGTTGCCCGTGGGAAACGCCGAACGGTTGACGCGAACGTCGGGGCGATGCCGTCGGCGTGCTGGGTCAGGCCGGCATCGTTGCGACGTCGTACTGGGTGATCTGCTCGTCGACTAAGTCAACGGCTGCGGACGCTTTGTCGAGCTCGCCCGGACCGCGCGTGCGCCGCTGGAAAGATCGGCGCGCGCGCCGGCCGCCTGGCCGGCCACTAGTCCGCCGCCGTCGCTCACCGTTGTACGCAGCCGCCCGAGGCGCGGGAACATCTCCGCCGTCGCACGGTCGACCGCATCGCGCCGGTCGGCCAGCACGACCTCGGTAGACGCTGCACCCTTCGACACCTCTTCATCGACCGACCGCTGCTGCGCCGCGACCACTCGGCGGGTGACCGTGCCGGCGTACCCCATGAGGAACGCGTGCCGGAACGCCCGGACCCGGCATTGCCCGTTGGACGCTAGCCGCATCGCGGCGCTGGCTTGCAGCAGCAGGCTGGTGAAGAGCATCTCGACCAGCGCGATGTCCGAGGGGAAGCCGACGAGGGTGCACAGCCGACCCTCGCCGGATGCATCGCGGCTGATGACAGCCCGGACGCGGTACGCCGTGGCGACGCCGGAGAGCAGCACCGACTTCGGCACGGCGTACGGCGGTGGCACGGCGACGGCCCGGCCGCCCGGAGCGACACCGGTCGGCGACGCAGCGTCGACCAGTGCCTCATCGATGGCGTAGCGCGCCATCAGCTCGGCGGCCTTCTCCGACATCGCTTCGGCCTCGGGCGGCGGCGTGCTGGGGTGCTCAGCCTTGGCGAGCAGCGCGCGGATTCGGGCGAGAGTGCGGTCGGGATGCGTCATGCACCCGACGTTATGGCCTGGGACCGACACCATCGACGTACGAAACTCAAACTGGGGACAGCCGTGGAAACTAGGTCACCGGTCCCCTTCTGCGGACCCGCACGTGCCGCTGCGAGCGCTCTGCGGACTCCGCACGTCCGCAGTCGACCCAACCTGGACTGGGACATCCACAGTGCGGGTGGTGGGAGCCCGGCTACTCGGAGTTGGACCAGCTGAACTCGTAGCGAATCCAGTTGGTGTCGGTGAAGTCCATAGCGATGCCCTCGGCCTCGACAGCGAAGGTGCCCTGGCCGCAGTCGCCCTTCGACCAGATGAAGCCCTCGTCGAGGACGATCGCCACCCCGTGCGGCTCGCCCGTCACCGGGTTCTTGAACGTGGATCCGCGGGCCTGACCGACACCGGGGATCGTGAAGCCCGCGTCCATGCCGTCACCCTCGAAGGTGATCTCAGCGCGGACCACACCGGCGACCTCGTACGTCGTGCCCAAGATCTCCCAGGGCATCCCGCCGAGCTGGCCAGTGAAGATCTGAGCGAGGCAGCCGAGCTGCTCGTCGGTGACGGCGGCGGGTACGACGAAGACTGCCTTGCCGCCGCCGTCGTGAATGGCCTTGGGCCAGTCGATCAGCGCCGCGACGTCGAGGCCGGAGAGGTCGACGTCGCCGCAGCGACCAGTCCTGATGCGGGTGCCGACCGCTGCCTTGCAGCTGTTGTCCTTCGATGTCGGGAAGCCGGAGAAGTTACACGTGCAGCCAGGGTTGCAGTTGCAGAACTCCCACCCCTCACCCGTGAGCTGCCACGTGGTCTTCGTCTCGGTGGTAGTGGACACAACGCCTCCTTCAGGTGATCGACCCGACGAATGCCGGATCGACGAGCAGGAACATACCGAGCGCGGCCAAGGCAACCGCGGTGGCCCGCGAGAACCACTCCCCGGCCGTCACGACCTTCTCAGCGAAGATGACGACAGCCAGTCCGGCCATCCAGAAGAGATTCATCGTGCCGAGTGCGACGAGCACGACCATCAACAGCCAGCAGCAGCCGAGGCAGAAGCCGCCGTGGGCCATGCCGAGACGCAATGCCGCGGTCGGACGGCGGAGCCCGCCGCGATGCCTCATGAAGAACGACAACGGCGACCGGCAGTGCCGCAGGCACATCGCCTTGACCGGACCGACCTGCCAGAGGGCGGCGGCCAGAAGCGCCGCTGCGGCCAAACGTCCCGCCCAAGGGCGCCCGCCCGCGAGCGGCTCAGCGAGGTGTCGCCAGGCCCAGTACGCCGGTACTCCCGGCACCAGCCACACGAGCAGGTAGCCGCTGAGGAAGATCGGCAGGGGGGCTGCCCGACCGGCGGACACCGCACGCCGATACAGCCCGACCACTGGAGCGACGGCCGGCAGCATCATCGCCGCCATCATCGCCAGCCACGCCACGATGAACGCGCCGAACGACATGCTGATTGCCGCTGTGTGATCCGCCATGCCGGACATACCGGCCATGCCGTCGTCGGCAATCATCCGGTGGTCCATAGCTTGGGCACTCCACCACCAGCCGGCAGCCGCCACCACGAGGAGCGCAGCAGTAAGGCCGCGGTCGCGCGACCAGGCCCGGAGTGGCGCTCCCGACACAACGGCGGTCTGCTGATCGACGGCCACAGGTTTTCCCCTAATGATCTATCGCAAGTCCGAAAGCACCATGGCACCCATAGCGCCGCATGTCGACATCTTCGGTTCGATAGACACGGGGCGATCCCAGCATGACGATGAAGGCGGTCGCACTACGATGAACGACGTGTCGCGAGTTGTGGTCGTCGGTGGCAGCCTGTCCGGCCTGATGAGCGGGCTACTTCTCGCTCGTGCTGGGTGGGACGTCGCCATCGTCGAGCGTGATCCTCTTCCGGTGGACGGTGGCCCCGAGGACGCGTGGGCCGCCTGGCCGCGACCGGCCGTGCCGCAGAGCGGTCACAGCCACAACTTCTTAGCCCGCATCCGTGCCGAGCTCGCGATGCATGCCCCGGACGTGCTGGCGCGTATGCACGCAGCAGGCATCGAGGACCTGCATATTCGCGCGCATGCACCCCCTGCTGTCGCTGCGGATCTCACGCCTACTGTTGAGGACGACCTCATCGCCCTCATCGGCCGTCGTTCGTCATTCGAGTGGGCGTTGCGCCGGGCGGTGCTGGAGGAACCTCGCGTACGGGCAGTGCTCGGCGACGTCATCGGACTCGTCGCTGATCCGGGCGATCAGCCCCGGGTCACCGGCGTACGACTAGCCGATGGCATCTTGGACGCGGACCTCGTCGTGGACGCGAGCGGCCGCCGCAGCAGAGCCGGCACGTGGCTCGAAGCTGCCGGCGCACCGCCACTGGACTTCGACTCCGTCGACTGTGGCGTCACCTACTTCACCCGGTACTACCGACTTCGCGAAGCCGGCTCCACCTGGCCGACGCTCACCCGCGGACTCGGTGGCGGTGCGAACTTCCCCACCCACATGTGTGCTGCGTTCCCCGCTGACCGGCGCACCTATTCGGTCTCGCTCGGTGTGCCGCCGTGGGTCGATGGGCTGGGCGGCCTGCGTGCACCGGCCGCGTTCGAAGCGCTGGTCGACGTCTCTCCGGCCTCCGCACCATGGGGCGCGGCTGCTGCAGGTGAGCCCATCACCGACGTCCGCATCCTCGCCGGTCTGCGTAACGGGATCCGACGGCGGGCGACAGTGGCGCCTCCCGCTCTGGGTCTCGTCCTCGTCGGCGACGCCTTCATGCACACCGATCCGGCGTTGGCGCGCGGTGTGACGATCGCTGTCCTGAGTGCAGCCCGCCTGGCCGAGACGGTGGCCGAGCATCGTGACGAGGTCGACCGCGCAACGGCGTGGACAGCCGAGCTCGCCCTACTCGCTGACACCTACTACGACGATGTCCTCGACCGCGACGCCGACCGCACCGAGCTGTGGCGCGCGACCTGGGAGGGTCGCTCTCCCCTGGTCCGACCCGTTGCCGAAGACGTGCTGTTCGGCGACCTGGCCCGGTCGATGGTGACCGACGCACAGGTATGGCTGGCGCTGCAGCGGGCTATGAACCTGCTTGCCGCGCCGTCGAGTGCCTGGGCACCCGACGTCGTCACCCGAGTTCGGGCGATCCGGGACGCCGGTGGCCTGCCACCCATGCCGCCCGTGCCCACGACGGGCGAGGTCCTTGCCGCCGCAGCTTCTTGACCCGGCACCTGGGCGCGGTCAGGCCGTGGCGCGCACTGTCGTACCAGCCGGCACGCCGTCCTGGTCGTGGGAATAGCCGACGTAGGAACCGACGAGCAGCGCCAAGCCAGCGATCCCGATCGGGACCTCGTCCTTGACGTGCTGCGCGTCGCTGATGGCACCGATGAGCGGCTTGAGCAGGTCACCGAGACCCATGATCCAGGCGACAAAAAGCAACGCCGTGCCGAAGGACACCAGCACCCGGCGACGGATGCTCTGCTGGCGCAGGCCGACGCCGATGGCCGCGGCGAGACCCAGGGCAACGCCGCCGAGGTGGCTCACGCCGCCCATCGGACCGTCGAGGGCTTCGTTGTTACTCGCGATCACGAGCGCCACCTTGAGCACCAAGATCGTGCCGGCAAGGCCGGCGGCGTAGGGCACCCAGGTGTGTCGAGCCGTCGTGGGGTTCATCAGATCTCTCCTGTCGGTCGGTGTCGTTCGGTCCGCTCGAACGCTAGGCAGCGGGGAGCGTCGGCGGATCAGCCCGTGGACCGGACTTCGCCCTCTGTACGACGGCCGATGCCGACTCAGCCCTGCGGCTGATGCTTTGCCGTCGGGCGTCCGACTAGCGTGGGCGGCATGGCCCTGCCCGGCGTCCTCGACCGCGCGCGAAGTGGCGTGTTGCGTGTCGGGACTACCCCGGCCGACCTGGCACTGGCGGTCGCCGCGACGCTGCTCGTCGCGTTCGACCTCGACTACACCGGCGTGCACCCGCTGCTCGGCTTCGGAGTCGCCCTTCCGGCGCTGCTGACCCTGACGTGGCGTCGACGCTGGCCAATGGCGGTCGCCGTCGTCGTCTGCGCCACCAACCTGATGCTGTCGCTCGCGTCGACCAATCCCTACGGCTCGCAGCTCGCCGGGGTCGCGATCATCCTCGCGATCTACACCGTCGCCGCCCACACCAGCGGTCGCTCCGCGGTCGTCGGCGCGGTCCTCACCCTGCCGCTCGTCATGGCCGCGCACATCGCGACCAAGGAGGGCCGCCCCGACGACTTCATCGCAGCCCTGATCTGGACCGCGGCGTGGGTTGCCGGCCGGGTCGTACGACGGCGCACCCTCGAGGCGGTGCGCATCGCGACCGAGGCGACGCAGCGAGCGCAGCAGCGGGAGGACGAGGCTCGCGAAGCGGTCGGCCACGAGCGGGACCGGATCGCGCGCGAGCTGCACGACGTCGTCGCGCATGCGGTGTCGCTCGTCGTGGTGCAGGCCGGTGCCGAGCGGTTGGCCCTCGGGGCGGAGGCGCCGCGCACCCGCTCGGTGCTCGACGCGATCGAGACGGCCGGTCGCCAGGCGCTGGTCGAGCTCCGCGCGATGCTGGCCGTGCTCCGCAGCGACGACGACTGCGCGGCCGAGCTCGGCCCGCAGCCGGACCTCGGCGCGCTTCCGGCGCTCATCGGGCGGGTGCGCGAGGCCGGCCTGCGGGTCGAGGTCGAGCTCGCTGTTGACGGTACGGTGCCGGCCGGTGTCGAGCTGTCGGCGTACCGGATCGTGCAGGAAGCGCTGACCAACGCGCTCAAGCACTCCCCCACGTGGGCCGCGGTGTGCGTGCGATCTGAGGGTGCTGCGGTGTGCATCGAAGTGCGCAACGAGCAGGTGCCCGGAGCAACTGCGTCGGCAGCGGCGACTGGCCGGGGCCTCGTGGGCATGCGCGAGCGTGCGGCGCTGCACGGTGGTGACCTGACGGCGGGACGCGAGGGGGACGAGTGGGTAGTGCGCGCGCGGTTGCCCTTCGTGGCGATGCCGGTGCTGCCCGTATGACGCTCCGCGTCGTCGTTGCGGAGGACCAGACGTTGGTCCGAGCTGGCCTGGTGACCATCCTGCGCACCGATGCCGAGATCGAGGTCGTCGGTGAGGCGGCGGACGGCGAGGAGGCGATTGCCGCCGTGCTCCAGCTGCGGCCCGATGTGGTGCTGCTCGACATCCGAATGCCGCGGCTCGACGGGCTAGCCGCGACGCGGCGCATCACTGTCGAGGCGGCTGCGACGCGCATCCTGGTGCTCACGACGTTCGGCGAGGACGACGTCGTCTTCGCCGCGCTGCGCTCAGGCGCGGACGGCTTCCTGCTGAAGGACACTCGGCCGGAGGACCTCATCGCTGCGGTCCACGCAGTGGCGCGTGGCGAGAGCCCGCTGGATCCGGCGGTCGGCGCGGCGGTGATCAGCCACTTCCGGCGTCAGGGCGACCGCGGTGCGCCGGCCGACATGCGTGCGGTGGGCCAGCTCACGCCACGCGAGCGAGAGGTGCTGGTGCTGATTGCCCGTGGGCGCAGCAACGCCGAGATCGCGGCTGACCTCGTCGTATCCGGTGGGACGGTGAAGACCCACGTGGCCAGCGTGCTGGCGAAGCTGGGCGTTCGGGACCGGGTGCAAGCGGTGATCGCGGCGTACGAGAGCGGTCTCGTCCAGCCCTGACTCACGATGCCGGGCTCGAGAAGCGAATGAGCGTCCTACGCGCTCGGAGTGTGGTCGAGGTCGAAAGCCGCCGCGATGGCGTCGAGCAGCCGCGGTTCGTCGACGTCGAGCAGGTAGCCGATGACGTCGCGTACGTCGTCACGATGGACCGTCACGATGTTGTCGCACGAGATGACACTGTCCCGATCGAGACCATGAGATCGACCCACCGGCACCTCCGTGGCGATCCCCAAGATCGTGCTAGTGATCGGAGCGACGGTGATTCCGGTGAGGAAGCCAACGGCGACAGGTCGGGTAAGGATGACAGCCGGCCGGACCTTGTCGAGCTTGACCCGGCAGATGGGTCGCACTAGTCGACGCCCAGGATCCGACCCGACGTGGCCTGGGCGACTCGAGCAAGGTCAGGGTTTCCGGCGTACCCAGCCGCCTTCATCGTCTCGATGTCTTCGAGGGCGCGTTGACGGCGGCGCTCGCGAACAATCAGCTTCGCGATGAGGTCCGCCCGGCTGGACGCTCGACCGGCAGCGACCTGGCTGTCGATGTAGGCCACCTGCTCATCGGGAAGCCTGACGGCAATCTGCGTACTCATACCACTATGGTATTGCACTGGGATGCACCTGCCTAGGCCGCAGCCTCAAGGCCGCCGGAGAGCACCCAGGACTGCCAGCGGTAGCCCTCAACAGCGAGCAGGTCGGACATCAGTCGCCCGTCGAGCGCGGCCAGCAGATCCCGGTAGAGCTCGACCGCCCAACCGGGACACGGGACGCCGTGCACCTTGACCAGGACTCTGTCGAGCTCGGGCAGCTGCAGCAGCATCGCTGCGAGGTTCGCCCCCATCCTAGGCGGGGGCGGCTCGCCCTCACCGTCGATGACGGCGCACGTTCCGCCCCCACCGGGGCCGGGGACGGGCAGCCACAGCTCGACGTCGCACGGATTTACGTAACCGATGCCCTCGTCCTGCGTGTAGGTGACATAGGCGTCGTACGCTGGTGCGCTCGGACTGGGGATCACGAGATTCTCCATGTCAGTTAGCGTGACCTGTCCGGACACCCGGTAGAGCGTCCACCGCGAATCTGTGGAAATGCCCGCAGTTGATCCCGAGGTCGAGCTGCGACGGCCCGACCGAGTCGCTTGCCAAGAGCCGGCAAGCCGTTCCAGAGCTAGGCTCCGACCATGGCGACGGACATCAACGAGGCCCGCAAGAAGCTCGACGACGAGTACGGCCAGGTGCGTCGCAAACTCGACAAAATCCAGCACGCGCTGGACGACGTGACCAAGGCAGGTCCGGAGGAGGACGTCTCGAGCCTGCTCGAAAAGCTCGAGGAAGTCGTCAAAGAAGTTCGCACCGGAGGCGTGGTCGGGTCGGGTGCACACGGGCACCGCCGCGCACTCGACGACTACAACGAGGCCCGCAAAGTCTGAGCTAGTTGAACCTTGGACGCAGTCGCGACGAGTCGTGCGGCCAGCACTCTCGATGCGTCCAAGATCCGCGTTGCGGCGCGTAGGGCTTCACGATCGCCGTGCCGACATAGAGTCGATCTATGTCAGCGGAGGCGTGAGCGCCGTTGAGGTGTGACCGGCTTCGATCAGGTCGCGCAGCGCCAGCACCGTCGTCCAGTTTCGAGCGGTAACCACGATCGGTGCGAGAGCCTTCTCCAGGGTGGCGCCGGTGAGCTTGGACTGCTGCGAACCGCCGGAGTAGGACAGGTAAAGCTCCTGCTCCCCGACCCCGAGCTCGTCAGGGGCGTAGCGCTCGGGCCGCAGCCCGTTGAGCGCCTGCCGCGTCGGAACCTCGGACAGGAAGGCTACGTGCAACCGCTTCGGCTCCTTGACCCGCTCCGGAAACGGGTTATTCGCTACGACGGCTGCGAGCTCCGCGGCGGTCCGCACCAGCACTCGCACCTTAAGGTCGAACGTGGCGGCGAGCGCCTGCTCCACCCGGTCGGGCAGCCCCGCCGGGTCCGTCGTCACGACGGAATTTCCGCTCTGCAGATACGTGCGTACGTCGACGCAGCCGAGCTTGCCAAGAATTGCCGCGAAGTCCTGCATCGGCAGCCGGTTGTGACCGCCGACGTTGACGCCCCGAACCAGGATCGCGCACCGCTGCTGCTCTGCCATGGGGTGCAGCATGCCGCGAACCTCCTGGTCACGCCCAGGTGAGGGTGGCCTACTTGTCGGAGTCCTCGTCCGCGCCGTCCTCGTCACTGCTGTCGTCCGGGCCCTCGGTGCTCACGACAGCAAAGTTCTCGTCGAGGTGCACGTCGACCTCGTCGCCGTTGCCGAGAGTGACCTCGACTTCGTAGCGCGCCTCCTCGTCGCCGACCTCCGTGTCGGTGACCCGGCCCTCACCGGTGTGCGCCAACGCGGCGGCACTCGCCTTCTGCAGCGCCTCGCCAGTGATCGGCGTCTCCGAGTCGGCGACACCCGAAGCGACTGCGATGGTGGCGCCCCCGGCGATGAGGGCAGCAGCCACCGCGACTCCCGCGACGATCTTCGTCCTGCGTTCCATCCCGTACCTCCTTTGACCGTGGCACCGCACTGCCACGGAGCCCGAGACCGGTGCCGATTGCCCAATCTCGATGACCGGAGTGTTACCTCGTCCGCCTGAACGCAGCCTGAAAGAGCCAAACTCTCGTCGTATGCCTCAGCACGGAGCAGCAAGGGGGTGACTGCTAGGCAGCTGAAAGCAGTCGCGGCATAAGCCGGCCGCTCGTGTGGGCACCTGCCGGCACCAGCCAGACCTCGGTAGCGCCGGCGGCGTACGCCTGCCGGGCCATCGCCACGAGGTCGCGCAAACCGAGCGCTGCGTCGGCCTGGCAGCCCACGACGTGCCACGGCAGCGAGGCATTCGGTCGGCGCGTGTCGGCGACCGGGAACCACCGCCCGATCACGTCGGCTACCAGTTTGGAGCCGCCCTGGTGCGGCACGAACGCGACCACCGAGTCACTCTCGGACATCCCTGCTCCTCTCGTCTGCCTGAGGAACCCAATGTGGCAGCGGGGTGTGACAGAAACGGCGTGCTGAATCCACAGGCACGTCGAACGCCTGCCGTAACGGTTGCATCGGGCGGCTACCCTGGATGGGTGAACGGTCCGCGGGGGTGGGTAGCGATCTGTGCCGTCGCCGCGGCGACGCTGGCCGGCTGCTCCGGTGGTGACGGTCCGGCGCCGACGGTGCTGTCGAGCATCTCGCCGAGATCAAGCTCGAGTACGCCGGTCTCGTCCGCGCCGACCGCCCTGACTCCGCAAGGCGCCGCCGCCTTCGCCCGCTACTTCTTCACTGTGCTCGACACCGCCTACAACACCGGCGACACGACCACCCTCGAATCAATCTCGGCGCCGGAGTGCGTTGCCTGTCGCCGATACATCTCCTCGATTCGTCAGGTCTACGACGACGGTGGCCGCTTCGAGGGTGGGTCGACGACTGTTCGATTCGCAGAGGCTCCCCGCCTGAGCACCTCCACCCAGGCTGAGGTAGACGCGGTTTTCGACATCAGCGCAATTCGAGCGCTGGCGAACGACGGCTCGGAAATCTTCAACGAAGATGCGATCCCAGGGCGCCGTGTGACAATCCAGCTGAGTCGGCGTGAAGGGTCTTGGCGAGTGCAAGAAGTAGAGCGCGTGGAATGAAACTTCGAGCGTTGGTCATGACCGCCGTCTCCACTATTCCGCTTGTAGTGAACACCAGCGACGCTCAAGCCCCGAGCATCTGTCGAGATGGTTGCCAACTCGAGGCGGTGCCGACGGAGGGTGGGTTTGGCGCGGGCGGGGTGCATAACGGTCCGGGCGGCTTGTCCGGCGGCGGTCCGGGCGCCGGAAACTCAGCAGGCGGCCGCCGTCCGACGGCGACCGGGCCGACCTACGACTACCACTACACGCCGGCGTGCACCGCCAACGGCCCGCCGCCGGGCAGCGATGATGCCCTGTGCGCCGGGGCGGCCACGGTCTGCAGCGACGGTCGGATCTTCTTCTTCGTGTTCCGCCGCGAGCTCGACCGGACGACCGGCACGCCGGTCAGCAGCTGGGACCGCCTCGACAGCGTCTGCCTCGGCGCCGACACACCTCTGCCCATCCCGGCGATCGCCCGGGTGGCTGGGCTGGTGCGCAGGGAATTCAAGGCCGACGCGGTGATCCGGACCTCAGCCAGCTACCAGCCGCGCGACGGCGGCGTGGTCAACCTCGAGACGATCTTCTACGCCAGCACTCCGCGCACGATCACCCTCAGCCCGCTGCGGATCCTCGGCTTGGACGTCGCGATCACCGCGACGGCCACCAACTACCACTGGCAGTGGGGCGACGGCGAGTCCCTCGACACGGCCAGCCCGGGAGCGCCCTACCCCGACCAGGACGTCACCCACGTGTACCGCCGCCCGGGCAGTTATCAGGTGCAGGTCACCGTCACCTACACCGGCACCTACACGATCGACGGCGGCGCGTCCCAGCCCATCGTCGGCACCGTGACCGTGCCCGGGCCGACCGCCGGTATCACGGTGCGCGAAGCCCGTGCCGAGCTCGTCGAGGGCGACGAGCCCCACTGACGATCCGCACCACCGGGATGGCGCCCGATGCCGGCGGGCCTCGGTTCAACTCCGGGGTTTACCGCCGCCACGCCGGGCGTGTCGGGACCAACCCCGGAGTTGAAAGTGATCAGGGGCATCCCAGCCGGACCAGCCAAGCACTGCCCCGCAACCTGACGATCGTTGGCGAAACGCGGGGTGTCCCGACTGCTCCCGCGGCAGCCTCATCGAGCCTTGTCATGGTGAGAAGAAGCGAGAAGAGTCCTTGGTGGCCTGAACGCGCAGGCCGATCCTGGAGGGGGCCAGCGATGACAACGACCACGAAGCACTCGGATCTGTCCATCGTGACGACAACCGAGGGGTCAGGGCCGGATCCGTCCGCCGTCGAGGAGTTCGCCGGCCAGCTGATCAGCGTCCTCAACTCCGGGATGCTGTCGCTGATGATCAGCGTGGGGCACCGCACGGGACTGTTCGACGCGATGAGCGAGATGGCGCCCGCCGACAGCTCCACCATTGCCACCGCGGCAGGCCTGCAGGAGCGGTACGTACGCGAGTGGCTCGGCGCCATGACGACCGGGCGAATCGTCGAACACGATGCCGACGCAGGGACCTTCTCCTTGCCGCCAGCACACGCGGCGATGCTCACCCGAGCGGCTGGCCCGGACAACTTGGCTGCCTTCGCCCAGTTCGTCGCCATGCTCGGCAAGGTGGAGACCCAGGTAGTCGACAGCTTCCGCAACGGCGGCGGGGTGCCGTACAGCGAGTTCCCCGAGTTCCAAAAGCTGATGGCCGAGGACAGTGCCCAGATCTTCGATGCGACTCTGCTCGACGTCACCATCCCGCTGGTGCCTGGGCTGGCTGACCGGCTGACCGAGGGAATCGACGTCGCCGATGTCGGCTGCGGCTCAGGGCACGCGATCAACGTCCTGGCCGAGGCGTATCCCAACAGCCGGTTCGTCGGGTTCGATTTCTCGGAGGAGGGCGTCGCGGTCGGCACGGCCGAGGCGGCCGCCAAGGGTCTGCGCAACGCCCGCTTCGAAGTCCGCGACGCCGCGACGCTCACCGGACCGGCGTGCTTCGACTTCGTCACGACGTTTGACGCCGTGCACGACCAGGCTCACCCGGCGCGAATGCTCGACGGCATCCACGACATGCTGCGCCCCGACGGGATCTACCTCTGCGTCGATATCCAGGCGTCGAGCCACATCAGCAAGAACCTCGACCACCCCCTCGGCACCTTCCTCTACACGGTGTCGTGCATGCACTGCATGACCGTGTCGCTCGCGCTCGATGGAGATGGGCTCGGCGCAGTGTGGGGCGAGGAGCTGGCTCTTTCGATGCTCAAGCAGGCCGGCTTCCACGACATCGACGTCCACACGGTGGACGGCGACATCATCAACAACTACTACGTTGCGCGCCGCCGCTGAGACTTCGGCCTACGTGCGACGGACGCGCCTGCCTGACCGGCCTGTGGCAGCATCGGCTACCGGGAGGAATGGGGGCCGATGGACGTCGACTTTGAAGCGGGGCTCTGGCGCTCTCCCGGCGATGCCGGGTGGCACTTCGTCACGCTGCCCGTCGAGGTCTCCGACGAGATCCGCGACCGTACGCCGCCCCGTCGCGGCTTCGGCTCCGTGCGGGTCGAGGCGACCGTCGGAGGGATGACGTGGCGGACGTCGCTATTCCCGGACAGCACGTCGGGCTCGTTCGTCCTGCCGATGAAACGCCCAGTTCGCGAGCGCAACGAGCTGGAGTCGGGCGACGTCGTGACCGTGCGGCTCACGGTGGTCGACGTGGACACGTGAGCGACCGCCGTACCGCGACACTTCTCCCCTTCGTGCTCGTGTCCTTCACGGCCAACTCGCTGATCACACGACACGTCGTCGGCAAGGGCCTGCTGGACCCCGGGCTTCTTACCTGCGTGCGCTTTGTGGCGGGTGCTGGCGCACTGTTGCTGCTCGCGTTCGCGGTCCGGGAGCGGCCTACCGTCACGCGCGCCAACTCGTCACCCGCACTCTGGCTCGGCGTCTACGCCGTCTGCATCTCCTACGGCTACCAGCACATCGGCGCGGCACCCGGGACGTTCGTCTTTTATGCCACGGTGCTCGTCACGCTGGCTGCAGTCGACATGCTGCGTGGGGTCTCCGTGCCGGGTCGGCGACTTGCTGGCGCGGGGGTGGCCCTGGCCGGCATCGGCGTCCTGGCCAGCGGGACGGTCGACACCGTGACGCGGCTCGGCGTCGTCCTGCTCGCGGCGACCGGAGCTGCGTGGGGGCTTTACACGGCGGCCGGTCGCACCGGGATGGACCCCCGGGTCGCGTCCACCGGCAACTTCACGATGCTCGCCGCGGCACTCGTCCCGACCACGGCCCTGCTGCTCAGCCCGGCCGTTGACGCTCGCGTCACGGCAGAGGGCCTGGTCTGGGGCGTGGTGATGGGAGCAGGTACGACGGCGATGGCCTACGTCGCGTGGTATGCCTGCCAGCGCACCCTCTCCGCCACGTCGGCGGGCACCGCGCAGCTCGTGATCCCGGTCCTCACCGCGGTCGGCGCGGTGTGGCTGCTCGGTGAGGACGTCACGGTGCGACTGGCCGTCGCTGCCGTGCTGGTCGCCTCCGGCCTGGCCCTCGCTGCGACCAGCACCCGCCGGCGTATCCCCGCCGGGTAATCACTTTCAGTTCGCGGCACCGCCGACAACTGACGGTCGCCACCCCGACCCGTTGCGGACCAACGCCGAGGTCGGGCCGCCGTGGGGGGAGACGGCGGCCCGACGTCCGTCGAGGGGCTGGGTTCTGTGCTATGCCCCCCTGGACCTAGATTCGGCACGGCATGTGGTTGCCGTACCGGATCGTCGCAAAAACTCGGCGGCGTCAGGTCACCGCATAGCCGCGCTCCCCTCGACCCGATCGGGTCGCGAGTCGCACGTGGTGGTGCGCAGTTCACTGGCCGGGCGTCGCCTCGTAAGCGCCGCCAAGCAGCCTTAGGTCCGTCGGCCCCCACCGGCGTACCGCTGTATCGCGACGGTAAGGGTGACCTGCACCACGGTCAATGCCGGTCTAGTGACGAGGCGAGCACCCACCGTGCTGCGACCCGATGTCCACACCGATGACGCTCAGCGCTTGCCTTCTGGAGTAAGAGTGACGGGGGGCATCCCGCGCCGGAGTAGAGAACACGTCAACGCCATAGAGCCAGCCCGGCAGACCTCGCTACGTCGGATGCCGCGTGCCGGTCGGCGACGCCGAGCTTCGCCAGGATGACGGACACAAGGTTGCGAACGGTCTTCGGACTCAGGTGCAGCTGCGCCGCGATGCGCGCGTTGGTGAGTCCGGACGCGAGCCCGGCGAGGACCTCTCGTTCGCGGTCGGTCAGCTCTGGGAACTGCACAGCGACCGCGGCGGACGGCCGCGTCGCGAGCGCGAGAACTGCGTCGGCGACTTCTGCCCCGAACACCGCTTCGCCGCGGGCAGCAGCCCGCACGGCCTCGACGACGGTGGAGCGGTCGGATCCCTTGACCACGTAGCCGCGAGCACCCGCGGCGAGCGCCGCCGCGACCGCCTCGAGGTCCCTACTCATCGTCAGCACGAGGACCGCCGTACGACGACCGGCGGCCACCACCTGTCTCGTGGCCTCGACACCGCCGAGACCCGGCATGTCGAGATCCATCAGGGCGACATCAGGGATCAACTCTGCGACGAGCCGAACGGCCTCGAAGCCGTCGCACGCCTCGGCGACGACCTCGATGCCGCCCGCCGACTCGAGCGCGAGACGCAGTCCGTCGCGGAAGAATGCATGGTCGTCAGCGACCACCACTCGAACCTTCATGCGCGCCGCGGCACGACGACTGAGATCCGCGTTCCTCGGCCCATCCCGGGGCTCACGGCGAATGTCCCACCGAGCGCCGCCGCACGGTCCTCCATGGAACGCATCCCCACTCCGTCCGTCTTGGCGTCGGACATGCCTGCACCGTCATCGACCACGTCGAGTGCGACACTGTCGGCATCGCCGGCGAACAGCACGCTGCACTGCTTCGCGCCGGCATGCCGCAGCACATTCGTCACGGCCTCACTCGCGATCCGGAACAGCCCGAGCTCGACCGGCTCGGGAAGTCGGCCGAGCGCCCACGTCCGAATGGTAATCATGGGTGCACTGTTCGAATCGGACTTGAGTCCGTCGAATCGCGCCCGAAGTGCCTCGACGAGACCCCGCTCGTCGAGATCCGTCGGCCTGAGGTCGTCGACGATGCGTCGCACCTCCTCAACGGCATTGTGAAGGCCCTCACGTACGCCGACGAGATGCTGGCCCGCAGCGGTGTCCGTCGGCACCGAGTCGGACGTGACGTCCACGCGAAGCATCAGACTCGCCAAGGTTGGCCCTAGGCCGTCATGCAGGTCGCGGCGCAGTCGCTCGCGCTCGCGATCGCGTTGTCGCAGGACGCGCTCGTGGGACTGCTCGAGCTCGCGCTCCATCCGCACGGCATCGACGAGAGCGGCGGCCTGCCGGACCAGATCACCCAGCAGCTGCCGGTCGCCGGGCTCTAGCCGCTCCCCCGGTCGCCGGCGGGCGACCACGAGATCGCCGAGCACCTCGCCTCGGTGGACGACGGGGAACCGCTCCGCGCCGCCAGGTCCGTCGTCCAGGGAGTGGTCGACTGTCTCGTCACCGAAGAGCTCCAGTCGAACCCACGGGCGTCGCAGCTCCGACGCGACAGTGTCGAGGACGTCCTGCAGCGCGTCCTCAGGACCTTTCGCGTTGGAAAGCCGCTGACCCAGTGCGGTGAGCACGACGTAGGGCTGCCTGCGTCCGCGTAGCACGAGCTGCTCGACCCAGCGGCTGACCGCCGAGCGCATCGGCTGAACTGCTACTGCGACGGCGACCGTCGCGAGAATCGACGACAGTCCGCCGTCGGGTGCGATGGCATAGCCAACGAATGCCACGGTGGCGACGTATACCGCGGCGAGGGAGATCGTCACGCCGGCCAGCACGTAAGACCGGCGCAGGACCAGGTCGAGGTCCCAGAGCCGGTAGCGCAGCACGGCGACTCCGAGCGCACCAGCGAGTCCCACGAGGAACGACACCTGCCCCGAGATCAACAGGATGTCGGACCACCGACGAGACCCCAGCGCGTCCACCACGAATGCCGCAATCATCGTGATCGGCAGGATGGCGCACGCGGCGGTGACCCAGCGCAGCTGCTGTCGCGTCTCCCCCTGCGCACTCCTGGCGCGACGGATGAGGTCGGCAACCGCAGTGAGCACGAACGCGACCAGCACGACGGCGGCGCTTCCGGTGCCGATCCGAACGACTCCGGCCAGCGACTCCACGCCGGCTGGGTTGTCGATCGGCGTGATGCCCCACGGCACCCCGTCGAGACGGTCCGGCGCAAGCGCCTGACATGCGCTGAGAACCCCGAGCGCGGCCATCGCACCGCCGGCGAACCGTCGCATCCGCCGCGATGTCAGCCCGTCGGGCAGGACTGCGGGTATGAAGACGATCGCGCCGATCGCGGGGATCGAAGCCCACGCCGCGACGGCAGCCGCGGCGGTGCCCCCTGGTTGACCCGGATGAGTGCGAAGCGCCCAGATCGCCCACGAGTGACACAGGAGGTACGTCGTACCCGCGACTCCCATCCCCAGCAGCAGCCGACCGACGGTGTGCCGCGCGATGTACCAGAGCACGACTGCGCCGACGACGGGAAGCGCGAGCCAGCCCATGAGGAGTACGCCGTCGCCGAGGCGCAGCGCAGATCCGGCGCTGGCTGCGCTGGCGGAGTCGAGCCCGAGCGAGGCGATCGCGCCGACGACGGTGTAAAGCGCCGCAGCCACGACACCGGAGCGCCGTCGACGTTGGTCCATGGCCCCAGTGTCGTGGCGAGGGCGTCCCGCCGTCACGGGACATCGAGTCCCGAGAGTTTGTGACTCCCCGACCGATGCGTCCAGGACGTTGACGACGCGACTCTGCGTAGGCAGGTGCTGGGGCTCGCCCAGCCCAACGATTCGAGGAGCTCTCATGCCTGGTGTCCTGCTCGTCATCGCTCTTGCGCTGGTTCTCGGCGCCTACGTGCGACCGAGGTCGCGTGCACTCGCGATCGTCAGCGTGCTCGCCGTGCTCAACGTCGTGACGTTCGTGTGGGCGATCACCGATGGCAAGGGCGACGACCCTTGGTCGACCATCTTCCTCGCCCTCGGTGGCGCGGCGATCGCCCTCGCTCTCGTCCCCGTCGGCGCCCGGATGCGTCGGGTAGACGCGTAGAGCGAGGGCATGCTCGGCCCGGCGTCCGGTGCAGTGTCGGACCCGCCGGTCAGCCCGGCGGGTCTTCGCCGACGAGACCGTCGACAGACTCTCGGATGAGGTCGGCGTGGCCGGTGTGGCGCGCGTACTCCTCGATCAGATCGACGAGCATCCGCCGCAGGCTGGGCGGCTCGCGCCACGGGGTGTGCGCGACGAGCTGTTCCAGCCCACCATGGGCGAGCACCTCGTCGACGGCGGCGCGGGACCGGGCGACCGTGTCGCGCCAGAGCGTCATGAGCTGCTCCGGGGTGTCCTCGGTGGCCGTGCGCCACTCCCAGCTCGGGTCGGCATTCCAGTCCACCGCGTCCCACGGCGGCCCCGGGCTCCGACCGAGCAGTCGCACCGTGAAGTACTCCGCCTCGACCAACGCCAGGTGCTTCATCAGTCCGCCCAGCGTCATCGACGAAGCGCCGACGGTCGCGCTCATCCCTGCGGCATCGAGTCCGCTGCACTTCCACGCGAACGTCGCACGTTGACGCTCGAGTGAGCCCAGCAGGGTCGCGGTTTCGTCGCCTGCCAGCGGCGGCGCGATGCGGGCTTGCCCTATAGCGTCGGTCATGGTCGGCGAGTCTAGGCAGTCCGGCTACGACAACCGCGGCGTGCTGCTAACAACCGTCAGATCGAGGCGAGCATCGCGGCCATCATCTCCTGGTCCGGCCCGACGAATGGATCCACGTCCGGCGCGTCGCGGAGCATGTCGAGCAACCGCGGCATCGCGCTGCGCGCCGGTGGCAGATGGGTGCTCAGCACAACCTCAGGATCCATGGTTCGCAGCGATTCGAGGGACGCCACGAACCGCGAACGGTCGACGTTCGCCACCCAGGGGCTGTCGACGCTCACCCAGAGGCGCTGGCCGGCGGTGACGTCGGCGGCGGACAGATCGCGGATGTCCGCCACGGCCACGTCGTCGACCGCGCCGAGCGGCGCGCCGAAGCAGTCGGAGCTGAAGCAGGTGCCCGTGCTTTCGTCCAGGATGCCGGTCGTCGCTGGGCTGTCGTAGACCGGCGGGCGAAACGCCGTGAGTCGTCGGTCACCGACGTCGAGGGACTGGCCGGGATTGAGGAAGTACGCGCGATCCGGTGTGATCGGGAAGTCGATCGACGTGATGCCGAAGCCGATGAACGTGGTGACAAGTCGCGCGTGGGGTGCAGCGGCAAGCACCTCGGCGAGCGCACCCGTGTGGTCACGGTCCGGATGCGTCAGGTAGATCCAACGCAGGTCGGCTGGGTCGACCGCCGACCACAGCGCCTCGAGGAACTCAGCGCGCGAGAGCGGCTGGCCAGTGTCGATGAGGACCGGTTCGGCCGCGTGCAGGACGTACGCGTTGATCGGCAGGAACCCGAGGCCTGGGATCTCGGCCACGTCGCTCATGGCCGTGACGTCGGGTGCCGGCTGGTGGATGCGCATGACTCGTCTCCTAACGGGCAGCGGGTGAGAAGAGCTCGAGCTGGATGTTGTCGGGGTCCCGGAACACGAGGACCGAGCCGTACGGCGCGTCGGTGATCGGCGACTGGGTCAGCGGCTTGCCAGCGGTGTCGGCCCGGACCACGCCCTGCGTCTCGAGATGGTCCTGCCACGCGATCAGGTCGTCGCGCGACGCGACGGCGAAGCCGACATGGTCGAGGCCGGCATGCGTCTCGCTGAACAGAGCACCGTCGTTGGCGTCATGCCGGTGCAGTACGACGCTCAGGCTCATCGTCTCGTTGGCCAGCAGCTTTCCTACACCGCCTTCGTGCGGGACATCCATGACGAGGCGGATGCCGAACACCCCTTCGTACCAGGGGATGCTCGCGTCGAGGTCGGTGACGGTGAGTGCGACGTGGTGCAGCTGCGCGGTGGGAGCTGTCATGGAGCGGCCATCCTCGATCGGGGCTTGGGCTTGGGAAGGGTCTCGGCGATCCAGGGCGCGACCAGGTCGACCGTCGTGTCGAGCAGGCGCACCCACCGGGTGCCGCCGGGCTCGTTCGCGAACTGCTGGTTGAGCAGACCGGAGGCGAAGGCTGTGATCACGTCCTTGTGCTCCTGGGTGAGCGCGACGTGGTCCAGATGCGCGAAGGACTCGTCGTACGCCCGCTGGGCGATCGCGTACGACGACTCGGACGGCTCGAAGCCAGGGATGGTGCGCAAGCTAAGCAGTTGGAAGCGGACCGGATCAGCGAGGCTGAAACGCATCCATCGGTCCAGCCCGAGCCAGATCGCGCGTCGCAGGTCCGGGGGCGGCTTAACGATCGGATCGAACGCGATGAACGCACGCCAACCGTCGGCGTACATGGCGTCGTAGAGCGCATGCTTCGAGTCGAAGTACGAGTAGAGCGACGGCGTCGCCATCCCGAGGGTTCGCGCGAGGTCACGGAGCGAGAGGCCACCCAGCCCGTGCGCCCGCGCCAACTCCCAAGCGGCGTCGATGATCGACTGCGCGGCTGAAGCGCGGCGATCGGTCCGCCAATCGGTGTTCTCGCTTCCTAACACCGTTCAAAAAATACGCGGCCTAGTCGCCGAATGTCAACGTCGTAGAGCAGTCCTAGCTGTCGACCGGCTCGTGGTCGTCGTGCAGCCCGCCGCCGCTGCCAGATCCCGGGCTGCTCGACGACGCCGGGTCGACCAGCGGGTCGCTCGCGAAAGAGCTCGCGGATGCCCTGCGCGGTCACCGCCTTGCGGAAGCCCTTGGTGGCGCTCTGCTCCGAACTGCGACTGACTAGTCCCATTTATGCCAAGTCCACTTGCCGAAAGTACTGCCGACATAGCGGTCCGGCACACTTGCCTCGTGGACCCCCAACCCCGCTGGCCGGCACGCGTGGCAGTCGCCGCCTGCGCCACGTCGCTCGGCTGCGCCATAGCCGGCGTCGCGCTTGAGGTGATCGCGCGGACAGCGGACCGGCCGGTGCAGCGCAGCGCGGTTTCCGACCTTGTCGTCGCGGCCTTGTTCCCGATCATCGGCGTAGTTGTGCTCCGCCGCGATCCCCGCAACACCACGGGCTGGATCCTCTTGTCCGGATCGCTGGTCGGGGTTTCAGTGCTCGCGCACCAGTGGGCCTACGACACTGGCGTGGCCCGGCCCGGCTACCTCCCGCTCGGACAACTAGCCACCTGGCTTTCGGCCTGGACGTATTGGCCCTACTGGCTGCAGCCGACCTTGCTCCCGGTCCTCTTCCCGACAGGTCGGGCCCCCTCGCGGCGGTGGCGGCGCTTCACCATCGGCGTGCTCGTCGTCGCCACTGTCGGAATGCTCGCCTCGATGTTCAAGGCCGATGCCGACATCGAGGGCATGGGCCTGGCCAACCCGCTCGGTCTGGACGCCCTCGGCATAGCGCCGAGCCTCCTGCAACCCGGTGCCGTCGCGCTGCTTGGGCTCGTCGCCTCGCCCATCGCAATCGCCGGGCTCGCCCGCCGGCAGCGGCGCGCAGAAGGGATCGAACGCGCTCAGATGCAGTGGTTACTGCTTGGTTTCGCGGCATGCCTGGCGCTCGGCCTCGTCAGCGCGGTCGTCGCATCGGCCGGTGACCTTCTCTTCTCGCTCGGCTTCGCCGCGATCCCGGTCTCGATCGCCGTCGCGATCCTGCGGCACGGCCTTTTCGAGGTTGAGGTAGCGGTCAACCGCACGATCGTCTTCTCGCTCCTCACGGGCATGTCGCTCGTGACTTACCTCGGGCTGGTCGCATTCGTCGGCCGCGCCACCAGCGGCAGCACGAGCGAGATCGGCCCGTACGCCGCCGCGCTTGTCGTCGCGCTCGCCACCAGCGGCCGCAGCCAGCTCCAGCGGCTGGTCGACCGCCGTCTGTTCGGGGCACGGCGCGACCCGATGTCGGTCGTGCAGCAGGTCGCCGAGTCGACTGCGTCAGCCGCAGACCCCTTGTCGGCGCTGACCGAGACGGTGCGGGCCGCGCTGCGGCTGCCCTTCGTGCAGGTGCTCGGTGCTCACGGAGAGCCGCTCGCCGCCTCCGGCCGGGCGATCGTCGGCACCCACGTGCTGCCGGTGGTCGAACGCGGCCGACGCATCGGCGTACTCGTGGTGGGCCGGCGATCGCGGGGCGAGCGGCTCCGGCCCGAGGAGCAGACCGCGCTGGAGGATGTTGCCCGCCGAGTGGCCACCCTTTTGCACACCGCAGCACTGACCGCCGACCTGCAGGGCAGCTATGAGCGGACGGTGCAGGCCCGCGAGGAGGAGCGCAAGCGGCTGCGTCGCGACCTGCATGACGGCGTGGGGCCGGCCTTGGCCGGGATGGCGCTGCAGCTCGACAGCTTGGCCGGCAAGTTGCACGGCGACCCCGACCTGGCTGCACGGGCCGAAGGCCTACGCGACCGGCTGCGCGGCACCGTGGGAGAGGTGCGCCGCATCGTCGACGGGCTACGTCCGCCCGCGGTGGACGAACTCGGGCTGGCCGGTGCCCTACGCGCTCTGGGCTCGGCCGACTCCGCGGTGCGCATCGTGGTCGACGTCGACCTGCCGCCCGCACTACCCGCGGCAGTGGAGGTCGCCGCCTACCGGATCGCCGCCGAGGCGATCACCAACGCCGTCCGCCACGCTGGAGCCTCGGTCGTGACGCTGCACGCGACGGCGTACGACGGGGCAGTGCGCCTGACGGTGCACGACGACGGACGCGGCTTCGGTGCGGAGGCGACGGCAGGTATCGGTCTGGAGAGCCTGCACGACCGTGCCATCGAGGTCGGTGGCCAGTTGCTCGTCGACTCGCGACCCGCGGCGGGCACGACGGTGACCGCCGTGCTGCCCGTCGCCACCGTGCCCTCGTGACGGCGACCTCGTGACGACCCGGGTCGTGGTCGCCGACGACCATCCAGTCTTCCGCGACGGTCTGGTCGGAGTGCTCGTCGAGCGCGGCTTTGACGTCGTCGCCGTCGCCGACACCGGCGAGGCGGCAATCGCGGCGGTTCGGGCGCACGATCCGGACGTCGTACTGATGGACCTGCGCATGCCTGGTCTGGACGGCGTCGAGGCGACCCGGCGGATCTCCGCGGAGCATCCCCGAACCGCCGTCCTCGTCGTGACGATGAACAGCGATGACGAGTCGCTCTTCGCGGCCCTCCGTGCCGGTGCGAAGGGCTATCTCGTCAAGGAAGCCGCCGCCGAGGACATCGCGCGTGCGGTCGAGAGCGTGGCGCGGGGTGAGACGGTGCTCGGCTCCCGGGTCAGCTCACAGGTGCTCGCCGCAGCGACCGCCGGCGTCCACCCAGCGACGCACGCCTTCCCGCAGCTATCGTCCCGGGAGCGCGAGGTGCTCGAGCTGCTCGCGCGCGGCTACGACAACGCGCGTATCGGCCGCCACTTGGGCATCTCGGAGAAGACCGTGCGCAACAACGTCTCGACGGTCCTTGCCAAGCTGCCCGCGGCGACGCGGGCGGAGGCCGTAGCCCTCGCCCGCGACGCTGGCGTGGGCGACTAGGTGACCAACCGCTAGGTGCGCCGCCGGGCCAGGCCGATCCCGCCGAGCACCAGGAATAGCGGGCTGACAATTCCCGTGATGCCGGTGAATCCGAACGCGAGCAGCATCAAGATCGGCACCAGAACCGCGAGCACGCCGAGAGCGCCGATCCAGCGAGGGATAAGTCGCTCCCGGAAGGCGAGGTAGCTCAGGCAGGCAATGGTGACGGTGACTCCCCACCAACCGTAGTAGCCGGCAAGGTCGTCGAGGAGGAAATAGAAGTAGCGGGCTCCGTCGGAGTACGACTTGTCGTTGAAGCCCCCGTCGAGGTACGACGAAAGCTGGCCCTTCACGCCGTACGCCACGATCAGCGCACCCGCGCTCGCGACGAGACCGGACGGGGCTGCGCGCAGCGCGATCGAGTCGGCGGCCTGAGCGCGCGCCCAGCGGGCCAGGCCCGCGGCGAAGAGCAGCAAGAAGGCCACCGTGAGAAAGCCAGTGACTGCGCTGAGGTGATAGCTGCTACGGCTGAGCTCGGCCAGAACCTCCGCCTCGTTGCCCTCGCGGCGCAGGTCCTCTGGGACCGTCGGTGCGAAGACGAGGTTGGTGAGCACGCCGGTGACACCGGCGGCCACCCCCCAGAGCGCCCAAGAACCGCTTCGGCCACTCGCGGCCGTCGTACCGATCTCCGTTGCGGTCATGGTGCTGGGCATCTGCCGAACCTCCGTCATGTCGCGACTAGGACAGAGGTGATGCTGTGATGCAGAGGTCCCGGGAGGAAGATCCCGATGTCCCGTCCCGCCGGGATTTCCCACGAACTCAACGGGCGGCAGGCACACCGCCTGGACCACCCCAGAGGTCAGTTCGCCGGGCAGCAAACCTCGAGGTCCATGCCGTCCGGGTCGCGGAAGAACACCGACCACTCGTCGCCGAGACGTTGGATGTCCCCGACCTCGAGCGCGCCAGCGTCGACAAGCCGTTTCCTCACCTGCTCAAGGGTCGAATGCGAATCGACCGCTATCGCGAAATGGTCGATCGCGCCTCGCCCGCCTTGCCGCGTGCGGTCGCCGATCATGTCCTCCGGCGCCACCTCGAAGATGTTGAGCGCCGCTCCCCCGCCGAGGTCGACGATCTTCATCCACGGATGGTCGTCGGACTTCTGCAGTTCGAATGTGACGACGCCGCCGAACGCCTGCTCGTAGAAGCGCACGGTCAGGTCCATGTCAGTGGTCAGCGTCGCCACGTGGTTGAAGCCTGAGCTGATCGGCATCGCAGTCTCCCCAGGTCGCCCTACGCTTTCGACGTTCTATGCATGTGCAGAGAGCTGCGGTTTCACGTGTCATAGACGACACCGGAGACCGCAGCTGTCGCTCCACGATAGAACTAATGAGTACGGGACCCTCTCGCCGAGGAGCGCGCATAGGCTCCGCGCCGGAGGAACCTTTATGAGCGACATCGCTGCACGCTACCGCCGGGTCGCCGGTCGGTTCACCAAGCTGATACACGAGGTGCCCGAAAACGCCTGGGAGCGGCCAGCGCCATGCGAGGGCTGGGTGGCCCGCGACGTGGTACGCCACCTAGTGGACTGGATTCCCGCGTTCCTCGCCTCGGCCGGCGGACCGGCGTTGCCCGCTGGCATCCCGGTCGAGACCGACCCCGTCGGGGCGTGGGGCGCTGTCGATGACGGCATTCAGGCGATCCTCGACGACCCCGTCACGTCGGCCCTGGAGATCAGCCACCCTCGGGCCGGCGCACACCGCCTTGACGATGCCATCGCCATGTTCTTCCTCGGCGACGTCCTCGTACACACCTGGGACCTAGCTCGAGCCGTCGGTCTGAACGACACCCTCGATCCTGAAGTCGTGCACGACATGCTCGTCGGCATGGAGCCCCTCGACGACATGCTCCGGGCCAGCGGACAGTACGGCCCGAGGGTCGACGTACCCCACGACGCCGACGAGCAGACCAGGCTCATTGCCTTCACAGGTCGCCGGCCGTGAGGTCCGACTGCACGACTGACTAATTGCCCATGCGCGACGCTGCTCAACTCCGCGGTACGACGCAACACTCGGCGCGTGTCGTCGGCGAAGTGCGGAGTTGAAGCGGCCTATCAATGTTCTGGCCCTATTCCCCCCGCACTACCAGCCTTTCCTGTAGCAACCTCAGTGGGCGCAGCTGCAGGCCGGCAGCCCGGAGACGCCAGGCGGCACGGCCAGCCCCGCAAAGCCGGTGCCGCCGTAGGTGACCGGGCGCCCGCGGCTCGGCTCGCGTCGCACCGGTCCCGGCGCGCGGCCGCCGGCGTAGATGCACGACGTGAGCGCGGTGAGCGCGTCCGGCCGGGTCACCTTCCCGCTCGCCCAGGCGAACGACGCGCTCGGCTACATGCCGCAGTCGTTCGAGATCAACCCGGTCTCGCAACAAGGGCTCGGCCTGGTCGCCGGGGGCTACGTCTTCGTCAACTACGAGGACGGCTACGCCATCGACCGTTGTGTCGGCGACCTCATGCTCGAGCAGACCCTGGCCCTGCTGACCGAGATCAAGAAGTAACTCCGAGCCCGCTTACGTTACCGAGCCTCTCGGGACGACCCATTGCATCGGTTGCCCCGTGATGGCCGCGATCGTGTCGAAGTCCCGGTCGTAGTGCAGCACCCCGACTCTGTGACGCTCCGCCACCGCCGCCAGCAGCAGATCAGGCAAGGGGACGGACCGGTGCGTACCAGCGTCTGCCAGGTCTGCCTGCACGTCGACGGCCCGATGGAAGTCGACGTCTTCTGTCGGCAGCCATTCGAACGATCCGTCGAGCAATGTTTTCAACCGTGCGTGGTCGGCACTGTCGCGGGCACTGAATAGCACCTCGAGACTGGCCATGCCGCACGTCGCAAGCAGTCCGGCCTCGAGCATGGCGGCAACCCGCTGATTCACCTCCGGCACGTGAGTCCGGGCCAGCGCGCTCTTGTCAACGAGGAACCGCGCTACCGCCACGCTCGAGTCATCACTTCTGGATCGAGCAGGTCTGCAAAGCCACCCTCCCGCGCGAAGTCCATCAGCTCCAGCGCGGCTCGACGGCGGAGGACCTCAGCCAGCGCGGCGTTGACGGTGTCCTTCTTCGTCGTGGTGCCGAGCTCGGCGGCAGCCTTGGCGAGAAGATCGTCATCAATGTCGACCAGCGTCTTCGTCATGCAACTCCCCCGGTCGGGATATATGGAAAGTTGACGAAGTATATCTCCTCTGGTGGGACGCGGCGGGTCAGCGTCCACTGAGCCACCACGCTGGTCCGTAGAGCGGCTGCCGATGGGCGATGGCCGGGTAGTCAGGCTGGCCGGGGTAACGGTCGCCGACCGACCATACGCACTGGATGGCCTCGACGGCACCGCCGAGTACGACGTCGGCCACGCCTAGGTCGACTGCGCCCCGGCCCACTGGGACGAAGCGGGTCACGCAGCCGCAGGCCTTGCGCAGCTCGTCCATCCCGGGCAGGGAGAGACCAGCGAGCACGGCGTCGACCCAGGTCGCGAGCTCGACGTACGCCGCCTGCGTCGCCATGCCAGCGACGACCAGCTCCGGGTGCCCTCGCAGGCTCAGGCCGGCGGTGTAGGTGTATGGCGCATGCGCCCGGTCCCCACCCACGCTTTGCGCGTACCAGCCGTCGCGGCCGATCGCATCGAACGTTCGCTGCCACTCACGCTCAGGTGAGTAGTCGGGGTCGGTACAGGCGGCGCAGTCGGGATCGACTACTCGCTCGTGGCGGACGCGCGGGCGGGTGACGCCCTTGCGGCGGTGACGTGACGTCGGCATCGGAGCCTCCAGGAGTCGGGTGCTCCACGGTCACCGACCCCACTGACAATCCGACGTACTCCCTCCACAGGGCATCTCGCCGGCGCTTACTCGTCACCGCCGTCGTCGCCAGACCAGTCGTCGCTGCCCCACTCACTGTCGTCGGCCAAGCCACCGTCGTACGACGTCTCCTCAGTGTCTGCCGGGTGATCGACGTCGGACTGCCCGTGGTGGCGCCCGACGATGTAGCCGACGGCGAACGCGTCGTCGACCGTCTCTGGCGGGAACTCCGCCTCGCGCCCCATCGGGTTCGGCGTCTGCGGCCCGCGGGGCCCGCGATCGTGCGAACCGGCCGACGGTGGCAACCCGTCGTGCCGGCGGGTGCCCGTGCGCCACACCGCCCGCACGAACGCGACGAGCACTGCGATCATGACCAAGCCGACGAACGTTTCCATGCGCTAGTGGTACACCCCAGGTCCGACACGATCCATGGGCTGGGCTAGCGAGCGCCGCAGTTGCGCCAGTAGGTGTTGAGCGCGCCGTTCGTCTTCACGAACCACACGAGCGGCCCGACGATGATGAAGCAGCCCGGGAAGCTCCACAGGCCGGTGGCGCCGGAGACCGGCTTGGGCTGTCCCTGCGCCTCGTACATGTCACCGAGCTCGCTGCTCGTGAGAAACGGCATCGCGATGCCGACAAAGAACGTCAGCAGCAGCGCGATACCGCCGCCCAGCCCGCGCCCGCTGTGCCGCTTCATTTCGTCGTGGACCTTGAAGTACCAGACGAACGTGTAGATGCCGAGCGTGACGATCGCCAGCAGAATGCAGACGCCGGTGCCACGTATTTTGCCGAGCGGAGCAGTCTGCTGGACCGCAGATGTGGCCGGTTGCGGGTCGGTCATCGAGATGCCCCCTGTAGGTCGGCGCATCCGAGAGGTGCGCTCCCCCGCAACATAGGCGCACGTAGCCCCTGTGGGGTTCAAGTCGCCCCGACCGAGCGTGGGGTCGCCGACTGCCAGCACCTCGGCGACGACGACTCGGGGCTGGATGCGCCAACCTCTGCCACGAGCCAGAATCGCCCCGACGTTAGGTTCGACGGCGAACACAGCGCCTTCGCGGCTAGGCGAACAGCTTCTTCGCGTGGTCGCTGAACTCGCGCATCGGGCCGGTCGGACCGACCTCGACGAACACCACGCCTTCCTTCGATACTCCGGTGTGCCCGGCGGCCCAGTGGTAGAGCTCGCCGGCGCTGGCCAACTCGGTGGACCCGTCGGCGTGCGTGATCTCAATCGACCCGCTGAGCACGATCCCCCAGTGCGGGCTCGGGCAGCGCCCCCCGGGGAGCCCAGCGAGCACGGGACCCATGTCGGTGCCAGCGGGCAGCGACGCATGGCGGATCGCCATGTCGCCGAACTCGGCGTACCGGGTGATGAGCTCACCCTGCTCGACCTCGATGGGAAGGTCGTCAACCCGTACGGACATCTCAGCTCTCCTTCGGTGATGTGCGACCTGCGGCCGCGCGGTAGTGGGTGTCGTCGCCGAGACCGGCGTGTGCGACGGCCAGTGACTCTTCCTCGGTGAGGACCGAGACCAGGCAGAACTCGTTGCCGAACGGATCGCGCATCACGGCCCAGTCGATGGTCGGCTCAACTCCGTCGTAGGAGCCGGGCCGAGGGAAGATCGTCGGTGCGCGCTTCAGGCGTCCGCCGATCGCCTCGATCTGCGTGATGGCCAGGTCGACGTCGGGCACTCCGATGTCGACGTGCGCCCGATTGACCTCCGACCCCTTGGTCGTGCGCACCAGATGCAGGATTACCTCGTGCTTCCACGGGTCCGGCTGCCCGAGGTAGGAGTAGCGACCAACCCACTTCGAGGTGATGACCGGCAGCCCGGTGACCTCTGACCAGAACGTCTCCGCGACGTCGAGGTCGTCGACGTCGATGGCGGCGCAGCGCACGCTCCCGATTCCCATATGGGCTTTTTACTCGCATTGCGAGTAAAGTCAATCCCATGCCGGCAGCTCCCCGAGCCACCCCCGCCACCTACGGCTTGCTTGGGATGCTCGCCGTCCGGTCGATGACCGGTTATGAACTGACCCATCAGGTACGCCGGAGCCTGCGCTTCATCTGGGCGACCTCAGAAGGGCACCTCTACCGCGAGCAGAAGAAGCTGGTGGCGCTCGGCTGGGCGAGCGTGACGACTGAGCCGGTGGGACGCCGTACTCGTCAGCGCTACGCCATCACCCGCGCCGGCCGTGCGGCGATGCGCCGTTGGCTCGCGACGGAGCCGGAGGAGCCGCACCTGCAGATCGAGGGGATCTTGCGCGCCTTCTATGCAGACAGCGGCAACCCTGGGGCGCTGGCGGCGGCGATGCGCTCCACGGCCGCGTCGGCGCGGGAGATGCTGGCTGAGCTGCACGGCTATGTGACGGACTACCTCGCAGACGGCGGCCCGCTGTCGATGCTCGAAGGCACCACGACAGCGAGGGACTTCCAAGGCCGCGAGATGTTCCCTGAGCGGCTGCCCGCGGTCGCCGTCGCACTCGACGTCATCACCGCTCTGCTGGCGACCGTCGAGACGTTCTTCGCCACCACGGCTGACGAGGTCGATGAGTGGACCGGTACGGCAGACCCGTCACTGATCCCGGCCACCCGCGCGCGACTGGAGCAGATCCGCCGCCGCACCTGAGACGTTCTTTCCATCGCCTCGATGGCACCTACTCGAAGCCATCTGGCGCTCCTCCACGGGGACAAGCCGCCCGCAACCCTCCGCGCGTCGAGCAATCAGAATTAGGCGCCGAAGACGCCTTCGAGGAAGAACTGCGACTTCGCGGAAAGCCGGGACGCGGAGTAGTAGCGCTCCACCATGGCGAGCGCTTGGACGTGCGTGCTGATGCCCAGCACACCGGCCAGCGTGAGCAGGTCATCGGTGTCGGCTTCGGCCCGGGCCGCGGCCACCTTCATCGCGAAGAGGTACTCCGCCGAAGCGACAGCCACACTGATCCCGGGGCGCGAGAAGGTGACCTGCGGCCCAGCGTCCGGGTTGTCCGGCAGCAGCCCCTTGACCGCCTCATTGAGCCAGTCGGGCGGCAGCCCGCGCTCGTCGGCGAGCCGCCGCGCCTCGGCGTACACCTGGATCTTCGGCTCGAAGATGGCGTCGAGATCCCGGGTCGTCCTCTCGCGGCTGTAGGCGAGTGCCATTGCCGCACCGCCCACGAGAAACATCTCGACGCTAATCCCTTTCGACGCGCACGCCTCGCCGAGGGCCGTGAGCAGCGCCTCGATCCTGCCCCTGTCCAGCAGCGGTGCGGTCACACCGATTCCAGGTCGGCCGGGTCAAGCATCACCCCGCGCACCTTCAGGGAGGTGGGTGAGTGGGCCAGCGCATAGGCGTCGAAGACTCGACGCTCGCCCACGAACCACCACGTCGAGAGAGCGTGTCCGCGGGTCCAGCCCGGCACCGGAGCGGACCTGCGCAGTGCCAGCTCCTCGGTCGAACCGGCGAGCAGCGCGTCCCAACGACGATCACCCGTTGTCGACGGGTCGGCCATGAAGAGCTCCACATCCGGCGAGTTGGTGACCCAGGCCGCGTTGGCTCGCGACTCGCGTACGACGCGAAGCAGATCCCGGGTGGGCCAGCCCGAGCGCAGTCCGCGCCGGATGGCCGCGGCAGCCGCGGGCACCGTGATGAGTCGATTGACGAACACCGGGCTGTCCGCGCCTGCGTCGATCGCCTTCACCATCCGCGAGAGCGTCATCGCGTTCGGCGCCTTGGCTCCGCGCTCGTACGCCGCGACATTGCTCTCAGCGGTGCCGATCGCGTCGGCCACCTGGCGCGCGGTGAGGCCAGCGGTCCGCCGCCGCTTTCGGAGCTCCCACGGCTGCATGAACTCACTATATCAGTTATCAGTTATCAGTTATAACCTCACCACCAAGACTCGCTCGCTACTGCCGCTTCGTGTCGGCCATCCCTTGGCGCTTCTCGATGTAGGTGACAGTGTGGTCCGGCTGCGGGGTGATTGGAGCGTGGGTGCGGGCGTGGGCGCGGGCCGCTAGCTCGCTCGTGTAGCTCGCCATCTCCTCGAGCGTGGTCCAGTCGGGTTCCGCCTTCGTGATGTCATCTGGCCAGGTATCGACCACGTTCGTCGCCCACTCGGCCCATCGGTCGACCGCGCGGTCGATCTCGTCGAGAAATCGTCCCGTGACGATCAGCCAGGGCAGCCGCTCGGGATATCCGCCGCGACCCTCGAGGTATTCCTGCGGAATTTGCTCCGTCGCCGCCGCGCGCTCCTCGATCCAGGCGCGCGCGCCGTCGATCGTGGCGAGCAGGTCGTGCTTGGTCCCGTGCTCCGCGAAGAAGACCTTCACGAGCTGCTCGTACTCGACCTCCGGGCCGGCGCCGGGTGTCGGCAGCCAGGCCGCGAGCGCTCGACGGCCCTTCGCCGTGATCGTGTAGACGGTGCGCGGCCGGCGTCCGACGTGCTCCGTCGCGGCCTTCGCCAGGCCGGCGACGACGAGCTTCTTGGGCTCCTCGTACAGCTTGCTGCGCGTCCGCGGCCAGAACAGCCCGAGCGCGCGCTCCATCTGCTGCGCGAGCTCATAGGTCGTCCACGGCTTCAATGCGAGCAGGCCGAGGATGGCATACGACGTCGTCGTCAGCTCCGGTGTTGACACGGTCCCCTTTGGACTATCACGATGGTCCATAAGGGACCATGTTACCGGAGGTTGGCTGTGATGACGATCGCAAACACCGAGATGGCCGCAGCGTGGGACGGGGCCGAGGGCGAGCACTGGGCGGCCAGCGCCGATCACTACGAGGGTGCCGGCGGCCGGCTCTGGGCGAAGTTCCTCGCCGAAGTGTCGGTGCGGCCGCGAGACGAGGTGCTTGACGTCGGGTGCGGCACCGGGCCGTCCACCCGCAGCGTTGCGCGGCTCGCGTCCAAAGGCCGGGTCGTCGGGATCGACCTGTCGTCGCCGATGCTCGCGCACGCCCGTGATGCCGCGCAGCGCGAGGGCATCGGCAACATCGAGTTCGTCCAGGGCGATGCGCAGGTGCACCCCTTCCCTGCGGGCGCGTTCGACCTCGCCATCAGCTCGCACGGCGCGATGTTCTTCATCGACCCCGTCGCGGCGTTCGCGAACATCCGCACGGCGCTGCGCCCGGCCGGAAGGCTTGCGCTCACGTCGTGGCGCCCGCTCCACGAGAACGAATGGCTTGTCGGCATCCGCACTGCGCTGGCGGCCGGCCGCGAGCTGCCCGAGCCGCCGCCCGGGCTGCCGGGACCTTTCGGCCTCGCCGACGCCGACCACATCCGCCGCGTCCTCGGCGAGGCGGGGTTCCTCGACGTACGCGTGGAGCCGGTGGACGAGCCGATGGTGTTCGGTCGCGATGCCGATGACGCGTACGCGTTCATGTGCAGCATGGGGATCGTGCGCGGACTGAGCCACGATCTCGACGACGAGAACCGCGCGCAGTCGCTGTCGAACCTTCGCGCGATGATCGAGCAGCACGAGACACCCGACGGCGTACTGTTCAACTCCGCGGCCTGGCTGATCACCGCGCACAACGGAGAGGCCGCGTGACAACACGCGTTGCCGAGGTCGGCAAACTGAACGACTCGCTGTTCGACTGTGCACATGGATATCAGGGGCTGCCATGCCCCGACGTGGCGTTAGGGGGCGGAGCGCGGGCGCGTCATCTATGGCGCGCCGACGCTCCAACTGCCAACGTCGGGCCGCGCAGTGTCGCACCGGTCGGCCATGCTCTGGCCCATGACCGAGCCGCTGTACGACGACGCCACCCGCGTGCTGCGCGACCTGGCCGGCCCGGACGCGGTGCTGCGCGAGGACCAGTGGACCGCGATCCGGGCGCTCGTCGTCGACCGCAGTCGCGCGCTGGTCGTGCAGCGCACCGGCTGGGGCAAGTCCGCCGTCTACTTCGTCGCGACAGCACTACTGCGCTCACGCGGTGCGGGGCCGACGGTCATCGTGTCGCCGCTCCTCGCGCTGATGCGCAACCAGATCGCCGCAGCCGAACGCGCCGGGATCCGTGCGGTGACCATCAACTCGTCCAACATTGAGGAGTGGGACGAGGTGGTCGACCGAGTCAACAACGCCGCGGTCGACGTGCTGCTGGTCAGCCCGGAACGGCTGAACAACCCGGGCTTCCGCGACGCCGTACTCCCCCAGCTCGCCGCGACCGCCGGGCTGCTCGTCGTCGACGAGGCGCACTGCATCTCCGACTGGGGTCACGACTTCCGGCCCGACTACCGACGGCTGCGCCACCTGATGCGCGACCTACCCGCCGGTACGCCGGTACTCGCCACGACCGCGACGGCCAACGCGCGAGTAGTCGACGACGTCGCCGTGCAGCTCGGCAGCGCCGACGTCGTGGTGCTGCGCGGGTCGCTCGAGCGGGACAGCCTGCGCCTCGCCGTCGTCTCGCTCCCCTCGCCCGCGCTCCGTCTGGCGTTGCTCGCCGACCACCT